>JBDUDR010000102.1:0-10551 GCA_040002845.1 Nocardioidaceae bacterium
GGGGTACTACTTCAGATCGTCTCTGGTGTGCTGCTGGTGGGAGTCCTCGAGAGCAATGACTCGGTCGAGCTGAGCACCGCGAAGATCGAGGTGAAGTTCGCCGTGGCTTTGGTGGTCGCGCTGCTGTGTTGGACAAATCGGCGCAAGCCGACCATCCCTGATGGCCTGTTCGTCGGGATCGTTGGTCTCACTCTGGCCAACGTGGGGGTAGCCGTCTTCTGGTGAGCCGCCTCCGCGACTCAGGACCTAGCCGCGTCTTGCGCTCGACGGGTCGTCGGCTTCGTCAAGGTCGCCGACGAGCGCCTTCGGGGCGCGCATCCGCCACGCGTCGATCACGAGCTCCACCAGGCGTTCAACATTCACCTCCGCCAGCCGCAGCATCACCAGCGGCCAGCCGTCGTAGGCGGGTGTCGTGAAAAAGACCTCGGGCTCGCCGAGCAGAAGAGCCTGCCTCTCGGCCTCGTCGCCGACGAACAGCACCGCGCTGTCGGTCCGGATGAGCCGCGGCTTGCCCGGTCTGCGCTCGGGGTAGGACCAGACGAACCCCTTGTCGGCCACCCGGAAGTCGAAGCCGTCGCTCTCGATCTCCACCACGTGAGGCAGGGCCAGCGCGATGCAGCGTACGTCGTCGGCGTCAGCCATCGAGGTCCATCCTGGATCGCGCCACCCGCATGCCCACAGGCTAGGCGCCGCCACGGGCTAGCCGACGAAGATGTCCTCGGGGAGGAAAGCGGAGACGAGCATGTTCGGGACGTCGACCAGTTGGCTGATCTTGAGGTCGACGGCGACGCTGCAGATGGCATAGGCCTGCTGACCGGTCCAGCCGCGTTCAACCAGATGGTCGATCATGTTGAGCAGCGCGTTCCGGGCCGCAAGGGTTGCGTCCTCGGCGCGGTTCTCACCGTCCCGGGTCACCGAGATACCGGTGGTGGCGTAGAACCTGCGCGGTGCAGCGTACTCGGGCGGCAGATAGTAGTCCTCGCGGGTGAACCGCAAGTCGCGGATACCCTTCTCCGCGGCCCTGCCTTTATGCAGCCCGAAGCGCACCCGGAGGGTGGCGCGCATCTCAATGGCCGTGCCACAGGTTTCGCAGTCCCCCTGGGCGAAGTGAGCGTCGCCGGCTGAGAACAGAGCGCCTGGAGTGTCCACGGGAATGAGCAATCGGGCCCCCTTGCCGAGCTGCTTGATATCGACGTTTCCGGCCTGCTCGCGAGGTGGAATCGTTCGCAGCCCCTCCGCAGCGATATGCGGGTCGTCGGGCACGGCGGACGCGGTCGACGGCGGCAGCACGAAGCCGCCGCGGTCGAGCAGCGCCTGCTCCCGCTCAGCCGTCGCGGCGAGCAGGGCATGCCCGGGCGTCAGACCGATGGTGCCCATGAAGGGCGAGCCTGGGATCCGAAGACCGGGCAGCTCGGGCGACGTTGCCCAACCGTCGGCGATGACCCAGGTGACCTTGAACGGTTCCGGGAACATGTCGCGAAGGAAGCCGAAGCCCGGGACCTGCACCGTGTAGCCGTACCGGTCGGGCTCGACGTCGAGGATCTCGACCTCGAGCAGGTCGCCCGGCTCGGCTCCCTCCACATGGACCGGACCGGTGAGCGGGTGCACGACATCGAGATTGGGTGCGGCGACCGCCTGCAATGTCGCGGCGGGGCCCATCTGCCCGTCGAAGGCGTCCCGCGTCTCCAGGACGACCTCGTCCCCCGGCTCACAGCGCACTACTGGCGAGATGTCGGGGTGCCAGCGGTTGTGACCAGTGTTCGGCTCCTCCAGCAGTGTCTTGTTCCAGTCGATCCGGATCTCATGGATGGCCATGCCGCCTGCCTTTCATCGACCTTGCGATCGTTGCACCAAGCGGCGTTCGGCGGTAGGGGCGATGCGTTGGCACAGACGCCGACCTCAAGCCACAGGGAGAGCGGCGGCAGCGCAGGAACATTCCATGAGGTCTAGCCGGTGGTCGTGGCGAGGAACGCCTCCGCAAGGCGACCTGGCCAGCCGGCTGCAAGCGCGTTGGCCGACATGAAGCCTCGCATGCGGGGCTCGATGGCCGCCGGATCGGGATGTTGCGACACGTGCGCCAGGATGGCCGCCAGCTTGCGGTCGAACGTGTCCGTCACGTCCATGTACAGGTTGACCTCCCGATGAGCCGTCACCCAGGTCTGCTGTACCGTCCACGGCTCCAACCCCTGCTCGAGCAGATCAGGGAACGCGAAGGGGTTGCGCGCCGCCGGGTAGATCGCCCGGATCGTCGCCTCGCCGGCAGCGAGGTGGTCCGGGTGGCTGCGACCGATGCGGCTCCAATCCCGCTCGGGACTGGGCATCATCACGCGCTGCGGGCGTACGTCGCGGATCACGGCTGTGATGTCGCGAACCAGTTCGCGAGTGACTTCGAGCTCCCCGTCCATGCCGCCGAGGAACCGCAGGTCCGTCACCCCAACGACCTCGGCCGCGTTGGTCTGCTCATCGCGGCGGATCTTGGCGATCTCGGTGCGCGGAGTCGTTGGGTCGAAGCCGCCGGCCTGCCCGTCTGTACACAGGCAGTAGGTCACGTCGATTCCAGCGTCCGTCCACGTCGCGACCGTCCCTGCCACGCCGAAGTCGACGTCGTCGGGGTGGGCGACCACTGCCAGGACACGCTCGACTCCGTCGTTCAGCCGCTCAAGATCTGTGGCGACGCTCGTCACAACGCTGAAGGCTACTTGGGTGGGCCCCTGCGCCTGTTCATCCCCACGCAGTCCAATAGCGGTGGACAGGACGGTTATCCTGGGGACATGAGTACGGCAGCGCAGCGATTCATGCGCCCCCGACCGGCGATCGGCCGCTCGGGGCGTGCTGTCACGCGCTGCTCCTGACGGACGACCTGGTCGGGGGAGTCCCCATCGACCAGATTCGGACCCGTCAGGAGTCATCTCATGTCCACCACTGCTCATGCCGTTCCTCATGCCCTTTCCGCGCAGGCGCTAGCCGAGGCGCTGCGCGTACCTGACCTAACCCAACCCGCCAACGGTCCCCATGCATTGCAGACGCTCGTCGCCGATGCGACCAACGCACTCACCAACGCCTGGGGATGCACGGCAAGCCTCGTTCGGCTACCGGCGATCGTGGCTGTCGCGGACAACTACGAATTGCTGGGCTACAGCCCCCACGCAGTCACCCGCGACTCTCGCTACACGAGGTACGTCGACGCCGACCGCATGCTGCGCAGCCACACCTCGGCGGCGATCCCCGTTGCCCTGCGATCCATCAGTACGACACCCTCGGCGGACCGCCTCGACGACCAGGTCGTGGCCGTGCCCGGGATGTGTTACCGCCGCGACTCGATAGACCGGCTGCACACGGGAACTCCCCACCAGCTCGACATCTGGCGCATCGTGCGTGGCCCAGAGATGCAGCCGGACGATCTGCGCCAGATGGTCAGGTTGCTCGTCGAGACCCTGTTGCCGGGGCACGAGTGGCGCCTTACGTCAAGCCCGCACCCCTATACCGTCGGCGGGCGGCAGGTCGACGTCCGTGACCCGGGTCGGGACGACCCCTGGGTAGAGATCGCGGAATGTGGTCTGGCCGATACGGCCCTGTTGCATCGATGCGGACTCGGCCCGGACTGGAGCGGGCTGGCGATCGGGCTCGGCCTGGACCGCTTGCTGATGCTTCGCAAGGGGATCCCAGACATCCGACTGCTCCGGTCCGGCGACCCGCGAGTTGCCAGCCAGATGCTCGATCTCGAGCCGTACCGCCCCGTCTCGACGATGCCGCCGATTGCCCGGGACCTGTCGGTGGCGGTTGATCCCGGCCGGGACGAGGAGACGATCGGGGACACGGTACGCGAGGCGTTGGGAACCGACTCCGACGTGCTCGAGTCGGTCACCGTGCTCTCGCGGACCGAGTACGACGCACTCCCAGTCGCGGCACGGGAGCGGCTCGGCATCCGGCCCGGGCAGGTCAACGTACTGCTGAGGATGGTGCTGCGCGCGCTCGACAAGACGATGACCGACTCGGACGCCAATGTGCTGCGGGACCTCATCTACGACGCTGTGCATGAGGGGGACGCGCCGCTGGCCGGCTCCTGAGTGGCTCGGCCAGGGTGTCCGCACGCGGCCGTAGGCTGTGGGACACGATGAGTGTGATGTTCCCGATCCCCGATCTCGCCGTCCAAACGGCCTCGGTCAGCGACCCCGCGGACGGCGAAGAGGCCGGCGCGGAAGCGCAGGCCCGCCGACGGCGCATCACGCCTGACGAGATCCTGTCCGGTCTCAACCAGTCACAGCGAGCGGCTGTCGTGCACGAAGGGTCGCCGCTGCTGGTGGTGGCCGGAGCCGGCTCGGGCAAGACTCGGGTGCTCACCCGGCGGATCGCCTGGCTGCTCGCCGAGCGAGGCGTCCATCCCGGCTCCATCCTCGCGATCACGTTCACCAACAAGGCGGCCGCCGAGATGCGCGAGCGGGTCGGTGAGCTGGTTGGCGGCCGGGCCAAGATCATGTGGGTCTCGACATTCCACTCGGCCTGCGTCCGCATCCTGCGGCGGGAGATCTCTCGTTTCGGGTACAAGTCGACGTTTTCCATCTACGACGACGCCGACTCGCGACGCCTGATGACCCTGGTCTGCCGCGATCTCGACCTGGATCCGAAGCGCTACAACCCGCGTCAGGTCCTCAACTACGTGAGCAATGCGAAGAACGAGCTGCTCGACAGCGACGCGATGGCCAAGCGTGCGAAGAACCACCTCGAGCAGACGTTCGCCGAGTGCTACGCGAGCTATCAAGCGCGGTTGCGCGAGGCCAACGCACTGGACTTCGACGATCTCATCATGAGGGCAGTGCACCTGTTCCAGGCGTTCCCGGACGTGCGCGAGACCCACCGCCGCCGGTTCCGGCATGTGCTGGTCGACGAATACCAAGACACCAACCACGCGCAGTACGCCTTGGTCCGGGAGCTCTGCGGGCCGTCCCCGTCCAAGCGGACGGTGGACGGCGATCTGTTGGGTGCCCAGTCGAAGGAGCCCGTGTCCGCCTCCGACGACGAGTCGCCTGCGGTCGAGCCGGCCGAGCTGATGGTGGTGGGGGACGCCGACCAGTCCATCTACGCGTTCCGCGGGGCGTCGATCCGCAACATCTTGCAGTTCGAGCTCGACTTTCCCAGCGCGCGCACCGTGGTGCTCGAGCAGAACTACCGCTCGACCCAGACGATCCTGTCGGTGGCCAACGCGGTGATCAGTCGCAACCCCAACCGCAAGCCCAAGAACCTGTGGTCCGACGCGGGCGACGGTGACCGCATCGTCGGTTACGTCGCCGACGACGAGCACGACGAGGCACAGTTCGTCGCAGACGAGATCGACAGTCTCAGCGACCGGGGAGCTGCCAAGCCCGGCGAAGTGGCGATCTTCTACCGGACCAACGCACAGAGCCGAGTGTTCGAGGAGATCTTCATCCGCGTCGGCATGCCTTACAAGGTCGTCGGGGGCGTCCGGTTCTACGAGCGGCGCGAGGTCCGTGATGCGCTCGCCTATCTGCGGTTGCTGGTCAACCCGACAGACACTGTCTCGCTGCGACGCATTCTCAACGTACCCAGGCGGGGCATCGGCGATCGCGCGGAGGCGTGCATGACCGCGCTGGCCAGTCAGGAGCGCATCACGTTCTGGGACGCGTTGCGCCGCGCGGCTGAAGCTCCAGGCATGAACACCAGGTCGCTCAATGCGATAAACGCATTCGTTGCGCTGATAGACGACCTGCAGATGTTGGTCGACTCGGGGGCTCCCGCTGACGACGTGCTGGAGGCGGTGCTGTCGCGCAGCGGATACCTCATGGAGCTGGAGGAGTCGACAGACCCGCAGGACGAGACCCGAGTGGAGAACCTCGCCGAGCTGGTGGCCGTCGCGCGCGAGTTCACCGATGACAACCCCGCCGGATCGCTGGGCGACTTCTTGGAACGGGTCGCGCTGGTGGCCGACTCCGACCAGATCCCCGACGCCGACACCGACGGCTCGGGTGTGGTCACCTTGATGACGCTGCACACCGCCAAGGGCCTCGAGTTCCCTGTGGTGTTCCTCACCGGGCTGGAGGACGGCGTGTTTCCTCACGTACGCGCACTCGGAGATGCCAACGAGCTGGAGGAGGAGCGGCGGCTCGCCTACGTCGGCCTCACCCGGGCCCGTGAGCGCCTGTACGTGTCGCGTGCTGTCGTGCGATCTGCCTGGGGTGCACCGCAGCACAACCCGCAGTCGCGGTTCCTCGCCGAGATTCCCGAGCCGCTGATCGACTGGCGCCGCACCGAAGCGGCGCAGACCAGCTGGGCCCCGTCATCGGTCAGTGCGCGTCGTGTGGACAAGCGGCCGGCGGCCAACTTCACCACCACCGTCAACTCGACCAATCAGACTCGCCCGACGCCCAACCTGTCCCCCGGAGACCGGGTCGTGCACGACTCGTTCGGCATGGGGACGGTGGTTTCCGTGCAGGGGCAAGCCGATCAAGCGGTCGCCGCCGTCGACTTCGGTAGCAATGGCGTCAAGCGTCTCTTGCTGCGCTATGCACCAGTGGAGAAGCTGTAGCCCCCGATCCGGCGCCAGCCCTCGGCCAACGTCCGCAAGACCGTGCGCGATAGAGGCTGTCGCAAAATGGCGCCGTCTCGTGCCACGCAGATACCCGTCCGAGCGGCGCCGGGCGGGTCCGCAGGGGCTGGCTCGGCCACAAAATGTGACGGTCATGCTGTACCGCCACCCGGCCGACTACCGTAACGTCGCATTTTGCAAGGCCCGGCCGGGATCGGCGGTCCGGCAGCGCTCTCATCATCGTGTGGTACCCCCGAACCCATGCCGCTGCAGTTCCACGCGTCCGCGATGCATCGACAGGCTGTCTTTGGCGGTTCCAACCCCGCTCCATACGGCAATTCATAGCCTGTCGATGCCACGAACGAACGAGACGTCCCGTACGTCCTGACCCGACGATCCAGCCAGCCCTCTGATGCGGAACCCCCAAAGCGCGACAGCCTCTATTGCACACTCCCTGCGGACGGCAAGCCGGTCCCAAGTCGTCGTGTGATCAGCCGGCAAAATGTCACGTTCCGGTAGTCGGCAGGGCATCGGACAGCGTTACCGTCACACTTTGCGTAGCGAACGGGCTCAGCGAACCGGCGCGCAGCCTCGGCCAGGTCTGCGCACGCCTGTGCGGACGCAAACGGAAACCTAAGCCAAACGCCCGTTCTCAGGCTCGGCAAGCGGTGTCACCATGGGGAGATGTCAGCAGATCTGGCGGCCGTGCTCAGCCAGAAGCGGGCTGCCCTGGAGTCCGCGCTCGCCGAGCTGGCCTCCCACGCCGGGAACCAGGGGGAGATCTCCTTCGGCAAGCGGATCGGCGAGGGCACGAGCACTGCTGTTGACCGGCTGTCGCTGGTCGGCTCCCACGACCGGCTTCGCGCGATGCTGGCCGACGTACAACGGGCTCAGCAGAAGCTGGCGGACGGCACCTACGGCACCTGCGACGGCTGTGCCACGGCGATTCCCGACGAGCGGCTCGCGGTGCGACCGTGGGCGGTCCTCTGCGTCACGTGTGCTTCGACGCGGTGACCGGCTTGATGATCGGCCACTGCCCAGTGAGTCAGGGGTTGACGCCGTGGTCGATAAGGAAGGGCTCTGGGTCCACCGGGTCGCCGCCATCGGGATGCACCTCGAAGTGGAGATGCGGGCCCGTGGTGTTGCCGGTGGAGCCGACAGTGCCGAGCTCCTCACCCTGCAGCACCCGGTCACCGATGCTGACGGTGAACTCGGTCATGTGGCAGTACCACGTCACGATGCCATCGTCGAGCGTGACGACGACCTTGTTGCCATACGAGCCGTCATAGCCCACGTAAGTGACCGTCCCGTTGGCGACCGAGACGATCGGGGTGCCGGTGGGGGCGGCGAAGTCGAGCCCGGTGTGGAACGACGTCCACAGGTAACTGACGTCGCCGAATCCCGCCGTCAGGTGATAGTTGGACGTCGGCAGCACCCACAGGTCCTGCTTGATCTCCTGCGACCGGTCCTTGGCCTTGTCTTGCAGCTGCGCGAGAGCGGCGTTGCGCTGCTCGGCTGCCTGCTCCGCGGCCTGCTGTAGCTTGCGCTGCTTCGCCGCCTCGAGCTGCTGACGCTGCGCGTCCCGGCTGATCTGGTTGGACCCGCGTTGTAGCGGGATCGCGTCGGTGCCGGTGAGCCTGCTGACGTTCTGCACGGCGTCTGACTGGGGCTGACCGGCGGCCGCCTGTCCGCTGAGGTTGATGGCGCCGGTGGCCGCCGCGACCAACGCCGCGACGCCGATCAAGGAGGGGGCATAAGAGCCTCGAGGCACCCTTCGACCGGATCTGGCCGCCCTCGGATGGTGCTTGCCCGCGGAGCGGCCCCGAGTGCTCGCGCGTGCGCTCCGGGTGGACTTGCGTTGACGCCGCTTAGGAGCGCGGTGGTCGGCCACGGTGAGGGGTTCCCTGGGGGTCAGCGGGTACGAGCGCAACGAACCATAACGGAGTGTGCACCCCGAAGGAAATCCCCCACGACGAAATGGGGGTGTCTAGACATATCCCCCCTCGGAGTTCAGCAGAACGTGAGCAAAGCGTCACGCAAGGTATGTGCTGGTCAGGTGGCCAGTCCGGGCCGAGCCGCGGGCGGGGGTATCACTTCCGAAAGTGGGTCGGAAATTTCTGCGGAATCCTCTCCGACCAGGTCGTCCGCCTCGGTGTTGGCCAAGACGTCGTCGAGATCATCCGCGTCTCCGGACTCGAGATGAGCCAGCACATTGCTGATCTCGCGCACAATGCCGCCGTTGATCGGCAGCGACAGATGGCCGATGCCACGCACAAGGACATTGCGTACCTCGAGGTCCGGGTGGTCGAGGCGGGCATTTCGCTGCGGCACGATGAGCTGGTCGAGGTCGGACCAGTATGCAACGAACCTGGTGGAGCACCCTGGCGCGGGCAGGGCCAACTCGCTCATCAGGTCGCTGCCGGGTCGGAGCTGCTTGATCAACGGGATCGGCAGCAGACGAGCCGCGTGGGTGCCGGAGTGCGGGGAGCCCAACGTGATCAGGGTGTCGACATGGGCGTCGCCGCCCATCCGCTGCACGTAGTAGCGGGTGATCAGTCCGCCCAGGCTGTGGCCGATGACATGGATGCGCTCATACCCCGTCTCCTCGCACAGAACCTCGATCACCCCGCCCAGTCGGGCGGCGGTCGCGCGTACATCCGAAGAGGCTGGGCCATATGAGAAGGTGCGCAGCCGGCCGAAGCCACGTCGTCGAAGACCTCGGCGCATGGGGGCGAAGATCGTTCGGTTGTCCACGATGCCGTGAACGAACAGGATCGGCGTGCCGGCCGCGGCGACGTCGGCATAGAGCAGCCCTCGCTGAACCGGCGGCAGATCGCGTACGTTCAGCCGCCGGGGGTCGAAGACGTCGCTCGGCTCGCGCAGCAACCCCAACGGGTAGATCACCGCGTGCGCGGCGACCCAGCCGATCTCGACCGCGGCGCCGCTGACCAGCTTGGGGACGGCCGCCAGGCCGGACTTGATGGACGCCAGCGCGGAAGAGCCGACCGACGCCGCCAGTGGCGCAAACATGGGCTCCTCCTCACGACTGCGTGCACCGGTCTGGAGACACCTGGTGGAACTGAGTGGCGGGGTTGCAAAGAGCCGCCCCCTGCCGTCCAGTGTCTCATTTGGGCCGGACCCAAACCGGCAGTCGCGGCTACGATTGGGTTACTCTCGCCAAGGAGCAGCCCAACCCGGTGGGCTTTTGTAACGTACGCGCTAAGGGCGGTGACTCAGCGTGAGTCCGATTCGGATTGTGGTCGCGAAACCCGGTCTCGACGGCCATGACCGAGGTGCCAAGGTGGTCGCCCGGGCGCTTCGAGATGCCGGCATGGAGGTCATCTACACCGGTCTTCACCAGACTCCGGAACAGATCGTCGAGACGGCGATCCAAGAAGACGCCGACGCGATCGGGTTGTCGGTGCTCTCGGGGGCACACATGACGTTGTTCCAGAAGCTGCTCGCGTTGCTCGAGGAGCGCCAAGCGACCGACATCGCGGTGTTCGGCGGCGGGATCATCCCCAACGACGACATTCCGCTGCTCACCGAGGCCGGCGTGGCGAAGGTCTTCACTCCCGGTGCGACGACCCACGAGATCGTCGACTGGGTCAACGCCAATCTCGGCGATCAGGATTCCGGCTCGACCGAGGACTCGCACGTCGAGGCAGCCTCCGAGACCACCTGACCCCCTGCTTCTCCGCGATCCGACACTTATTCGGCGCGATCCGACACTTACTCCGCGCTCGCACGCTGCCCGATCGTGGCCCGCGAGCTTGCGGTGGGCATGAGTAGCCCTGTGTCAAGCCGCTTGCGCGAGAACCCTTTGCAGCGCGCCGTGTTTGGCGGGTTCGTAGGGGACGCCGTCCTGCCAGCAGCGCCAGATGACGTGCAGCCAGGCGCGGGCGAGGATGCGTGTGGCATGGGGATGGTCCAGATGTCGTGCGCGGGCGCGTGTGTAGAGGTCGGCGGCCCAGGGGTTGGCTTGCCAGGAGTCGCCGGCGAAGTCGATG
>JBDUDR010000103.1:0-10518 GCA_040002845.1 Nocardioidaceae bacterium
CTTCGCGGGGTTCTGCCGGCTCGCGGGTCTCCCGGAACCGTCGCGCCAGGTGGTGAGGCTCGGTCCTCGTGGGCGGGTCTACCTCGATGTGTGGTGGGATCAGTGGGGCGTGATCGTGGAGGTCGAAGGTGCGCATCACGATGAGGCGCTGAACGCGGTGGACGACGCCCTCCGGCAGAACTCCCTGACGGCTTCATGTGCCTCTGTCCTGCGGATCCCAGTCTTGGGGCTGCGAACCGAGCCGGCAGCTTTTATGGCTCAGGTGAGGGAGATCTTGATCCTCCGGGGCTGGACTCCGCGCTAACGGCTGAACAAGGGTGAGGAATACCGCACCCTTGTTCAGCCACAAGGCTCCTAGGCTCGGCACGCAGGCGGTTCCCCACCAACTTGGCCTCTCACCGGCGCGCCGTGACTGCTGTGACTCCTGTGACTGGTGATACTTGCCTGCGGTCGAGTCGAAGGGACGCCATGTCCTCCCCCAGTCAGTCCGTCAACCCGGATGCGGAACTCGATTCCGCGCGGATCCGGTTTCGGCGTGCGCTGACGCTGCTGGGGATGACCCTGGTGATACCCGGATCGGCCCAGCTGGTGGCCGGCAACAAGTGGGTCGGGCGGGCGGCGATGCGGGCCTGGATGGTGGCGATCCTGGGCTTCATCTTCCTGGTCGCGTTGTACTTCGGCTGGCGCTCGATGGCGTTCCACCTGATGACGAACACCACGCTGCTCGGACTCCTCCGCTTGGGTCTGATCGTGGCCGCAGCGGTCTGGGTCGGTCTCCTGCTCGACGCCTGGCGCCTCGGCGATCCGCTTGCCCTGCGGCAGCGACAACGGCTGACGATGTTCTCGCTCAACAGCGCGGTCTGCATCGTGGCCTCAGGGGCACTGCTCTTCGCCTCGCACGTGGTCGCGGTGCAGAAGGACTTCATCGAATTCATGTTCGGTGACGGGCAGGTGAGCAACGCAGTCGACGGGCGGTACAACGTACTGCTGCTGGGCGGGGATTCGGGTGAGACCCGGGTTGGCTTGCGGCCGGACAGCATCACGCTGGCCAGCATCGACGCCGACACCGGTCGTACCGTGTTGTTCGGACTGCCGCGCAACATGGAACACGTGCCGTTCCCGGACGGCAGCGTCATGGCCAGACACTTCCCCGACGGCTTCAAATGGGATCCTGACTACCTCAATGCGATCAACACCTGGGCCACCGATCACCCCGGCTTGTTTCCGCGAGATGTCCAAGACCCGGGGATCGAGGCGACCGAAGAAGCTGTCGAGGGCATCACCGGCCTTCAGGTGAACTACTACGCCATGGTCAACCTGTACGGCTTCCGGAGCCTGGTCGACGCGGTCGGCGGCATCACTCTCCATGTGCACGAGCGGGTGCCAATCGGCGGGATCGGCGGGAAGATCACCGGCTGGATCGCACCCGGCAAGCAGCATCTCGACGGCTACCACGCCCTGTGGTACGCCCGCAGCCGGGCGAGCACCGATGACTACTCGAGGATGGCCAGACAGAAGTGCGTCATGAACGCGATGTTGCACCAGCTGAGCCCACGCACAGTCCTCCTGCACGTCGAGGCGATCGCCAAGGCGGGCAAGCAGCTGATGTCCACCGACATCCCAGCCTCTCAGCTGGGGACCTTCATCGACCTGGCACTCAAGGCTCGCTCGCAGCCGGTGGCCACCGTGTCCTTCGTTCCTCCCATGATCAAGACGTACGACCCTGACTACGGCCTGATCCGCGCGAGGGTGGTCAACGCCATCGCACGTTCCGAGGCAGCCGACTCTCGTGACGCTCCCACGACGCATCGACGCCGGGCCTCTACCGACAGCTCCACGGCCGGGGCCAATGTCACCGCGAACCTGGCGCACGCGTGTTGAGCCGTTCGGGTAGGTTCGGTTGCCGATTCGGCTGCCCACGTGCTCATGCCTGATGATGCTCGGGTGCCAACCGGCGAGAGCGAGAGTCAGAAGGGATCCAGGCGTTGACGCAGGGCCCCCGCGTGATCGCGGTCGTGGTGACCTGGAACCGGCGGGATCTGCTGGTCGAGTCGCTGGCCGGGATCACCGGCCAGACCCGACGACCCGACGCGGTGGTCGTGGTCGACAACGCGTCCACCGACGGCACGCCAGATCTCATCGCGGCGGACTTCCCAGCAGTCGACCTGGTCCGGATCGACACCAACACAGGTGGAGCAGGCGGATTCTCGGTGGGACTCACGCGGGCGCTGGCGCTCCGGGCAGACTTGGTGTGGTTGATGGACGACGACACCGTGCCGGAGCCTGCTGCCCTTCAGGCGCTGATCCACGCGCGTGAGGCCTACCGCGGCGACAGCCCGGTGCTGGTCGCGAGCAAGGTCGTATGGACGGACGGACGTGACCATCCGATGAACACGCCACGGGCCAAGCCGGGCGTCAGCGACGCGGAGCGAGAGGCCGCGGAAATGGTGGGGTGCCTACCGATCCGGTCGGCTTCGTTCGTCTCGATCCTGGTCGATGCCGGTGAGGTAAGGCGCCGCGGCCTGCCGCTGGCTGACTATTTCTTGTGGAACGACGACTTCGAGTTCACCACCCGCCTGCTGCGCCGGCGGCGCGGCCTGTACTGCCCGGCGAGCGTCGTCGTCCACAAGACCACGACCTTCGGAGCTACCGATGCGGATCCCGGGGAGAGGTTCTTTTACGAGGTGCGCAACAAGGTCTGGCTGTTCACCCGCAGCAGGGGGCTCGAGCCGGTCGAGCGAGCCGTGTACGCCGGATCGACGCTGCGCCGGTGGGCGCGAACGTTCGCCGCGTCGCGGGATCGGGCTACCCTCGCCAAAGGGCTGGGCAACGGCCTGTTGACCGGCTTCCGGCACGGTCCCCGTCCCACCGACGAGGTCCTTACCGCCGCAGGGATCGACCCGAGCACCGGAGCGCGAAGATGACCAGCGAGTTCTCGCTGCTGCTCGCGGTGTACGCCGGCGACCGCTCCGACTATCTCGAGCGGGCCTTCCGCAGCACGGTGCACGAGCAGCAGCGCCGACCGGGCGACGTCGTGATCGTCCAGGACGGCCCGGTACCCGAAGACCTCGACGCAACCCTGAAGCAGCTCATCGACTCCAGCCCTGTCCCTGTGCAGCACATCGTGCTGGCGGAGAACGCAGGGCTCGGACCAGCGCTCGATGCGGGGCTTGCCCGGTGCCTGTTCGACGTGGTGGCCCGGATGGATGCGGACGATGTGTCGTTGCCTCACCGGTTCGCCATGCAGATCCCGCTCATCGAGGCAGGGGCTGACATCGTGGGCTCTGCTCTGCTGGAGTTCAGCGACGACCCTAACGATCCACGGAACATCGTGGGCCGGCGTACACCTCCGCTGGCCCCAGACGAGATCGTGACGTACTCCCGCTTCCACGACCCGTTCAACCATCCGACGGTGGTCTACCGGCGCAGCGCCGTCGAGGCGGCTGGGGGATACCAGGACCTCCCACTCATGGAGGACTATCTGTTGTTCGCGCGGATGCTGGCCAACGGCGCCCGGCCAGCCAATGTTGCCGAAGCCCTGGTGCACTACCGAGTGGGGGCGGGAGCGTACGCTCGGCGCGGTGGAATGCGGCTGCTGCGCAGCGAGATTGCGCTGCAGCGCAGGTTCCGGGAGTTGGGCATCACGAGCCGGACCGAGTTCGCCCGGAACGTCCTGATCCGTGGTGGTTACCGGCTCGTACCCGTGCGACTGCGCCGGTTCGCGTACCGGCGGCTGATCGCTGTCCGCGGGGAGCGCGGCGCGGGCGGGGGAACCCCATCGTCTCGTTAGACTTGCGCGGTCGTCGAGAGCCAGGAGGGTTCGTGCACGCCGATCTTGTCGTTGTCGGGTCGGGCCTCTTCGGCCTGACCATCGCCGAAAGGTGCGCCAACGACCTGGGTCTGAAGGTCCTGATGCTGGATCGCAGACACCACATCGGCGGCAACGCCTACAGCGAGGCCGACCCCGACACGGGGATCGAGGTTCATCAGTACGGCGCCCACCTGTTCCACACCTCCAACCAGCGGGTATGGGACTACGTCAACCGCTTCACGTCGTTCACCGGATATCAGCACCGGGTGTTCACGATCTTCCAGGGCCGCGTCTACCCGATGCCGATCACCTTGGCCACCATCTGCGAGTTCTTCGGCACGTCCCTGTCACCGGACCAGGCCCGGGCCATGGTTGCCGAGCAGGCGCGGGAGTTCGACAGCGCCGGTGCGAGGAACCTGGAGGAGAAGGGCATCTCGCTGATCGGCAGACCGCTCTACGAAGCCTTCATCCGCGGGTACACCGCCAAGCAGTGGCAGACGGATCCACGCGAACTTCCGCCGGAGATCATCAGCCGCCTCCCGGTTCGCTACAACTTCGACAACCGCTACTTCAGCGACACCTACGAGGGGCTGCCGGTCGACGGCTACACCGCCTGGCTGACCCGGATGGCCGACCACTCCAACATCGAGGTCCGGTTGGAGACCGACTTCTTACACCTGCGAGAAGACATCGTCGGGAACGTACCGGTGGTCTACACAGGACCACTCGACGCGTACTTCGACAACAGGGCCGGCGAGCTGTCTTGGCGCACCATCGACTTCGAGTACGAAGTCAGGGATGTGGGAGACTACCAGGGTACGTCTGTCATGAACTACGCCGATGAGGATGTCCCGTACACCCGGATCATCGAGCCCCGCCACTTCCACCCCGAGCGGAAGCACTATCCCTCGGACAAGACAGTGATCATGCGAGAGTTCTCGCGGTTCGCCGAGCAGGGCGACGAGCCCTACTACCCCATCAACACGGCTGAGGACCGGGCCAAGCTGCTCAAGTACCGGGACATGGCCAAGTCCGAGCCACACGTATTGTTCGGGGGCCGCCTCGGTACGTACAAGTATCTGGATATGCACATGGCGATCGGATCGGCGCTGTCCATGTACGACAACAAGCTGCGACCACACTTCGCCGACGGTGTGGAGCTGGCCAGCGGAGGAGTCGAGGATTGACCATGACCACCCCAGAGACCACGAGCGACGACGTCGTCGTGCGCCGGGTCCTGCAGCGGGTCATCCTGCCGGCCGATGCCGACGTGGACGTGTTGCCGCTGTACGTCGACAACGAGCGCTCGTCATCCGTCAGCAGCACTGAGTCGTCCGCGACTGCCACCGAAACCGTGAAGGAGGCGGCCACTCCGGAAGCAGCCGTTGCGCGGCCCGAGAACATCATCGACCGGCATCGGGTGCGGGTCCCGGCCGGGACCCGGGTGTCCTTCGGCACCTACTTCAACGCGTTTGCGGCGTCCTACTGGCGACGGTGGACCGTGGTGAAGTCCGTCGAACTGCACGTCACGGTCAGCGGTGAGGGCACCGTGATCGTCTACCGTTCGACAGCCGACGGCCGCGCCCAGCGCGTCGCCTCGGCCGGCACGGCTGACGATCCATCGGGTCGGTTCAGCTTCGACCTGACCCTCAAGCCGTTCGGTGACGGTGGGTGGTACTGGTTCGACATCTTCGCCGGCCACCAAGACGCCGTGCTGCAGGAGGCCACCTTCGTCGCCGAGGTGCCGGCCAGCCACGCGGCTGTCGGCACGGCGACCATCGGGATCACCACCATGAACCGTCCCGACTCGTGTGTCGACCTGCTCGGGCAGATTGCGGCGGATGACGACGTCAAGAGCGTCCTCGACGAGGTGGTCGTCACCGACCAAGGCACCCAACTGGTCAGTGACGAGAAGGACTTCGCCACTGTTGAATCTGCCCTGGGGGGCCGGCTGCGCTACATCCGGCAGGGCAACATCGGTGGCTCGGGCGGGTTCGCCAGGGCACAGTTCGAGACTCTGAAGGCGGGGCGCAGCAAGTACGTGCTGCTCCTGGACGACGACATCGTGGCCGAACCCGAGAGCATCGTGCGGGCTGTCACCTTCGGTGATCTGTGCACCAAGCCGACCATCGTCGGTGGCCATATGTTCAGTCTGTACGCCCGCTCCCGCCTCAACAGCTTCGGTGAGCGGGTCACCCTGTGGCGGTTCTGGTGGGAGCCGGTCCAGGGGGTCAAGGCTGAACACGACTTCGCTATTCGGAACCTCCGGAACGCTCGCTGGATGCACCGCCGTATCGATGTCGACTACAACGGATGGTGGATGTGCCTGATTCCCACCTCCATCCTGGCGGAGATCGGCCTGTCGCTACCGGTCTTCATCAAGTGGGACGACGCCGAGTACGGCATCCGCGCCAAGGAGGCCGGCTATCGGACCGTGTCGATGCCTGGCGTCGCGGTCTGGCACGTGCCCTGGACGGACAAGAATGACGCGCTGGACTGGCAGGCGTACTTCCATCAACGCAACCGGACAATCGCTGCCCTCCTGCACTCACCATATGAACGGGGTGGGCGAATCGTCCGCGAGAGCTTCAACCATCAGGTCAAGCACGTGCTCGCCATGCAGTACTCCGTGGCCGAGCTGCGCCTGCTCGCGCTGGAGGACATCCTGGCCGGCCCCGAGCAGCTGCACCCCGACATCACGAGGAAGTTGTTGCACATCCGGGCCCTGCGCTCAACGTTCGCCGACGCGAAGTCCGACCCCGATCCGGGAGCCTTCCCGGCGGTGCGCAGGTCGAAGCCGCCAAAGAGGGGCAAGGAAGCAACCGAACCGCGTGGTGTGGTGGGCAAGCTGATCACCGCCTCCCTGGGCACCGTTCGGCAGGTACGCCCGGTCCGCGGGCTGGCTCAGCGTCACCCGGAGGCCTGGCTGGCTGCGATGGACGCGCGGTGGTGGATGCTGTCCCAGTTTGACAGCGCAATCGTGTCCACTGCCGATGGCACGAGCGCCTCGTGGTACCAGCGTGACCCGGCTCGTGCCCGCGAGCTCATGCGCCGGACGATCGCGATCCATCAGCGCCTGTACATCGAGTGGGAAGCACTGGCCGACCGCTACCGTAGTGCGCTGCCCGAGATCACGTCGCCACACGCCTGGGAGAGGACGTTCGAAGCGGCCAGGCCCAGCGATCCAGACCCAGAAAGCAGCTGACCTCCTCGACGTCAGTTGATGTCCATCCGATTACAAGGGAATCTCAATCACATCCACGAAAAGCCACTGTGACCCAGACACGTAGCCCCGCGCCCGCCAGCGACCACCCGCTCGGCGACCTGCGCCCACCCGGTGGGCGGGGTGGCCTGGTCGACGTCTTCCGCCGGCGCTACCTGCTGAGCCTGCTGGTGCGCAAGGAGATCCGGGTCCGCTACCAGGGCTCGGTGCTCGGGCTGTTCTGGTCGTACGTGCGACCACTGCTCCAGTTCACCATGTACTTCCTGGTGCTGGGGGTCATCCTCGGGCTGCGAAAGAACGTCGAAGACTTCCCGATCCACATCTTCTCGGGCATGGTGATCGTCCACTTCTTCAACGACACGTTCAACAACGGCACCAGATCAGTCGTACGCAACAAGGCACTCATCCGCAAGATCAAGCTGCCGCGGGAGATGTTCCCGGTCGCGTCCCTGCTGGTATCTGCCTACCACGCCGGTCCACAGCTTCTCATCCTGCTCGTGGGGTCGTTCATCTCCGGTTGGCACCCCTCGGCCATGGGGCTGGCGACGTTCGCCCTGGGAACTGCCATCATCAGCGTATTCGCGATGGCTATCGCGCTGACCTTCAGTGCCTGCAACGTGTTCTATCGAGACTTTCAAAACCTCGTCGACACCATCGGCATCCTCATCGTCTGGTCGGTGCCGATGATCTACCCGTTCAGCCGGGTAATCGACACGGCGCCACGCTGGTTCGAGAACATCTATCTGAGCAACCCACTGGCCATCTCCGTCCTGCTCTACCAGCGGTGTTTCTGGGTCGACTCGACCAGCGATCCCCAGGCGACTGCGGCGAGCGAGATGCCCGACCACCTGCTCGCTCGCGGTCTCGGCATGCTCGCAGTCGTCCTGGTGATGCTGGTGATCGCACAGGCCATCTTCCATCGCCTCGAGGGCAGATTCGCGGAGCGGATCTGAGATGGCTCCGGTCATCGTCGTCAAGGAGGTCAACAAGCAGTTCCGGCTGCAGCGGACCCGCACGTTGAAGCAGACAGTGATGTCGCTGGTCAAGCGCAAGCCGATCACCGACACGTTCCTGGCGCTGCAGGACGTGTCGTTCCGAGTCCCCGAAGGTCAGTCGGTGGCTCTCATGGGGCTGAACGGATCCGGGAAGTCGACGCTGCTGAAGCTGATCTCGGGGGTGATGGCGCCCGACCATGGGCGCGTCCGGGTCCGTGGTCACGTCGCGGGGTTGATCGAGGTGGGCGCTGGTTTTCATCCCGATCTGACCGGTCGGGAGAACGTCTATCTCAATGCCGCCATTTTGGGGATGAGCGAGGCGGAGATCAGCGAGAAGTTCGACTCGATTGTCGACTTTTCGGGTGTGGAGCGGTTTATCGACACCGAGGTGGGCAACTACTCGTCCGGCATGTTCATGCGGTTGGGGTTCGCGGTGTGCATCCACACCGAATGTGACATCTTCTTGATCGACGAGGTGCTGGCGGTGGGCGACCGGCCGTTCAAGAAGAAATGCATGGAGCGGATCCACAAGCTGCGCTACGACGGGCGGACCATCGTGTTCGTCAGTCACAACTACAACCAGGTGCAGGAGCTGTGTGATCGCGCGCTGGTGCTGGAGTCCGGCCGGTTGGCGTTCGATGGCAGCGTGGAAGATGCGGGTCACTACCTCGGCTACGACGAGGACGAGGACGACCCGGACGCCGGCGAGTTCTAACCCGGCGATACGCCACGCCTCGGATGCCGTAACGTCGCCCCGTGCGCGCCTCGCAATCCCGGCGGATGCTGTTCGTCCACGTCCAGAAGACGGGCGGCTCGTCCGTCCAGCGCATCCTCGACGAGCACCTACCCGACTGCACCCCGCTGTACCCCAAGCACCGCAGTCTGGCCAAGACGCTGAAACAGCACCCCGAGCTGGCCGACTACTGGACCTTCGGCTTCGTCCGCAACCCGTGGACGCGCATGGTGTCTTGGTGGTCGATGATTCAGGGCCTCAAGGAGCGTGCACCGCAGCACCGTTTCTTCGCCAACCAGGCCATGTGGCGAGACGTCGCCGCCTACCCCGACTTCGACACGTTCGTGATCCAAGGGCCCCAGCGATATCGACGACTCGGCACACCCCAGTTGTCCTACCTGCGCGCCAAGGGCGGCCGGCGCGCCGACTTCATCGGACGCACCGAGTCATTTGAGCTGGACATGCGAGCTGTGATGGCGAGACTCGACCTCCCCCAGGTGGAGATCCCGCATCTCACCCGTAGCGAACACGGCGACCACCGCGACTACTACAGCGCCGCTTCCCGTGCGCGAGTGGCGGACTTGTTCCACCCAGACATTCGCGCCTTCGGTTACGACTTCTGAACCGACCGCGATCCGACACTTATTCGGCGCGATCCGACACTTATTTCCCACGATCCGTAAGGTGTCACCATGACCGTTCTCGTCACGGGCGGCGCCGGATATATCGGTGCACATGTGGTCAGGCTGCTCCAGCGTCGGGGCAGTCAGGTCGTCGTCGTCGACGACCTCAGCACCGGCTCCGTTGGGCGCGTGGGCGACGTACCCCTGATATCGATCGACATCGCTGCAGCCGATGCCCGCGATCAGCTCGCGACCACTATGAGCGAACACGAGGTCGACTCGGTCATCCACGTCGCCGCCAAGAAACAGGTCGGCGAGTCGACCGCCCGACCTGCGTGGTACTACCACAAGAACGTTGGCGGTACGGCCAACCTGCTGCTCGCGATGCAGCAGGCTCAGGTGACCAAGATGATGTTCTCGTCCTCGGCCGCGACATATGGACTCCCCGATCTGCCTGAGGGCTCCCTTATCCACGAGGACGCGGGCAACAGACCGATCAGTCCATACGGTGAAACCAAGCTCGTGTGCGAGTGGATGATCCGTGCCGCAGGTCCGGCATGGGGTTTGCGATCGGTGAACCTACGCTACTTCAACGTCGCCGGAGCCGGCTGGGATGATCTCGGCGATCCCGGCATCTTCAACCTCATTCCCATCGTGATGAGGCAGCTTCTCACCGGAGAGAAGCCGCAGATCTTCGGCGACGACTACCCCACCCCGGACGGCACCTGCGTCCGCGACTACGTGCACGTGATCGATCTGGCCGACTCCCACCTCGCAGCGCTCGACTTCCTCGACCGTGCGGACCGTGCCTACGACGTGTTCAACGTGGGCACGGGTACGGGAGCTTCCGTCATCGAGGTGCTCGGGCAGGTAGCCGAGTCGACTGGGTACTCCGTCGAGCCAGTTGTCATCGCCCGACGACCGGGTGATCCCGCAAGCTTGGTTGCCGACGTGACACGCATCCAGGACGTACTCGGGTGGAAGGCCAGCAACTCCGATCTGGCGACCATCGTCGACTCTGCATGGTCCGCCTGGCCCGCCATCCACGGACCGACCTCCTAGCCGAGCCTGATGTGACTCGGATCGCGAGGAACAAGTGTCGGATCGCGCGGAATAAGTGTCGGATCGCGCGG
>JBDUDR010000104.1:0-10440 GCA_040002845.1 Nocardioidaceae bacterium
CTGGGCGCCGGCCGCACCGGCCACGGCGCCGCCGCCCTCGACGGAAGCCCAGGACGCGGTGGTAACGCCAGGTGCCATCTACAAGGGTCTCGCGCTGGCCCAGACCCAGAGCGGACCGCTGCTGTACGCGGCGGACTTCTCTGCCGGCACGGTGGACGTCTACAACGGCTCCTTCCAGCGAGTCATCACTGATGGCAACTTCGAGGACCGACAGCTTCCTGCGCATTTCGCTCCGTTCAATGTCGCCGTGCTCGGCGGGAAGGTCTATGTGGCCTACGCGAAGCAAGACGCGGACAAAGAGGACGAGATCGCCGGTCCTGGGCTAGGCAGGGTCGACGTCTTCAACATCGACGGAGTGTTGCTGCACCGGCTGTCCCAGCACGGCTCGCTCAACGCCCCGTGGGGTCTTACCATCGCCCCTTCGGGATTCGGGCAGTTCAGCGGTGATCTGCTCGTTGGAAACTTCGGTGACGGTCTCATCCATGCGTACAACCCGACAACGCTGCGGCTGCTCGGGGCCGTTCGCAACGGCCACCACGACCCGATCTCCATCGACGGGCTGTGGGCTTTGTTGCCGGGAAACGGCGTCGAAGCCGGCACCGATGAGGTCATCTTTACGGCGGGGCCAGGCGACGAGGAGCACGGTCTGCTGGGGACGCTGTCCGTACGGCACTGATCACAACCACACACCCGGGACGGCTTCGGAGACCTGCTCTTCGGAGCCGTCTCCTCGTCCAGTGCCAGGTCGGCCCAGGACTCTGCAGCCGGTGGGGACGGCGACCCTGCGCTAGACCGGGCGGCCGACGAACTCGAGGATCCGGCGCCAGGCGTCGTCACATGCGTCACGGTGCTCGGCGAAGCTCCTGTCGAAGAACGAGTGCGGCGCTCCGTCGTACACGTGGACATTGGCCCGCAACCCGCGTGCGCGCACCTGCCCGGCAAACGCTTCGGCGTCGGTCGGCGGGATGTTGACGTCCGCGCCCGCCATCAGCAGAAGCAGCGGCGCCGTCATGCCGTCGATGCCACTCTGCGCCAAGGCCGGCCGGCCGTAGAAGCCGATGCAGCCATCGAGACCCGGGGTGTCCGCCGACTGCGCCCAGGACCGCGCGCCGCCGAAGCAGAAGCCGACCGTGAAGACGCGTGCAACGGCGCCGCCCTCGCTGCTGCGCAGGTAGGAGGCGCCGGCAGCGACGTCGGCGGCGACGCCCTCGGCGGTCGTCCGCTGCACGTGCGGCATGAACTCGAAGGACTCGGTGCGGTCGTCGGTGTCCGCGGTCCGGCCGAAGTAGTCGATCGCCACGGCGTCCAAGCCCGTCTCGGCGAACCGGGCCGCCAGCTCGCGGTAGTACTCGTGGAGGCCGCGCACGTCCGGCATTACGACCACTCCTGTCCCGATCGGCGTGCCAGCCCGAGCGCCGTGCGCGAGCAGGCGGTTGCCATCGGTCGCGGTGAGGCGCAGGTTTGCGCGTGCCGCGACCTCGCCCTGCACGGGTGGGGCAGGTGGGCGGCTGTCGTCGTCATGACACATGCCTCGTATCTTGCCCGGGACGGCGGCCGGCGGGTACCCCCGCCTGCTCGTCCCGGCTTAGACCGCTTGACGGCGGCCGACGCCTCGCTGAATCCGCCTGACATGCGGCATGTGAGTCCTTGCCGTGCGTTGTGGCGCCGGTCCATGATCGGATCAAGGCACTCGGACCAAGTCACACAGAGTAGGAAACCGATGATGGCCCTGCCTCGACTTGGCAACGGCGAGATCGCCGGGCCGGTGGACGCGACTCGACATCCGGGGTTCGCAGGTCCTGCCACGTTTGTGCGGCTTCCCTCGATCGACGAGGTCCCGCGCGCCGACATCGCCGTCATCGGGGTCCCCTTCGACAGTGGGGTGGTGACCTACCGTCCGGGCGCGCGGTTCGGTCCCGCGCATGTGCGCCAGTCCTCGCGACTCCTCCGTCCCTACAACCCGGCACTCGCGCTGGAGCCCTTCGGCAGTCAGCAGGTCGTCGACGCGGGCGACATCGCCTGCAACCCATTCGACATCGCGACTGCGATCACCCAGATCCAGGACGGTGCGCGAGCCTTGACCGGTGGCGGGACACGCCTGCTCACGATCGGCGGTGACCACACCGTTGCGCTGCCCCTTCTCCGTGCCGTGCACGAGCGCCGCGGTGCTGTCGGTCATTCCGGCGCTGGTGAGCGGCGAGAACTTCTTGACCAACTTCGAGGACTTCCTGCTGCTCATCCTCTACCTGTTCATTCCCTGGACCGCGGTGAACCTGGTCGACTACTACATCGTCCGCCGTGGCCATTACGCGATCGCGGACATCTTCAACCCGCACGGCATGTACGGCCGGTGGGGCTGCCGAGGGATCACTTCCTGCCTCGTGGGCTTTGGTGCGATGCTGCCGTTCCTGAGCACCAGCAAGTACACGGGGTTCATCGCTGACGCCCTCAACGGAGCCGATATCTCGTTGTTCATCGGGTTGCCGGTGGCTGGCGTCTTGTACTACGTACTCGCGAGGTCGATCGATGTCGAGACCGAAACGCGCATCGCGATGGAGGAGGACAGGGAGCTCGAGGAGGTGGCGCGTCGCCACCTGATGCCTGGGCAGGAGCTCTGAACACGCGTCCGGGGTCGCACGTCGACGCCTGGCAGACAGCCGCGGACGTCGCTGCCGGGCGAGTCACCGCGGTTGAGGTCGTGGCCCGGTCGCTGCAGAGGATCCACGAGCTGCAGCCGATCCTCAACGCTTTCACAGCTGTCCTCGACGAGCAGGCCATGGAGGCGGCTAGGTTGGCCGACAACGCGGTACGTCGAGGAGGGCGGCTGCCGCCGCTGCTGGGCGTGCCGGTCTCGGTCAAGGACCACATCTGGATGACAGGCACACCGGCGACGAACGGGTCGGCTGCTCTGCGCGACTTCGTACCACCGGAGGACGCGGTACCGGTTGCTCGGTTGCGGGCGGCTGGTGCAGTCATCGTCGGCAAGACGAACAACCCGGAGTTCTGCTACCGAGGTTTCACCGACAACGTGGTCTATGGCCTCACCCGCAACCCGTGGGACCTCGAGCGGACGCCCGGCGGCTCCAGCGGTGGAGCAGGCAGTTCGGTAGCGGCAGGTATGACGTCAATCGCGCCGGGGGCGGACGGCGGCGGGGCCTGGTCGGCCGATCTCGGCATGCTTCCCGTCGATGCTGATGTGCGTGGGGTGTTCGCCGAAGCTCTTTCGGTGTTTGCCGACCTCGGCTGCGATCTGGTGGAGGCCGCACCCAGCACTCAGCACCCGACCGAGCTGTGGAACACGATCGCACTCACGGAGGGCTACGCCTCCGAAGGACCGCTGCTGGCCAGCTGGCGCGATCAGATGTCACTCGGGACGGCCGAGATCATCGAGGCGGGACAGGAGATCACCGGTTCGCAGTACGTGGACGCGCTGCACGACAAGGGCCGGTACACCCGGGTCTGGTCGGAGTTCTTCCAAACCTATGACTTGTTGTTGACACCAGCCATGCAGCTGACCGCCTTCCCGGTCGGGCTGCAGACGCCGGAGACCATCCAGGACCAGGCTCGACCCGTTCTTCGACGACTGGTGCACGGTCTGCCTGGCCGCCAACCTGACCGGCATGCCGGCAACCTCCGTGCCGGCCGGCTTCGGCGCCGGTGGCCGGTCGGGCGGACTGCAGATCATGGGACCGCGGTGGGCCGACACCCGCACGCTGCGAGCAGCCGCCGCCTTCGAACAACACGTTCCCTGGACCCGCTTCATGCCCACTGTGTGAGCCGTCCGCCTCACCCTTCCACACTGCTACGCCCGAACCCCTCCTTCAGCCAGGCGAGCTCTGGGGACCGCATCAGTACCTGCGTCAACCCGAAGACGACGAGCCCGGTAAAGCTTCCTACGACCAACGCCAGGGTCCATCCGATGCGCCCCGGGACGCTCGCCGTCACCGCGCCTGTGGACAACAGCACCGGGGCGACCATGGCGGCCGTTCCGATGCAGACGCGCAGCAGCGTCGGCCAGACGCGTTGATCACCGAGGCGCAGCGTGCGTCGAACGCGCAGGTAGAGGTGCGCGCCGCCAAAGAGGCTTGCTGCCGCGTAGGCCAACCCAACCAGGACCACCACGCGCGTCCCTGCGGCAAAGAGCGCCGATCCGCACAGGCTCAGACAGATGACGGCCTGGAGCACCATCGACCGGAGCGGCGTGCGGGTGTCACCTCGTGAGTACGCTGCCTGGGTCGTGACGATGAACACCGTCTCCCCGACAACCCCGCAGGCCAACGCGGCCAACCCGCCCGAGATCATCGCCAATCCCGCCGTGGAGTCCATCCGGCCGGCGGCAACCGCATGCGCGAGAGGATCGGCAAGGAGGATGGAGCCGCAGGCCGCCGGAACGATGACGAACATCGCCAGTGCCAGCCCGCGCGCGAAGGTGTCTGCGAACTCGGTCTCACCGCCAACGTGGTGAAGCCGCGACAGCCTGGGTAGCAGAGCCAACGCCACCGGGAAGGCCGCAAGAGCGATGGGCAGGTAGTAGAAGTTCAGCGCGATCTGAAGGGCGATTGTGCCTCCTGCGACACGATTGGCGACGAGAAGCACGGTCAGCAACTGGAGCGCGCGCAAACCCGCCTGCTGCAACGAGCGAAACGAACGACGAATGACTTTCATGACGTCGGGGTCTCGCCAGCCGGCTCGGGGCCGGATGTTTACCCCGGTACGGTGCGCTCCCCACCATTGCACCAGGGCGTGGACTGCGACCGCGCCAGTGGAGCCCAGACCCAGCAGGAGGAGCTCGCCAGTCGACTGTGAGCCGAGCGCGCGGTCTCCGCTGTAACGCCAGCCCACCATCCCCACGACAGCGATGATGCCGAGGTTCTCCATCGCGGGGGCGGCCGCCGCGAGGGCGAAGCGACGATGCGCGTTCATGACAGCGATTGACGTGCCCACAACTGCGTACAGGAACACCTGGGGGATCATCATGACAATGAGCCACCGGGCGAGCGCCACCTGATCGGCGTTAATGGTCCCGGTCTGCCCAAGCCCGCCCAACTGCAATGCCAGGGGAAGCAGCACGACCGCGACCGGCGCCAGCAGCGCGAGTGCAGTGAGCGCGACACCAAGGAAGCCGCCGCTGATCCGGCCCGTCGCGGAGGCGTCACCTCGGTCGATGTGCTGCACGAGAGCGGGGACCAGGAGAGAGGGGAAGAGCGCGCCGGCGAGGAAGCCGAAGTAGATCAAATTCGGGAGCGAGTTAGTGAGCTGGTAGGTGTTGCCGAAGAAGGTTGGTCCGAGCACTGCGCCGATGACCACGACCCGGACCACACCGGTTGCGCGGCTCACGATGGTCCAGGTGCCGACGGTAACGGAGTCCCGCGCCGTGCCGCCACCGCTGGTCAGGTCGGCACCCAGATCTGCGGGCGCCGGAGGCTCGGTCGCGCTCACCGGGGTTACAGAAGCAGCCTCCCGGTGGCTGGTCACCCCCTCACGCAGCCGGTCACGCCTGGCACCGTCCGCGGCGGGATCTGCAGATCCATCTTGGGGTTGCGTCACGCCACCTACTCGACGTCGGGCCGACCACCAGGACCAGCCCTGGAATGACCAATGATGCCTGGCGATCCCTGCAGGTGTTCATCAGACCTTCCCAAGAGCGTCCCGAGCCCCAGACCGCTCCGGGCTGGAAGCGAAGCGGAATCGCGCGACCGACGACTCATCGGACCGCACCCGCCGCGAGACGTCGACCAGGTCACCGACCTGGCCGTGGACGACCGCCGGGTTCCCGAAGGCGACCACCCCGGCGGGCAAGTCCCGCGTGACGACGGCTCCAGCCCCGACGAGGCAACCCTCGCCGACCCGAACGAACGGCAGCAGCGTGACGTTGACGCCTATCTGGGCTCCCGCGCCGATCGACGGACCGGACATCACCTCGCGGGAGTCCTCCCGACCGGGGTACAAGTCATTGGCAACGGTGACCCCTGGCGCGAGAAAGGCTCCCGCGCCGATCTCGGTGTACTGGGCGACGTAGCAGTTCGTGTGGATCTTCACGCCCTCGCCTATCCGGCAGCCGTAGTCGATGACGGTGTTGCTCCACACGCAGACGTCATCGCCGATCTCACACTGCTCGCGGACGACGACGTGGTGGCCTGTCTCGAAGCGGTCTCCAATCCGGCTCCCGGTGTAGACGACGGTGCCGCTCCTGAGCCGCGCATCACGACCGATGAACAGTGTCTGGTTCACGCTTCTCTCGGCGCTGTATCCCACGATGACCGAGGGGTCGGCGTGCATCCCCGGGCCGATCTGCGGCTCTGTCGGCACCGTTACTCGGTCCTTGGCGCGATCGCGCTGACGACAGCGCAAACTCGCTCGACGTCCTCCGGCTGCATGTAGGGGTGCAGCGGAAGGGAAAGGATCTCAGCAGCCTGTGCCTCGGCGACCGGCAGCTGCCGAAGGGAGAAGTCGGCGTACGGGGTCATCAGATGGCACGGGGTCGGGTAGTGAATGCCGGTCCCGATCGCCGCCTTGGACAGCGCCGCCCGAATCCGGTCACGGTCGGGCACTCGCACCACGGCGAGATGGTAGACACCGTTGCCGCCGGGAAGCTGTTCGACGAGCCTCGCGGCGCTGGGTTCGAGAAGCCTGCGATAAAGGGCCATCAGCACTCGCCGGGACGCGTTCCACTCATCCAATCTCGGAATCTTGGCCGACAGGACAGCCGCCTGGAGCGCGTCCAGCCGGCTGTTGACCCCGAGAAGCTCGTGGTCGTAGTGGCCGCCCCGTGCCCTCCCGTGGTCGCGAAGGGACATCAGGCGGTCGGCCAGGCGCTCATCCGACGTGACGACCGCTCCGGCGTCGCCGAAGGCACCAAGGTTCTTCCCCGGGTAGAAGCTGAAGCACCCTGCCACGCCGTAGGAGCCAGACCGCCCGGACCCCCAGGTCGCACCCTGCGCCTGGGCCGCGTCTTCGATGAGGTCGATCCCCAGATCTGCAGTCGTCGCCTGCAGGGCATCCATGTCCGGCATCTGTCCGTACAAGTCCACGACTATGGCCGCCCGGGTCGCCGGGCCTGCTGCCTCCGCAAGCGTTTGGGAGGTCATGAGAAGAGTGTCTGGATCCACGTCCGCAAACCGGGGGGTTGCGCCAGCGAGGACTACGGCTTCCACCGTCGCCACGAAAGTGTTCGCAGGAACGACGACCTCGTCCCCCGGACCGATCCCCAGTGCACGCAAGGTGAGGTGCAGGGCATCCGTACCGTTGGCGACGCCTACCGCGAAGCGCGCACCGCAGAACTCTGCCCACTCCTCCTCGAATCGAGCCACGGCAGGCCCACCGATGAACTGCCCAGACTGCAGCAGACCGGTCCATTCCGCGAGGATCTCGTCCTGCACCTCTCGGGTCATGCCCCCTAGGTCGTAGAAGGGCACATGCTCCAAGTGCTCTGCGCCATCAAGAGCGCCATCAAGTGATTCTGCACCGGCGATCTCCGACCGTCCTCGGGCGGCCGACACCGCGTGGGTCACAGCGCCCTCTTGAGAGCAGCGTCCTGCGCGAAGACCGGCGTCGAGCCGACCGCATACGGCTTGCGGCGAACCTCGTCGATCTCCACCGGGCGACGTTCCTTGAACGAGCGCTGAGCACACTCGAGGGCCTCGACCACGGCGAGTCCGTTATCGCCGCCGGTCAAGGAGGGCGTGCCCGTCTGGATGCAGTCGACAAAGTGCTGGTCCTGCACACCGAGCGGCTCGTTCAGGGCCAGGTACGGCGTCACCACGTCTCCGTAGCGGTAGGTCATGGGCGGCTGAGTCAGGTCACCGTCATCCTGTGGGAGCTCGGTGACCCCCTTGTCATGGATCCGGATGCGCTCCTCCGAGGCCAGGTCGTTGAAGACCACCATCTTGTTGCTCCCGACGACGGTCACTCGCCGCACCTTGAAGGGATCCAGCCAACTGACGTGCACGTTCGCAAAGACCCCCGGCTCGTCGTAATAGAGACGCAGGTAGGCAACGTCCTCGTGCTGGCGATGTGCGTGCCGTGAGGCCCAGCACTCGACGCTGACCGGCTGTGTGCCCAGCACGTAATTCAGGATGGAGATGTCGTGTGGCGCCAGGTCGAAGAGCACGTTGACATCGTTTTGGTAGAGACCCAGGTTCAGCCGCGCTGTGTCGAGGTAGTGGAGGCGGCCGAGCTCGTTGCTGCGAACCAACTCTCGCAGCTTCCAGACCGCCGAGTGGTACTCGAACGTGTGGCCCACCATCAAGACGACGTCCTGCGCACGCGCCGCCGCAATCATCGAGTGGGCCTCATCCACCGACGTCGCCATCGGCTTCTCAACCAACACGTGCTTGCCCGCTGCAATCGCGTCCAGTGCGAGCGGGCAGTGGGTGCGTGGAGGTGTCGCGATGACGATCGCGTCCACATGGTCGAGTGCTGCACCCAAACTCGGGTAGCCCTCAAGCCCTGGGAACGCTCGCTGAAGCGCGGCGGTGCTGTCGCTGCTCGAGTCGATCGCTGCTACGCGGTCCACGGCGTCCAGCGAGTGGAGTACTCGTGCGTGTTTCGACCCCCAGTATCCGCAACCGACAACCCCGACACTCAATCCGGCAATACTCATATATCGTCCCCTTGTGCTGGGCATGCACGCCACAGGAACCCGCCCAAAGCGAGCCCTTCGGTCTTCCTATCACTAACAAATGGAGGTTGTCCTGAAATCGCAGAACCTGAGGTCACTCCTCCTTTGCCGTAATGTGGTGGCTAGCTGGCGGTCCGCCACCTGACTCCTGTGGTCCCGCAGGAGTCAGGTGATCCGCCAAAAACATGGGAGGGTTCCCTGACGACGCGGCTAGCCCGGAGTACCTGTTCGCCTCGCGCAGGCCGGACAGCGGCTGCTGTCTTGCCTTCGGACATAATCATCAAGCCACGACCGGTGGCTGGTCAGGGGCTCGAGTGAGCACCGCGCTGGCGTCTCGCAGGTCACCCGTGGCGCTGGGATCGTTTGTGCTCGTGACAGTCACTGCCGGCGTGGCGGTGGGCACCGGAGGATTGGTCGCCACGGCGCCGTTCATCGCGGCGGGCTGTGCCGGCGTGGCGTTCCTGGTCGCCTTGGTCTGGGCCCGGCCGCAGGTGGCCGGTTACCTGATCATCGGGGTGACGCCGTTGGTGGCCGGCATCGACAGAGGGACCTTGTTCCCGGTCCTCCGGCCGAATGAGGCGCTGGCCCTGCTGCTCGCGGGCACGTTGGCCGCACGCGGTCTGGTCCGGATGCGGGTCGGCGTACGACCGCGGCTACGACTACACCCACTTGAGGTCTCGCTGCTGCTGCTCGCGGTCACCAGCTCGGTCATCCCGGCCGCCTTGGTGCTGGCCCGGGGCCGCCATCTCGAAGGCGATGACATCACATACGCGCTGGTGCTCTGGAAGTACCTCGCGGTCTACGGACTGGTCCGCTTCACCATCCGCACCGACGACCAGGTTGGCCAGTGCCTGCGGATCTCCGTGGCCGCGGCTGGGGTTGTCGGTACGATCGGAGCTCTGCAGTCGCTCGACCTGCTCGGCGTACGCCAGCTGTTGGTGACCTACTACGTGCCTTTGGGGTACGTCGGTGCACTCTCGTTGCCCCGCGGCGGCTCCACCCTGTCGCTGCCGGCCGCCACCGCCGACCTGCTGATCTTCAACCTGGCCCTGGTGATCGCGATGTGGTGGAAAGAGAGGAGGTACGCCCTGCCGCTCGGCGCGGTCGCCGGCATCGGCGTGCTCGGCGCGATCGCCGCCGCGGAGTTCTCCAGTGCGATCGGGCTGGTCGTCGGGATGGTGTGCGTCGCGGTGGCGCTCCGTCGTCCCGACCTGTTGGGCTACGCACCCCCTGCTCTGGCCGTTGCGGTTGCCGCAATGTGGCCGGTGGTCGCCCACCGGCTTCAGGGATTCCAGTCCCTGGCCGGCATGCCGGACAGCTGGGTCGGTCGGTTGCACAACCTGGAGACCTACTTCTGGCCCGAACTGATGAAGGGGACCAACCTGCTGTTCGGCGTACGACCAGCGGCCCGGGTCGTCGTCGCGAGCCAGGCGACCGGCTTCGTGTGGATCGAGAGCGGCTACACCTGGCTCCTGTGGGGCGGCGGTATTCCCTTATTGGCGGCCTTCTGCTATTTCGTGTTCGTGAGCGTGCGCACTACTTGGCGGCTGGCGCGGCCGCTGGAGACCTGGACGTCGGTCGCGGCGGTCGGCGCGTTCACCGGAGTCGTCGTCGTCACCGTTCTCATGCTGTTCGACCCGCACCTGACCTACCGAGGCTCGGCCGACTGCCTTTTCTCGCTGCTGGCGCTCGCGCTCGTGGGTCGACGAGATAACGGTTCGGGCGAATCGCCACCGGCACGGGTTGCGAGGGCGCATGATGAGCGCGTGGGCATCTCGGGAGCTGGCCTGTGAGCCGGGCCATGGTTGGGGGAGAGGGTG
>JBDUDR010000105.1:0-10431 GCA_040002845.1 Nocardioidaceae bacterium
CCGAAGCGCGTCATCTCCAACTCGGACTCGAGCTCGGTGAGCGTGCGGCCGTCACGCACGAAGAGCCGGTCGAGCAGGAAGCGACGGGTCGGGTCGGCGAGTGCCCTGAACACCCGGTCGTCATCCGTCATGGTTGAGAGAATATGTGACTAGATAGTCACATATCAATCAGGAGGGGAGTGGTCAGCGAGCGGCCCGGGGTGAGCGTCCGGTGTTGCGCTTGTACTGGCGGCTGAAGTACGCGACGTCCGCGTCAGCAGGCAGTGCCGGTCCGGATGGATGCCGGCAACGTGCTGTTTTTCAACGGGTCGCTTGTGCATGGAAGCCAACCCAACGAGTCCGCGGGCCGGTTCCGGCGCTCGCTGATCGGCCACTACATCCAGGCCGACGCCAGGCAGGTCGCCGCGTACTACCACCCGGCCCTGCGGATGGACGGCACGCAACTGGAGGTCGACGTCAGTGAGGGCGGCGGTGCCTGCGGCGAGTGGACCGAACAGAACGGCGAACTAGTGGTGGCCGTGTCGGGGCAGCACGCGGTGTCGCGTAAGCACGAATAGCCCCTGCCTGCTTCACTTTTCATGCCTCGTCACACCTCGACCACACCTTGACATCGCCCAGGGGTGGTAGTTGCCTTCAACGTGAGGGAGGCACACCATGAGCGATCAGAGAACGGAACGAGTCCGACGCCGTGTCGCAGTAGGCCTGTTGGGAGTGGCCGCACTAGTGGTGGGAGCGCTTGCCGCGCCCGGCGAAGCGGCCCCAACCATCCATGGGGCCTCGGCTGCCGCATCCGCCGTGAAGGCACCGAAGCCCCACTTCACGAAGGCCGCGGCATTCGACACGTCGAAGCCACTGAGGGTCCTCGCGCAGCACGCCCACGTCAGCACCAACGGCAAGGTTCGGGCACCGCGCGATCGCGGACCCATTCCCGCTGACAATGGTTTCACCGGGGATACCGCCGTCCAGTCGCACGTTGCCCACCATGCGCTCACGACTTCCACGATCCAGAACTTCGAGGGCTTGAGCAACCAGGCCAACTTCAACAGCTATGGATTCCGCGTCAACCCGCCCGATGTCAGTGGCGACGTGGGACCCAACAACTACGTCGAGATGATCAACCTGGTGTTCGACGTGTACGACAAGTCGGGTACGTCGCTGCTCGGACCCACCCCGATCGGTGCCCTGTGGTCAGGCTTTGCCATCGACGATTGCACCGACCCGTCAGGCGACCCCGTCGTCCTCTATGACCAACTCGCGGACCGGTGGATCCTCACCCAGTTCACCACTCGAGGTTTCGACGATCCGACGTTGCCCTTCTACAACTGCGTCGCCGTATCGACGACAGGTGACCCGACCGGGTCGTACTACCGCTATGCGTTCACGACCGGATTCAACTTCCCCGACTACCCGAAGTACGGCGTCTGGACGAACTCGTACGTCATCACCACTCGCGAGTTCGGGCCGACCACTGAGTACGGGATCGGCGTGTACGGGCTGGAGAAGAACAAGATGCTCAACGGCGAGCCGGCCAGGGCCGTGAGCTACTTCATCGACGGGAACATCCCGAGCCAGCTTCCGCTGGTAGGCGACGGACTCCTCCCTGCCGACATCGACGGGAAGACGAAGCCGGCGAACGGCGCCGCGATCCCGCTCGTGGGAACGCAGGACGACGACTACGTCTACGGAGCCACCTTCGACGCATTGAACATCTGGAACCTCTCGGTGAAGTGGCGCTCAACGCCGATCTCGTCGCTGAATCTTGCCACCCAGCTGCCGACTGCGGCGTTCGACTCGAACTTCCCCTGCGGGGGGGGCCGGGACTGTCTCCCGCAGCCGGGAATCACAAATCCCGCTCAGTTCCTCGACACCTTGTCCTACCGTCAGCGACCGACTTGGCGGCTCGCTTACCGAAACTTCGGCGGGTACGAGTCGTTGGTGACCAACCAGTCGGTCGAGGCGGCGCCCGGTGTTGCGGGCGTGCGGTGGTACGAGATCAGGCGCGTGGGTTCGACGTACTCGATTCGTCAGCAGGGCACTTATGCGCCAAGTGACGGAGTCAACCGCTGGATGGGCAGCATCGCCCAAGACAAGACGGGCAACATGGCGCTCGGGTACAGCGTGGTCAACGGGACGGACGTCTACCCCGGGATCCGCTATACCGGACGGCTCGCGGGCGACCCGCTGGGTCAGATGACCTTGAGTGAGGGCGCCGTCATCAACGGAAGCGGCGTGCAGACGACCACCAACTCCCGCTGGGGTGACTACACGACGATGAGCGTCGACCCCAACGACGACTGCACCTTCTGGTACGCCAACGAGTACTACACGGCCGCCGGACAAGCGTCGAGCCCAGCGGGCTGGCAGACCAGGATCGCCAGCTTTAAGATGCCTGGCTGCTGATCCCTTCGACGGGCACCCTCTGCGTTCTGCTCCGGGGCGGGTGTGGAGCGCGGAGGTCGCCAGCTAGTCCTTCCGGCTGAACAGGCGTGACGAATACCTCACTCCTGTTCAGCCACAAGCCCGAGACGGGCGCCAAACCGGCGAACTGGCCGCCACCCAGTTCCTCGCGACAGCAGACTGAGCGCTGCCCAAGGCACCGATTCGGCGGGCGCACAAGCCCAGATGTGGTCACCCGAAGGCAACTCGGATCAAGGCTCGAGGCGCTCCAGCTTGGATTCGGCAGCGGCCATCCGGCGCCGCGCTACGCGCACATCCTGCTCAGCGGCGCTGCGTGCCCGGCGCGCGGCGCGCAGCTCTTGGTCAGCATCGCCGGCGGCGGCTCGAGCCTGGGCCAGCGCCTCTTCGAGCTCGGTGACACGAGACCGCAGCTCGACGGCCCTTTCCTCCGCGGCATTCAGCGCCTGCTCAGTGGCGCTCAACCCTTGCTCGGCCTGGGCGCTGCCAGCGGCCGCGTCCTGGACAACGGCTCGCGCCTCATCCAGGCGTGCGTGGGCACCGTCATCAGGTTCCGCGTCTGTCCGGACTGGCCGACGACTGCGGGTGGGTCCGGAGGACTCGGGTTCCGTCTGCAGCACGACTGCTCCGTCCAGGTCGACTGGGTCGAACCCGTTCGAGGACAACGCGGTCAGCAGACGGCCCGTACGCACGGCATCGGCTGCGCGGGGATCGGCCAGCGCGGCCTGAAGGGTTGCCTCCACCTCGCGTACGACGCTCTCGCTGATCCGATGACCCGCGTTGTCGGCCAGGCTGCGAGCTTCCGACACGAGCTCATCGACGATCTTGCGTCGCTGTCGAGTCAACGCGCGAAGCTGGTCGCCGGCTCCACGCTGTTGAGCCTCGCGCAGCGCCGCATCCAGCTCGTACAGCTGGCTGAGCTGATCGGCGTGCTCACGTGCAAGCGTGTTGACAAGCCACGCGCTCGTCTTGGGGCGTCGCCATGTCTTGATGACGTTCGCGACGTTGGGCCGGCCCTCCCCGAGTGCCTGGTCTACCTGCCGGTCTCGAGCCTCGGTGAACTCCTCTGGAGCCAGCGCGTAGAGGCCATCGGCGATCGCAATCAGTGCCGGGTCATCTTCCGCCACGTCTCGACTCGTCCCTTTTCTACAGCATCGGGCTACGACGTGACGATCTCCCTCGATGACGTGTCGCTCCGCGACGTCTTGCCGCACTCTGCCGCGCAGTCACGGATGCCCTCGACCAGCAACTCACGCAGCAGGCGATCGGGATCCGCGATGCACGCTTGGGCTATCCCCTGGACGGCGGACCGGACCGCGCTCGGCGCGGCGTACCGGCGGAAACGACTCTCGGAGATGTCGCTGTCACCCACGAAGTCACGCGCCCATCGAACCGCTTGCGGTGCCTGAGCAAGCGCGACCCGGGTCTGCTCATCCAGGTTGCCGAGCGGTCGGCCATCGAGCTTGCCGAGCACTCGGTCGGCCCGCAGGGCGGCCACCGCCATGGCGTTTTGGCGGAGGGCTGACACCACGGGCAGCGCGACTCGAGCAGCGCGAAGTGCGATGCGGGCGTCTACCCGGATGTCGTCACTTTTCAGCCCGATCACCAGCGGTGTGAGCTCCGCCAGCTCCGGCCTCCGAGCGTCGCTCGTGTGATCGTTGACGAGACGAGCCAGCTGTGCCAGCAGGGGATGGGTGCACTCGGGATGGTCGCTCCAACGTTCGCCAGCGAGGTACGACGCCAGCTCCATGAAGCACGCACCTTTGCGAGGGTTGCGATGCTTGCCGCGAGACAGCATCGGAAACAGTTCCGGCAGCGTTGTCTGCGGATCGTTCTGCGGAACGGACATGAGGCACCCCACGCGACGTCGGCTCTGTTCTTCAGTCTGCGCTCTAATTCGCTCCTGCAACAGCCCTCTGGCACCAAAGAGTCTTAGCAGGAAGCAAACCGGGTGCTCCGATCGACGCAGCTGCGTCGACGACTTCAGCTGTCTCGCTTGCGGGGCGAGGCTGACTTCGCTCGCAGCCGCGCATTGTCGGCCTCGAGCTGGAGGACCCGTGAGATCCCCGCCAGGTTGAGACCATCCGCCAGCAGCTGCCTGATGCGGAGCAGTCGAACCAGGTCATCCTCGCTGTAGCGCCGAGTACCGCCGTCCGTGCGATCGGGATCGACAAGTCCTCGTCGCTCGTACAGACGCAAATTCTGTACGCCCATCCCCACCAGATCGGCAGCCACCGAGATGCCGTAGATACCTTGGTTGGCGTCCGGGCGGCCAAGAACATCCATCCGTTGCTTCCCTGCTTTGCTGTCTACTTGCGTACCGCTGTCGTGCATGCTATAAGAAATCTATGTCAACCACGATAGATCATCTTTATCCTGGTTGGCCAAACAACACACGTCGATCCAGTCACGTGGAGGTGACAAATGATGCTGATGCGCACAGATCCATTCCGCGAGCTCGACAGGCTTACCCAGCAGATGCTTGGCACCACCGCCCGTCCAGCGGTGATGCCGATGGATGCCTGGCGCGACGGCGACGCGTTCGTCGTAGAGTTCGACCTTCCGGGAGTGAGCCCGGACTCCGTCGACCTTGATGTCGAGCGCAACGTCCTGACGGTCAAGGCCGAGCGGCCAGCCAAGAATGGCGACGCGGAGATGATCGCCGCCGAACGACCGCGCGGTGTCTTCAGCCGGCAGCTGTTCCTGGGAGACACGCTCGATCTCGACCGTGTCGAGGCCAGCTATGAGGCCGGAGTGCTCAACCTGCGGATCCCGATTGCGGAGAAGGCCAAGCCCCGCAAGATCGAGATTTCCACGTCCGGCGAGGACCGCAGAGCGATCGACGCCTGACCACATCGGCGTCTGGCTCGGCGGGCATGATCATGTCGCGGCTAGGCACAGAGCCTGACAGGCACAGAGACGGCACTGTCCATGACACGACGGTTGGCGCAGGGGCGACCCGATGACTGAACAGCTCGATCCGTATGCGGTGCTGGGAGTCGCCTCTGACGCCACCGGACGCGAGATCAGCCACGCGTACCGTCAGCTGCTGCAGCGACATCACCCGGACACGCGACAACCGGAGGACTCTGAGTCAGTCGTCGATGCGACGGCCAGGTTGCAGCAGATCCTGACCGCGTACGCACTGCTGCGCGATCCGGTGTCTCGCGCCGACTACCGGACAGCGGTACAAAGGAAGCGCCTGAGTGAACCGGTCAGCCGGTTCCCGCCAGCGTCAATTATCGTGTTCGGCGACGCCATCTCATCAGAGCCGGAGACATTCCTTCGAGTCGGACCCGTCCGGTGGGACCCCGAGGCAACCCTCAGACCTGACCGTGGCAGGTAAGGGCAGTTTGTCGTACTCGCTCTGCTACCTGGCTCCTACCTGTAGTAGTATGTCAGTATGAAGGTGAGTGTGAGCCTGCCTGACGACGACATCGAGTTTCTGGATCAGCTCGCGGAGTCTCATGGATACGCGTCGCGTTCGGCGGTCGTACACCAAGCAATCGCGCTCTTGCGCCTCGGCGGGCTCGCAGATGCCTATGAGGATGCATGGATGTCATGGGACTCGGCCGATCAGTCGGTCTGGGACGCGGTCATCGCAGACGGCTTGGAGGCCTGAGTGCGCCGCGGAGACATCTGCCTGGTCGACCTGGATCCGGTTCGAGGCTCGGAGGCAAACAAACATCGCCCCGCTGTGGTCGTGACCAACGACATCGCCAACGCGACGGCTACGCGGTTGGGTCGGGGTGTCGTCACCGTTGTTCCGGTCACCTCGAACATTGGTCGAGTCTATCCATTTCAGGTTCTTCTCCCGGCGGAGCAGACCGGACTGTCTCACGACTCGAAGGCCCAGGCCGAGCAGGTCAGATCGGTGGCTGTCGAGCGAATGAGCCGACGCTGTGGCGTGCTTACGCCGGGTCTGGTGCGGCAGCTCGACCAAGCGCTCCGAGTGCACCTGGCTCTGTAGCCTCGGCGGTCGGCGACGTGGCGAGACTGATCGCACGGCCCATCGACCGCGACTACGCTGGGAGTCCATGGGCCAGGAGTCCGCGAACGGTGCGCATACCGTCCTGGCGAGCGCCGACCCGGCTGGGTACGCCTCGCTGCGAACCACGCCGACACCCCGCGAAGAGCGCTACGCCCTCGGTCGCGCGCTCCGCGACGAGGTTCCTCGCAAGCGGCTCGGCGACTGGAACCCGCCCGCTGGCAGGCCTGACCCGGTCACATTGGTGATCGAGGCACACGAAGGCCGACAGGACCGGCTCATCCCGCTGCGAGTAGGCAGGATGGTCGCGTCGCCGTACGCATTCTTGCGGGGCACCGCCGCGATCATGGCCAAGGACTTCAGCCGCGTGCCCTCGACCGGCATCACGCCAGTGATATGCGGCGACGCCCACCTCGGCAACTTCGGCTTTTACGCCTCCCCTGAGCGCGCGCTCGTCTTCGACCTCAACGACTTCGACGAGGCGCACCCCGGTCGCTGGGAGTGGGATCTGCGCCGGCTCACGGCGAGCGTGCATGTCGCCGGTCGCATCAACGGCGCTAGCGAGAACGACTGTGCCGATGCAGTCGTCCGCTGCGTGGCGGCCTATCGCGAGCAAGTGTGGGACCTGTCCGGGCAGCCGCTGCTCGCCCGCTCGTTCATGACCCTCGACGTGGACCGGTTGCGCGAGACGGTCTCAGATGAGTCTCTGCGCGACGACGTCGAGCGCTCCGCGAACCGGGCCCGCAAACGCACGAGCGACCGTGCGCTGCCAAAGCTGACCGCCCTCGAAGGCGGTCAGCACCGGATCGTCGAGGAGCCGCCGGTCATAACCCGGCTCACCGATTCTGAGTACGACGAGATCGCCGAGGCGCTCGACGTCTACCTCACGACACTTCCACCTCACTGGCGGCGGCTGGTCGCCGGTTACACCCTCCTCGACATCGCCCACAAGGTGGTCGGGGTCGGATCCGTCGGCCTTCGGGCCTACGTGGCCTTGTGCGAGGGCAGCAGTCCCGACGATGCGCTCTTCCTGCAGCTCAAGGAGGCTCGCCGTTCGGTGGTCGCCCGCTTCGTGCACGGCGACTCGGCCTGGCACCAGCATCAGGGCCAGCGTGTTGTGGAGTATCAGCAGGCGCTGCAGACCGTCAGCGATCCGCTCCTCGGCTGGACGTCGTTCGGCGGCCGACAGTACTACGTCCGCCAGTTCCGTGACATGAAGGGCGCGATCACCGTCGACGACCTCGGCCCCCAGGCATTGGCCGACTATGCCGGCGTTTGCGGCCTTCTGCTCGCCAAGGGCCACTCGCGCACGAGTGGAGCCTCGATGATCGCGGGATATCTCGGCAGCTCTGAGAAGGCCGACCGGGCGTTTGCCCGGTTCGCGCGGCGCTACGCCGACCAGATCGAGCGCGACCACGAGCGACTCGTGGCCGCCGTCAATCGCGGCCTGCTCCCCGCCGAGTACGGCGTCTGACGCTCGCTTGCCATCGACGAGGTACGCGTACGTGACCTTCCGGGGACGATCTTGCGTACGGAACTCGTACTTCGGCGGCCATGACGGTCGACCCCTTGACCAATGCGTTAGTGATCGCTAACGTATAGCCGCGTGCCCGACCTGCTCGCTGCGATCGCAGAGCCCAACCGGCGTCGGTTGTTGCAGTTGCTCGGTAACGGCGAGCAGACCGTGACGGAGCTGGCGTCGAGATTCTCGGTGAGCAGATCGGCCATATCCCAGCATCTGATCCTGCTCGCCGACGTCGGCTTGGTGACCAGCCGGCAGGAGGGACGGTTCCACTTCTACCGACTGCGTCCGCAAGGCTTGACGGCGCTGAGGGCCGAGCTGGCCGAGTTCTGGACGCAAGAGCTCGACCTGCTCGTATTTGAGGCACAAGCAGCCGCATCCCGCTCCACACCCAAGCGGCCCTGATCAGGGCCAAGACCCATTCGAGGATTCCAGTGTCGTACGACAAATCCGTACTCGTCCCCGTTGACATCGATACCGCATTCCAGCTCATCACCCAGCCCGAACGACTGCGCAGGTGGAAAACCGTCGCCGCCCGGGTCGACCTGCGCGTGGGTGGGGAGTACCGATGGACCGTCGTGCCTGGCCATTCGGCCGCAGGATCGTTCACGGAGGTCGAACCCGGCAAGCGGGTCGTGTTCACCTGGGGTTGGGAGGGTTCGCCCGACCTCCCCCCGGGTGCCTCGACGGTGACCGTCACGCTGGAGCCGGCCGAGGGCGGTACGACCGTACGGTTGGTCCATGACGGCCTGAACGGCGCGCAAGAGGCCAGCCACGCAGAGGGCTGGAACCACTACCTCGATCGTCTCGTGACGGAGGCAACCACCGGCAACGTCGGACCCGACCCGTGGGATGCGGTGCCGGCGGACCTTGATGAGCTGTCGTGTGCGGAGGCCACCCTGGCAGGGATGCAGCGGGTGCTGCGGGGAGTGACTGACGCCGATCTCGACAAGCACACGCCGTGTACCGAGTTCACCGTCTCCAAGCTGGCCGACCACGTCGTGGATTCGCTCACCAAACTCGGCGCGATGGCCGGTGGGTCCGTACAGGCAGCGCCGCCGCCCGCGGCCACGACAATGGAGGCGCGGATAGCCGATGTCGCACAGCAGGTGCTCGAGAGCTGGCGAGGGCGTGGTCTGGAGGGCTCCGTGCCGCACCGCGAGAGTGAGATGCCCGCGGCGATAGCAGCCGGCATCTTGTCCGTCGAGTTCCTGGTGCACGGCTGGGACTTCGCGACTGCCACCGATCAGCCGTTCCCTGTCTCCGACGAGGTTGCTGAGTACGTGCTCGGCCTGGCGCAGCGTGTCATCTCTCCATCGTCCCGGGCCAGTGGCGATTTCGCTGACGAAGTGTCCGTCGGACCGGGTGCAGATGCCCTCGAACGCGTCATTGCCTTCACCGGCCGGAAACCGGCCTGACCAACCCATCCATCGGCTCCACCAACGAACCAGTCGAAACACCTACCCGAGAGGACTCTCATGCCACAGCGAACGTCGTACGAACAAGGCACCCCCAGCTGGGTGGACCTGCAAACCCCCGACCCGGACGCCGCCAAGACCTTCTACTCAGCCCTGTTCGGCTGGACCTGGGACGACCAACCCATCCCAGAAGGTGGCGTGTACTCGATGGCGATGCTGGGCAAGGACCAGGTTTCCGCCTTGGCTCAGCAGCCGCCAGAGATGGCGTCGGCCGGCGCTCCCGCGATGTGGAACACCTATCTCGCGGTCGACGACGTCGACTCAGCCGTAGCCAAGGTCGAGGGCGCCGGCGGCAAGACCCTGATGCCCGCCATGGACGTGATGGACGCAGGCCGCATGGGCTTCGTCGCCGACCCCGGCGGCGCGGCGGTGGGTCTGTGGCAGGCCAAGGAGCATATCGGCGCCACCCTGGTCAATGAGCCAGGAGCGATCGTCTGGAACGAGCTCGTCACCGAGGACCCCTCGGCAGCCGAACCGTTCTACCGCGAGGTAGTAGGGCTGACCACCACCACGATGGAGATGGGCGACCAGCCCTACACCCTGTGGGTGGCCGGCGAGGCACAGGTGGGCGGTCTCATGACTCCCCAGATGCCTGGTACGCCGAACCATTGGCACGTGTACTTCCAGGTCGAAGAAACCGATGCGGCCATCGACAAGGCAAAGGAGCACGACGGACGGGTCATGGCCGGACCCTTTGACACGCCGGTCGGTCGCATCGCGGCCCTCGCCGACCCGCAAGGCGGCGTCTTCAGCGTCCTGCAGGCTCCGCCCGACTCCGCGGCCGGCGCCTAGCCCGGGCATCGTCGCTCGCGCCAGTCGGCCTCGACTGCCAGGATGGCGCCATGGAGGCATCCCATGAGATGAGGCGCCTGGTCAACGGGTACCAGGTGTCGGAGGCCATTCGCGTCGTGGCCGTACTGCGAGTGTCGGACCTGCTCGCAGACGGCCCGCGCGACCTGACCGAGCTGGCCGACGCAACCGGCTGCCATCCCGGCTCGCTGTACAGGTTGCTTCGCGCGCTGGCCAGC
>JBDUDR010000106.1:0-10403 GCA_040002845.1 Nocardioidaceae bacterium
TCCCTGCAGTCGGGCGGCGAGGTGAGGTTGGCTCATGGCGCCCGACCCTAGGACAGGCTCCACGGGCGTGGTCACCCGACCCGTCCGCCGGATAACCTGTTCTGCCTTCAAAGTGTGACGGTCCGGTAGTCGCAGGCGCGCAGGGGCAGCATTACTGTCACACTTTGCGCTCGGGCTGGGTGGTCCAGCGGCGCTGGGCGTGATATCCGCGGGCGGCCCGGGCGTACGCGCGCCTGATGCGACCGGCAGTCCTTGCCCGGTGCCCAAAATCCAGGCTGGTGGCCCGAACGACAACCAGACCGTGATCCTCCAGTGTCTCCTCGCGCAGATTGTCGTACGTGTGAGTGCCGATGTCTCGATGACCGCCACCGTCGAACTCGCCGACCACGCCGGCAGCCTCGTCGAGCAGATCGACGATCCCCAGAAGGTCACCGAACTCGTCGTGAATCGGGGCGTTGCAGCGTGGCCTGGGCATTCCGGCGTCCACCACCCACAGCACCCGAAATCTGGACTCCCAAGGATTGCGAGAACCCAGGTCCAGCAACGTCAACGCTCGACGGGCAAGGGCGATGCCTTTCCAGCCGGCGTGGTCGCTCACGTACGCCGCAAGCTCGGGGAGATCTACCAGCCGGCGGTGCAGCATCACGTCGCCGAACGCGACGGCGTCCTCCAGGCGAGAGGCGAGTCTCATGCCGTCGAACGTCGTCCGCAGAGGACTCGTAACCCGGATTCCGGCCACCATGCACACGTCGTGCTCAGGTAGCGGCGATCGGCTGATCCTCGTGCCTGGGCGTTCGCGGATCTGGCCTGGGCCGAGGCACAGCAACACCGGTTCCTCCCGACCACCCCAGATCCCGCGGCCCTCCAAGACTGTGGCACCTAGGGCCCTCGCAGCCGCCCAGCCGCCAACCGCTCCCACCCTCGGAAGCACCGCCGCGGCCTCCACGATTCGCTGGTCGGGATGGTCCTGGGTGGCGTAGGCACGGACGTACCAGCCGCGAGCGGTGGCGCGCCAGCGCGGCCCCCGCAGCGTGCCGACTGTGACGTCAGACCGGATGAGCTCCGCAACTGGCGCAGGTCGCACCAGTCGGACTTGCCGATCCGGGGATGAAGACACCGCCCCACCATCCAGCAGGTTCGGCCCGGGCGAGTGACCTTGTCCACAGCCACTCGGCAACCGCCAAGGTTCCTCCACGGTGGCAGCCCTCAAAATGTGACGGTGCGGTAGCCGAAACCGTGCGGCAGCAGCAGTACTGTCGCATTTTGTCGGGGGAGCAGGTCGAAATCGTGGCCGGCCGCTGAGCGCGGGTCGCAGTTGCCGATTCCGGGCCGCATAAGGTGACGGACATGTCGGACGATGACCGCGATGCCCTGCTCGAGCAGATCAAGTCGAAGGCCGTGATCCACGGCGAGGTCACCCTGAGCTCGGGCCGGACGGCTGACTATTACGTCGACCTGCGTCGCATCACGCTCGACGCCGAGGCGGCGCCGCTGGTGGGCCGGGTGATGCTCGAGGCCACGGCAGATCTGGAGTTCGACGCCGTCGGCGGGCTGACGCTCGGGGCCGACCCGGTGGCCTGCGCGATGATGCACGCTGCGTGGTCTCAAGGCCGGCACCTTGATGCCTTCGTCGTACGCAAGGCGGAGAAGCAGCATGGGCTCCAACGACGGATCGAGGGCCCGGAGGTCAAGGGACGGCGGGTGCTGGCCGTCGAGGACACCTCGACCACCGGTGGATCGGTGCTCACAGCAGTCGACGCGTTGCGCGAGGCGGGGGCCACAGTGGCCGCAGTCGCGGTCATCGTCGATCGCGCGACGGGCGCTCGACAGAACGTCGAGACGGCAGGCCTTCCGTACCTCTTCGCATTCGGCCAGGAGGACTTAGATCTCGCCTAGCACCGAGCCAGGAGTCAGTCCTTGACGGAGACGTGCTGAGACCTGCGCTCCCGCAACACGTGTACGACAACGGGCAGCACGGTGAGCGCAACCGCAGCCAGCACGATGAGCTCTAGATGCGGCTGGATGTTCTCGCGTACGAAGGCGAAACGCCCCAACCGCCAGCCCACCAGAGTCAGACCGCTCGCCCATACGATGGCTCCGAGGGTGCTGTAGATCAGATACCGCCGGCGGTCCATCCGGGCCACCCCGGCGGTGACCGTGATGACCGTACGCACAATGGGGACGAAGCGAGCCAAGATGATCGCCGACGCGCCGTACCTGTCGAAGAACGCCTGCGTACGCGCGACGTGCTCCTGACTGACCAGTCGATGATCCTCCCGCTCGAGGATCGGCGGCCCGGCTCGCCGGCCGATCTCGTAGCCCACGATGTTCCCGAGCAGCGCTGCAACGGCCAGCACGATGCAGACCAGCCAGATCGGGTGGTGGATGATGTCCTGGCTGACGAACAGCCCGACGCTGAACAGCAGCGTGTCGCCGGGCAGGAAGAAGCCGACCAGCAAGCCGCATTCGGCGAACAGGATGCCGGCTGTCACCCAGAGCGCCCAGGCGCCCGCGTTGGTGAGCAACTGGGTGGGGTCGAGCCACGACGGCATCAGCTGCGGGATGGCCGCGCCGGCGAGCGCGGCTGGAGGGAACGGCACGCGCCCAAGGGTAACCGAGCGCGGCCGCGCCTGCCCTGACTACGATCCGGCCATGATGGTCGGCGCCGACGACGGGCTGGAACCCGGCGTCGGTCCCTGGGCCGGTCCGTGGCCGACGGGATCGCAGTACGATCCGGATCTGCTCCGTGACGGCGACCAGCGAAATGTCGTCGATCGTTACCGCTACTGGCGCCTGGACGCGATCGTCGCGGATCTCGACAAGCGTCGTCACGACTTCCACGTCGCCATCGAGAACTGGCGGTACGACTTCAACATCGGCTCGATCGTGCGTACCGCCAATGCGTTCCTGGCCGCGGAGGTGCACGTGGTCGGACGCCGTAGATGGAACCGTCGGGGGGCTATGGTCACCGACCGCTACCAGCATGTCCGGCACCACCCGACTGTCGATGACCTGGTCACGTGGTGTCGAACCGAGGACCTGCCACTGCTGGGGGTCGACAACCTGCCCGGAGCGGTCCCCATCGAGACCTACCCGTTGCCGCGACGATGCGTACTGCTGCTCGGGCAGGAAGGTCCGGGTCTGTCCGATGATGCTCGCGCAGCCTGTGACGTGACACTGTCCATCGCGCAGTACGGCTCAACCCGGTCGATCAACGCCGGGGCCGCTGGCGCCATCGCGATGCACAGCTGGATCCGGCTGCACGCGAACCCCGGACTGTCCCGCTAGAGTCCCCGCCGCACAAGTGGACCGGCCAGGCACGGCGGCTAGGCCGCGTTGGTCCCGGCGGGACCGGCGTCCTCCCCCTCCGGGCTGGACGAGGTCGTGGAGACGATGGGTCGCGGCTGGGCCGGGAGCCAGGTCTTGCGAACGTGCTCGACAACGTGGACGCCCTCAGGCGCTGCGATCTTGGCCAGCCCCTTTGTCATCTTCCCGGCCGCCAGGTCGCGGAAGATCTGCAGCTCCCGCCGCTTGCGGGTCACCCGCACAGACTGGTCGAAATCGGTTACCGACCAGTGCGCGAACTCGTCGGAGTCGAGCCACTTCAGCTCGAAATGCAGGCCCTGCTGGAGACGCACCCATTCGGTGCCGGCCGGAAGCATCCGCAGCTCCCAGTCGAATGCCTTCACAAACCCGAACGGCGGTCGGTTGGGGAAGATGAACGGCTCGAGATTGATGTACTCGAGGTCGAAGTACGCGGTCTGGTCATCCGCGACATAGACCGGATGGCGGGGAATCACCACGATCGCCTCGACATCCTCCAGTTGCCAGGCCAGCCGTCGCAGCGCGGCGATGCCGTCGTCCGTCAGGACCATGTCGCCGTCCCATTTCAGGGAGTACGCGGTGCGGACGCCCGAGAACGACCAGTTGTAGAAGTAGGCAAGTGAATGCACCGAATCAACCGGAGTGTGCAAGTGCTCTGGGCCACAGCGAGAGACGCGGAACGGGTACGACTTGATCTCGACTCGATCGTCGGCCCGCTGCTCGGCGGCGATCCTGCGGGCAACGTCAGGGGTGCCGTCATCCGAGTCGTTGTCGACCACGATCACCCGCTGGACTGCGTGCAACAAGGCGGGGAGTACGAACGGCAGCGACCGTGCCTCGTTCTTCACCCGCATCACCGCGGTCAGCCCCGGCTCGAGTGCCGAGTCGGCCCACCCCCACCGCAGATCCCAGCCGTGCAACTCTTCGCGATTGTGGATCTCAGGATCATCGAACCTCATGGTGCTGCCTCATCCGGGCTGCGATGACCAGTTGCCTGCAGCTTGGCCGGGTCGCCGAACTCTGCAGCCGCCTTGACCGTCGAGAAGGCCACCGCCTCCGCCTCGTCGTACAGGTCCACATATCTGCCCCGGAGGGCATCCAGGGTGTCCCGCGCGGCGCGGTCGAGCGGGTTGCGGGCGATCGCCAGCATTGCCGACCACGTCTCATCGGCGAGGGACTGCAGCCTTTCCGGCACGCCGAGTGGCTCCCAGTCGGGCCGGGATCGTCGCAGGTCAGGGTCGATGAACCGTTGTGCGTCGCGGATTCGCGCGGCGGTGGCCTGTTGGATCACCGGCTGCTCCAGCGAGTCGCCCAGTCCCACCACGGTGCTCGTCCAGTCGTCGAGGAGATCGGCGTACGGGACGAACGCCCGAGGGGTGTCACGCGTGGATCGCTCCGTGTAGAGCATCAAGTTGAGCCACCCGGCCGCGCGGTTGGTGGTGTTGAGCAGTCTCCCGTACGTCCTGTCCTTGCTCGCGACGACCTCGGCTGGGTGGCGGAGCATCGTGACAACCGACGATGTGGCGCCCAGGCGGTCAGCACACTGCTGCCACATCGGGAGGAACCAGATCAACCGGGGATCCTTGATGACCAGGTCGTCGCCGGCCGCGAGCTGCCCCGCCAGCCAGTCGCCCAGCTCGCTGCGTGGAGGCAGCCGGTTGAGCGCCTTGCCGGTCTCGAACCATGCCGACGGGCGGGCATCGGACGGATGGACTCGAGCGGCCCGAAGCAGCCTGTGGTGAAAGTCGACCACCCACTGTGCTTCGGCGAAGCCCTTCGGGTTACTGGCGTCGGCCGGCACCTCTGGCTGCGGCACGTGGTAGCCCAGCTGCTGGAGGATGCCCGCCATCAGGCTGGTCCCGCTCCGGCCCGATCCGGCAACGAAGACGATCCGCTGAGTGGCCGGATCGGGTGGCGGGTTCGAAGGGATCACCGGGTTGTCATCCATCGTCACCAAACCCTAGCCATTGGTTCGGCGCGGCTCGTGTGCCGGCCGGGGGAGCGCACCGGTCAACCTGCGACCGGCAGCCGGCTGCGGGTCCAGAGTGGCAACCACTCCCGGCGTACGTACTCGATGACGTGGGTGCTCTCGGGCGCATCCACCCGGATCAGGCCGTCGGGTTGCTGACCTGTGCGATGCGCCTCGAAGACCGCCCATTCGCGGCTCTTGCGCGGGTACCTGCGCTCGTCCGCGAAGTCGGCACCTGACCAGTTGGAGAACTCGTCTGCGTCGAGCCACTTGATCTCGCAGGCCAGGCCGTCCTGCAGGCGCATCACGTGGACGCTCGCGGGAATGGTCGGGACTTCCCAGTCGACACCCTTGGCGTACGCGTAGACGCTGTTGTTGGGGAGCAGGCGAGGCTCGACGTACGGTGATCGGGGATCGAAGAGCGCCGTGCGGTCATCGATGACGTACAGCGGATGGGTCAGCACGCTGAGGGCGGCATCGGCGTACTCCAGCTGCCACGAGAGCTGGCGCAGGGTATGAACCCCGCCGACCGTGAGCACCATGTCGCCGTCCCACTTCAGCGAGTATCGCGTCCGGACATGGGAGAACGACCAGTTGTAGAAGTACGCCAGTGAGTGCAGGGATCGCTCCGGCGTGGCCAGATGTTCCGGGCCGCAACGAGCGATCTCGAATGGGTAGTGCTTGACGATCAGGTGGTCGGCGCGGCCGAGCCCGCTCGCCGTCTCGATCGCCGACTCCGCGGTGCCATCGGTGGAGTCGTTGTCCACCAGCACGACCTCGTCCACGGCCTGCAGAATTGACGGGAGACAGTACGGCATGGTCCGGGCCTCGTTCTTGACCCGCAGGACGGCCGTGATGCCAGGGACGACCGGATGCTTGGACCATTGCCACTCCACATCGAAGTCTCGCCTGCCCTCGACGTTGTTGATGACGGCGTCACCCATGCGGCCTGGCCAGCAGACGCTTGGCCGCACGGCGCAGCGACCCCGGAACGAGCGCCCGGATGCGGTGCGGGATGCGAGAGGCTCGCCAGGCGCTCACTTCGGTCGCTGCCGGCTGCCGGCTCCCGGGTTGTTGGGCGGAGGCCCGCGCTCCGGTGCGTGCCCACACCGATGAGTACGCGATGGCCTCCGACTCGTCGTAGAGGTGCGTATACGCCCGTCTGCAGTCATCGAGTCGTGCGAGTGTGGAAATGTCCGCGGGCTTGTTGGCCAGGTCGAGCAGGGCGGCATAAGACCCTTCGGCAAGGTCGCGTACTGCTGGGGTTACTCCCAGACCATCCCAGGAGGCCAGCTTGGTGCGCAGGCCGGGATCGACCAGCTCGTGGATCGCCGCCATCTGGCGCGCCGACAGTTCTCGGACAGCCGGCTGGTCGAGGCGATTCCCCAGGGCAGGCACGATGGTTGTCCAGTCGTTGAGGATCTGGTCGTACGACACGAGTGCTCGCGACATGTCGCGCGTAGCGCGCTCGATATAGAGCATCTGGTTGATCCACGCGGCGGTGCGAGAGGTAGGACCGGGCTTCTCCCCGTAGGCGGACCTTTTGGACGAGACCACCTCCGCGGGATGCCGGAGCATCGTGATGACCGCAGGAGCAGCGCTCACCTCGATCGCCGCCTGCTCCCACATCGGCAGAAACCACCCGAGCCGTGGGTCTTTCACCACCACGTTGGCCGCGGCCGCGAAGTTCGTTTCCAGCCATCCGACAACCTCCGACAGCACGGATGGTCGCTGACCGATCTGACCGCATGTGAACCAGGCGGTGGGACGTGCGTCCGAGGGCCAGACCTGGGCCTGCCTGAGCAACTTGGTGTGGAGCTCGACGACCCAGAGCGGTTCACCGAAGCCGGTCGGGTTGGTGCTGTCGGCGGTGACCGTGGGCTGTGGCACGTGGTAGCCGGCCCGCTCCAGGATGCCTGTCATGACGCTGGTTCCGCTGCGCCCCGAGCCCGCAACGAATATGATCCTCCGGCCAGTGGGGGTGGACGTTTCGGCGGTCTCGGCGTCGGTGCCGGGAGACAGCGTCATGGCGGTAAGGGTAGCGAAGGCTTTCGGCGTTTTACTGACTGCATTCCGTACATATGTGGTTACGTATGGTCATGTCCGCGTGGTGGAGGGGAACTTCGTTGTCGGAGCTGGTTGGCCTGGGAACCCAACGACCGCGATCGCACTATGCCCTGACGATGTCGCGGCTGCCGGAGCGCTGGGTGCGCATGTCGGTGAACCACTCCGTGGTGGACACAGACAGCGGCTGTTTCATTGTTGCGGTGCCCAAGAACGGCTGCACCACGATCAAAACGGTGTTCTGCGAAGCCACTGGGCGCCCCGTCCCGAAACGCGAACATGTCCACCCCCGCGAGCACAACGGCATTCCGCAGTTGCTCGACCTACCTGTCGGCGAGCGTCTCAAGCTGCTCATGGGTGACGGCTGGACCCGGGTGACCACGAGTCGCGATCCGGTCGCCAGGCTGGAGTCGGGGTTCCGGTCTAAGTTCGGCGACCCGCGCAAGCGTCCTAGGTACGTGCAGGCGATGGCCAATCGGGGGGGAACGATTCCCGACTCCGGCGAGCCCAGGTACGAGGACTTCGTCGACTGGGTCGCGAGCACGCCTGATCACCGGCGTGATCCGCACTGGCGGTCGCAGACCGCTGTCATGCTGTTCGACGAGATCAGGTATGACCACGTACTGCGGCTCGAGACTCTCAGCGCGGACCTGGTGTGGTTGTTGTCCCTGCTCAAGGTCGACACGGAAGCTGCCAAGGAGATGGCCAGCCGGCGGGTCAACATGAGTCAGGAGACCCCCTTGTCGACCGACAGGGGACTCTTGAGGGTCATCCGTGACGCCTACGCCGCCGACTACGAGAAGCTCGGGTATCCCGATCCGTTGGGCTAGGGCCGACGTTGCGTCCGCCGTCGGGTGCGCGATTGAGCCGGTCGGCGCCCTCGTGCGACGCAGACACACGCGTCCGACGGCGCCGGCCGGATCTGGGTGGGCTGGCTCTGCTACAAAGTGTGACGGTAATGCTGTCCGGTGACCCGGCCGACGACCGGTACGTTGCATTTTGCGATGCCCGACCGGGATCGGCAGTTCCGGCCGCCCTCTCATCATTTGTGGTGCACCCGAACCGATGCCGTTGTGCTTCCACGCATCCGCGCTGCATCGACAGGCTATCTTTTGCTGATTCCACGGCCCTGATACATCAATTCATAGCTGTCGATGCTGGTAAATCGCAAGGCGTCGCTTACGTCCGCTCAACGGTGCGCTATCGCGCACTCTGTGCGGACGCCAGGCAGACGCTTTCTCGATGTCGGTCAGAGCCCTTCGTAGATGGCGTACTCGGGTGCCAGGAACTCCTGCAGCACGGCTCGGGCTCGATCAGAGATCTGCAACTCGCGCTCCGGAGATACGTTGAGGCGGTCGATCGCGATCTCCAACCCCAGTTTGGTCTTGAGGTAGTCGAGCAGATCCTGTGACCGCTCGTACTTGAAGATCCGGTCGACACACACTCTGCCAGCCGTGTCGCTCACGAACTCGGCCTGCCGCGTTATGCGGGCGTAGTCGGCGTCCTCGCGGATGTACGACTCGATGAACTCCTCGAATGTCACATGGCCCGTGTAGTTCTCGTGCCTGGGTGCGTGGGGATTGGCCAAGGCAGGGCGAGACCGGTAGCGCCACCACGAGTGCAGCCAGTCGATCGGCTCGCGAAACAGACACAGGGTCTCGTACGAGCTGCGTGGATAGCCGGCAAAATCGATAAGGGGTGCTACCAAGTCCTCGAACTCCGAAGCCGCCATGTGCTTCAGTGGGTTGCGCGAGAGCGAGAACAGCCCCTGGCTGCCCACGGCCGCCTCGATCGCAGAGGAGGCGCACTTGGGCATCGCGAGGAACACAAAGCCGTACTTCGGTGCAGCGATCACTCAGCCTCCAGGCCGTATTCCCAGTCGAGGTCGTACTCGAGTCACCGCCCGACAGGATAGCGACCAGCCGTGGGTACGACAGCCGCCGGACATCACGCGACCGACGACCGCCCACGCGCCGTACTGTTCGGGTGTGACCGAGCGAGTGGTGGTGATCGGGGGTGATGCGGCAGGCGGCAGTGCCGCCAGCCAGGTGAAACGCGCCGGTGGTGATGATGTGGACGTCGTCATGGTGGAGCGTGGGAGGTGGACCTCGTACTCCGCCTGCGGGATCCCCTATTGGATCGCCGGTGACGTCGACCAGCCGGATGATCTGGTGGCTCGCAGTCCTGAGGATCACCGAGCCAATGGCATCGACGTGCGGGTGGGATCGGAGGCGGTCGAGATCGACCTCGACCGGTCGCTTGTCGAGGTACGGGGACCTAACGGCAAGGCGAGTCACCTGGGGTTCGACCAGTTGATGATCGCGACCGGCGCGACACCGTTGCGGCCGGACCTGCCGGGCATCGACTCGCGGGGGATCTTCGGCGTGCAGACACTCGCCGACGGAGCGTCGATCATGCGGGCGTTGTCCGATCAGCGGTCGTTGGTCAGTGCGGTCGTTGTCGGTGGTGGCTACATCGGCATCGAGATGGCCGAGGCGATGGTCAGACGAGGTCTTCACGTGACCGTGCTGGACCGGGCGCCGGAGCCGATGTCCACCTTGGACCCGGACATGGGGCGCCTGGTACGTCGGGCGATGACCGGGATGGGGATCGACGTCCAGCGCGGACGCGTCGACGGGTTCGAGGCGGATGACACCGGTCAGGTCCGGGCGGTGCTCGCCGACGGCACAGAACACGAGGCCGACATCGTCATCCTGGGACTAGGTGTTCGACCCGAGACCTCGCTGGCAGACTCGGCCGGTCTCCCGCTTGGCGAGTTCGGCGGCATCCGTACCGACTCGCGGATGCAGGTCGCTGACCAGCCAGCGGTCTTCGCGGCGGGTGACTGCGTCGAGTCGTTCGACCGGGTCTCGAAGAGCTGGGTGCACGTCGCACTGGGAACCCATGCCAACAAGCAGGGCCGGGTGGCCGGCATCAACCTGGCCGGTGGCCAGGCCACCTTCCCGGGCGTCGTACGCACCGCGGTCAGCAAGGTCTGCGACCTCGAGATCGCCCGGACCGGTTTGCGCGAGATCGACGCCCGCCG
>JBDUDR010000107.1:0-10352 GCA_040002845.1 Nocardioidaceae bacterium
AGGCCAACGACATCTCGGCCTACATTCCGACCAACGTCATCTCCATCACCGACGGGCAGATCTTCCTCCAGTCCGACCTGTTCAACGCCAACCAGCGACCCGCCATCGATGTCGGCGCATCGGTCTCGCGGGTCGGTGGCGCGGCGATGGTGAACGCCATGAGGAAGGTCACCGGCTCTCTGAAGGTCGACCTCGCCCAGTACCGCGCCATGGAAGCCTTCGCCATGTTCGCTTCCGATCTCGACGCCGCGTCGCGACAGCAGCTGGACCGAGGCCAGCGGCTCATGGAGCTCCTGAAGCAACCTCAGTTCTCCCCCTATCCCGTCGAGGAGGAGACGGTGTCCATGTGGGCCGGCACCGCCGGCAAGCTCGACATCGTGCCCATCCCCGACGTCCGCCGCTTCGAGACGGAGTTCCTTGACTACCTGCGGCGTGACCACTCCGGCATCCTCGACGGCATCCGCGAGTCCAAGGACTTCGACGACGGCACAGCTTCGGCACTCGAGGACGCGTACAACTCCTTCCTGGACGTGTTCGAGACCGGTGACGGCCAGTCGCTGCATCGTGCGGGTAAGGAAGACTTCGAAGCGCTTCCGGACGAGGAAGTCGAGCAAGAGCAGATCGTCAAGCAGAAGCGGGCCTGACCGATGGTCGCATCGCTGCGTGAGTACCGCGCCAGGATCAAGTCGGTCCAGGCGACCGCGAAGATCACTCGCGCCATGGAGCTCATCGCCGCGTCCCGCATCGTCAAGGCACAGCAGCGAGCCCAGTCGGCCACGCCCTACGCGCGCGAGCTGACGCGGGCGGTGTCGGCGGTCGCGACCTTCTCGAATGTCGACCATCCGCTGACCACAGAGCCCGAGTCCTCGACCCGGGCCGCGGTCTTGGTTGTGACCAGTGACCGTGGACTCGCCGGTGCATACTCCTCGGGGGTGCTGAAGGAGGCGGGGCGACTTCGGGAGAAGTTGAGCTCGGAAGGCAAGGAGGTGGCCACGTACGTCAGCGGCCGCAAGGGAATCGCCTACTACTCCTTCCGGCGGCGAGAAGTCGTCGAGAGCTGGTCGGGCTTCTCCGACGCGCCCACCTATCAGGCCGCGCATGAGATCGGGGAGACCTTGATCAAGGCGTTCCTGGCCGACGACGCCGAGGGCGGCGTGGACGAGGTGCACATCGTGTTCACACGCTTCGTGTCGATGCTCGTGCAACGACCTGACGTGATCCGGATGTTGCCCCTCGAGGTGGTGGAGGGCACCGAGCCACCCGCCGAGGACGAGGTGCTGCCGCTCTACGAGTTCGAACCATCCGCGGACGAGGTGCTCGATGCGTTGCTTCCCAGGTACGTCCAGAGCCGCATCTACTTCTGCTTGTTGCAGGCCGCGGCCTCGGAGCTGGCCGCGCGGCAGCGCGCCATGAAGTCGGCAACCGACAATGCGAACGACCTGATCGAGACGTACACCCGGGTGGCCAACCAGGCCCGTCAGGCCGGGATCACCCAAGAAATCAGCGAGATCGTCGGTGGCGTCAACGCGCTGGCCGATGCAAGTGCCGGGAGTGAGTGAGAGATGACTGCCACGACGAGTGAGAAACAGGCCGACGAGAAGGCCGGCGGCATTGGTCGCGTTGCCCGAGTGATCGGCCCGGTGGTCGACGTCGAGTTTGCGACCGACGACATGCCGGAGATGTACAGCGCCATGCACGTGGATCTCGAGCTGGGTGGGGAGAAGCGCACGCTCACGCTCGAGGTGGCTCAACACATCGGTGACGGGATGGTTCGCGCGATCTCGATGCAGCTGGCCGACGGACTGGTACGCGGGGCCCCGGTGACCGACACGGGGGGGCCGATCACCGTGCCCGTGGGTGATGTGACCAAGGGCCACGTGTTCAACACCATCGGCGACTGCCTCAACCTCAAGGAGGGGGAGGAGCTCGACATCAAGGAACGCTGGCCAATCCACCGCAGCGCTCCGGCGTTCGACCAGCTGGAACCGAAGACCGAGATGTTCCATACGGGCATCAAGGTCATCGACCTGCTGACGCCCTATGTTCAAGGCGGCAAGATCGGGCTGTTCGGGGGCGCGGGTGTCGGCAAGACGGTGCTGATCCAGGAGATGATCGCCCGAGTCGCGCGCGACCATCAGGGTGTGTCGGTGTTTGCCGGCGTAGGCGAGCGGACCCGCGAGGGCAACGACCTGATCGAGGAGATGACCGAGTCGGAGGTGATCGCGCAGACTGCGCTGGTGTTCGGTCAGATGGACGAGCCACCGGGGACCCGGTTGCGGGTTGCCCTGTCGGGACTGACCATGGCCGAGTACTTCCGCGATGTGCAGCAACAGGACGTCTTGTTGTTCATCGACAACATCTTCCGTTTCACCCAGGCCGGATCCGAGGTGTCCACCTTGCTCGGACGGATGCCCTCGGCAGTCGGCTACCAGCCGAACCTGGCCGACGAGATGGGGGTGCTGCAGGAGCGCATCACATCCACCCGTGGTCACTCCATCACCTCTATGCAGGCGATCTACGTACCCGCTGACGACTACACGGACCCGGCGCCGGCCACCACGTTCGCCCATCTCGACGCGACCACCGAGCTGTCTCGAGATATCGCCTCGCTGGGCATCTACCCGGCGGTCGACCCGCTGACCTCGACGTCGCGCATCCTGGATCCCCGCTACATCGCACAGGACCATTACGACACCGCGATTCGGGTGAAGCAGATTCTGCAGCGCAACAAGGAGCTCCAGGACATCATCGCGATCCTCGGCGTCGACGAGCTGTCGGAGGAGGACAAGGTCGTCGTCAACCGGGCCAGACGAATCCAGCGGTTCTTGTCCCAGAGCACCTATGTCGCCAAGCAGTTCACCGGCATCGAGGGCACCACGGTCCCCCTGCAGGACACGGTGGATGCGTTCACCAAGATCTGCGACGGCGACTACGACAACGTGGCAGAGCAGGCCTTCTTCATGTGCGGCGGCCTCGACGATGTTGAGCGAAAGTGGGCGGAGATCCAAAAGAGCCTCTGAGCAGCGTCTGCGCTACGTGGCGCATTCTTGATGGCCGTGCTGAGGCACTGTACGAGCGGATTGGGAGGTTGGTATGGCGGATCAGCTGCTGCACGTCGAACTGGTTGCCGCCGACCGGACGGTGTGGTCAGGGGACGCCTCGTTCATCCTTGCACGCACAACCGAGGGCGAGATCGGCATCATGCCCAACCACGCGCCCGTGTTGTCGGTCATGGTGGAAGGTGTGGTCGAGGTGGTCACCGAAGACAGCGAGCGGTGGGCGGCCGCCGTCGATGCCGGCTTCTTGTCGGTTGCTGACAATCGGGTGTCCATCCTGTCCGAGTCGGTCGATCTGGCCAAGGACATCGATCTCGGGCAAGCCAGACGCGACCTCGAGGAGGCGCAGGCGGCGGCGGACTCAGATGAGCACTCCGCCGTGGTGCGTCGTGCGGAGGCGCGCGTACGCGCCGCTGAGAAGACCGGCTGACGGCTTGGTCGGCAAGGGCATAGGCTGTATCGGCGATCAGGAGGTTTGATGCCGGTCTGGCAGCTCACGCTCGACACTCTCGGAGTGTTGCTTGCGCTGCTCCTGATCGGCGTCCTGGCTCTGATCTTCCGTCGCCGATGGCTGAGTCGGTCTGGTGGCACCTTTGAAGCGAGCGTCCGCGTCCGGTCTGGCAAGACCGGACGCGGTTGGGTTCTCGGCATCGGGCGCTACACCGGTGAGCAGCTCCAGTGGTTCCGAGTATTCTCCTGGTCACCGCGGCCCAAACAGGTCTTCACGCGGTGGGGATTCGAGGTCAGATCCCGTCGCATCCCGACCGGCGCCGAGGCATTCGCGTTGTACTCCGGACACGTGATCTTAGAGTGCGAGACCCAGGTCGGCCGGATCGAGCTGGCCATGAGCGAGGACTCGCTCACCGGGTTCTTGGCCTGGCTGGAGGCAGCCCCTCCCGGCCGCACCCGCATCGTCATCTGACCGCGAGAGAGCCGGGTTGGTTCACCTGTTGCGGTCGCCTCCGGGTTGCCAGAGCACATCTCCGCGGGTGCCGTTGGCATGTCGGGCCAGGATGAAGAGCAGGTCGCTGAGCCTGTTGAGGTACTTGATCGCCTCCGGATTCATGCTCTCCGCGTGCTCGGCGTACGCCGCCCAGCCGGATCTCTCGGCCCGGCGTGCGACCGTGCGAGCGACGTGCAGGAGTGCTGCCCCGGGCGTGCCACCGGGCAGGATGAACGACCGCAGCTTCTCCAGCGGTTCGTTGTAGTGGTCACACCAGCGCTCGAGCCGTTCGACGTACTCCGGTTCGACCCGAAGGGCGGGGACCGGGGGATCGGCGACGACCGGACACGACAGGTCGGCTCCCACATCGAAGAGGTCGTTCTGGACCCGGGTGAGCACCGCGACCACGTCATCGTCGAGGCCACCCACGGCAATGGCGTACCCGATCTGCGAGTTGCACTCGTCCACGTCGGCGTACGCCTGCAGGCGCAGGTCGGTCTTCGAGGTCTTGCTCATGTCGCCCAGCCGAGTCGTGCCTGAGTCGCCGGTTCGGGTGTATATGCGTGTGAGGTTGACCATGTCATCAACCCTAGAGCTCAGCAGTCACACCTTGATGCCGACGTACTTGACCTCGAGGTACTCCTCGATGCCCTCGGCCCCTCCTTCGCGGCCGAACCCGCTGGCCTTGACACCGCCGAACGGGGCTGCCGGGTTGGACACCACTCCCTGGTTCAGTCCGACCATCCCGGTCTGTAGACCCTCGGCGACGCGGATCGCCCGACCGAGGTCCTGGGTGTACGCGTACGCGACCAAGCCGTACTCCGTGTCGTTGGCCATCGCCAACCCCTCGTCGTCCTCGGCGAAGGTGAACACGGGAGCAACCGGCCCGAAGATCTCCTCGCGGAACATGCGGGCCCGTGCAGGCACCTCGGTCAACACGGTAGGGGAGTAGAACCACCCTGGCCCGTCGAGGGCTTCCCCGCCCTGGAGCACCTTGGCCCCTCCGTCGACCGCGTCCTCTACCAGTTCGACAACCTTCTCCCGTTGTTTCGCCTCCACCAGCGGTCCGACATCGACGCCGTCCTCGGTGCCGCGGCCCACCCGCAACGCACCCATCCGATCGGCGAGTCGCTCGGAGAAGTCGGCGGCTACGGACTCGTGCACGATGAACCGGTTCGCCGCTGTGCACGCCTCACCGATGTTGCGCATCTTGGCCAGCATCGCACCGTCGACGGCGGCTTCGAGGTCGGCGTCGGCGAACACCAGGAACGGGGCGTTCCCGCCGAGCTCCATCGACACTCGCAGCAATCCTTGGGCGGACTGCTCGATGAGGGTACGCCCGACTTCGGTCGAGCCGGTGAAGGTGAGCTTGCGCAGCCGCGGATCCCGGATGATCGGCTCCATCACGGCGGCGGTCGAGTGCGTGGTCACGACGTTCAGGACACCAGTCGGGAGTCCGGCCTCGGTGAGGATCCCTGCCAACGCGAGCATGCTCAGTGGCGTCAGAGCCGCCGGTTTGACGACCATCGTGCAGCCGGCGGCGATCGCCGGGCCGATCTTGCGAGTGCCCATCGCCAGCGGGAAGTTCCACGGGGTGATCATCAGGCACGGCCCGACCGGCTGCTTCATCGTGACGAGTCTGGTGGCACCGTTCGGAGCCACCGAATAGCGCCCGGCGATGCGTACCGACTCCTCGGAGAACCAGCGGAAGAACTCCGCGGCATACGCGATCTCGGCCCGGGACTCGCTCAGCGGCTTGCCCATCTCCAAGGTCATGAGGAGGGCCAGCTCGGCCGCGCGTTCCGTGATGAGCTCGAAGGCCCCGCGCAGGATCTCGCCGCGGTCACGCGGTGGCGTGGCGGCCCAGCCGGCCTGTGAGTCGACGGCCGACTCGAGCGCGGCATTGCCATCGTCGGGACTGGCATCGGCGACCGACGCGATCACGTTCCCGGTCGAGGGATCCTCGACCGGGAACGTTCTGCCGCCGTCAGCGGCTCGCCAGTCGCCGGCGATGAACAGGCCCTTTTCGACGGCTTCCACCACGCTTGCCTCGCGACTTTGCAATGCCGACATCAAACGCCTCCTCGTCGTCCGGGCGGGGATGCCTCAACCGCCTGCAGGCAGCCTACGGCCAGTGGGTTTGCCGAGCGCCGGGAGCAGTTCGCAGGCCGAGGACAGGCGGGACCAGTCGACGACACGCCCACACTCGATCAAGTGGTGCTGATGTGGCTGATGTTGCGTATGTTAGGTCACTCGCGATATTGACCTATTTATTGACTTTTGTGAATTAGTAACCAATTGCGGCGATGATGCATAGGAGAAGTGCGCGCTCACCCGCCGCACCCAGACATCGAGGAGGTGACCGTGGTCGTCACCATGGACTCAGAGACAGTTGTGCTCACTGGGTGTCTCGACGCGCGTAGCGTCGGAGTCGTCAGGCAGGCGCTGCACTCAGCGATCGATGGGTCGTCGGGCAATCTCGTCGTCGATCTCAGCAAGGTAGAGTACATCGACGCCGTCGGCCTCGGCGTGCTGGCTGCCGCCCACCGCAGGATCGAGCGCGAGGATCGGCACCTGGTGCTTCGCGGCTGCAGCCCGGCGCTCCGACGGACGCTATCGGTCACGCGGTTGACTCGCGTCCTCCACCTGGACCGCAGCTGCCGGCCGGCCTGACCGTTCGAACGTGCCCGAGCCGGTGCGGCAGGCTTGCGTCCGCCCCGAGTGTGCCTGCTTCCGTCCCGAGTGTGCTTGCGTCCGCAAGGGCGAGCGGTATTGCGCACGGGTTTGCGGACGTCGTCATCGGCGCGGGCTTGCGTCCGCAAGGCCGGCGAGCGGTATTGAGGCTGTCGCGAAATGGCGCGCGCCCTCTCGTGCGACGCAGACACTCGTCCGAGGGCGCCGGCCGGGTCTGCAGGGGGTGGCTGCGCCACACAGTGTGACGGTGATGCTGTCCGGCGACCGGCCGACTACCGGAACGTCGCATTTTGCGATGCCGGCCGGGATCGGCGGTCTGGTAGCGCTCTCATCATCGTGCAGGCACCCGAACCGATGCCGCTGCGGCTCCACGCATCCGCGCTGCGTCGACAGGCTATCTTTTGCTGTTCCCACCCCTCCGGATACAGCAATTCATAGCCTGTCGATGCCAGCAACTCGCAAGACATCGCTTACATCCGCAAACCTGTGCGCTATTGAGGCTGTCGCGAAATGGCGCGCGTCGGATCGGGTCATTCGGCTTGTTTGCGGGAGAATTGGGGATGGCTTTGGGTTTTCGTAGCGTGGACCGCCCCGCGTCGATGTTGATGCCCGCCGGACCTTCGGGACTGGTTGCCTCCAGAGCCCTCCAACATCGAAGACGCCGTCCGGTCACCAGAAACAATCTCAAAACGCAACAGGCTTCATTGCACACGGGTCTGCGGACACAGCGCGGGCGAGTGCGCCGCGCGCGAGTGGAACACCTCACAACCCGGTCATCAACGCGATCAGTCGCCGTACGCTGCCAACAGCTAAGGCACCGCTGGCCGGACCGAGACTCTTCCGGCTGACCCGCACGGAGGCGCTCGACATGCGCGACAAGCCCTGGGTGATGCGCACGTACGCAGGACACTCGTCCGCGGGGGAGTCCAACGCACTCTTCCGCACGAATCTCGCCAAGGGCCAGACCGGTCTCTCCGTCGCGTTCGACCTCCCCACGCAGCTCGGGTACGACCCGGATTCGCCGCTGGCGATCGGGGAGGTGGGGAGGGTAGGAGTCCCGATCCCTCATCTGGGCGAGATGCGCCGGCTGTTCGAAGGCATCCCGCTGGCCGGTATGAACACCTCGATGACCATCAACGCCACCGCGATGTGGCTGCTGGCGTTGTACCAGGTCGTCGCGGAGGAGCAGGCCGGTGGACGAGCCTCCGAGGTCGTTCCACGGCTCCAGGGCACCACGCAGAACGACATCATCAAGGAATACCTCTCCCGTGGGACGTATGTGTTCCCGCCCGATCAGTCGCTGCGGCTGACCACCGACGTGATCGCCTACGCGGTCAACGAGCTGCCGAAGTGGAACCCGATCAACATCTGCAGCTACCACTTGCAGGAGGCTGGTGCCACGCCGACCCAGGAGCTGGCGTACGCACTCTGCACTGCGATCGCCGTGCTCGACGGAGTCCGCGACTCCGGGCAGGTCAGCCCGCAAGACTTCCCCACCGTGGTCGGCCGTACGTCGTTCTTCGTCAACGCAGGAGTCCGGTTCGTCGAGGAGATGTGCAAGATGCGGGCCTTCGTCGCGATGTGGGACGAGCTGACGCGCGAACGGTACGCCGTCAAGGACCCGACCACCCGCAGGTTCCGGTACGGCGTACAGGTCAACTCGCTCGGTCTCACCGAGGCGCAGCCCGAGAACAACGTCCAGCGGATCGTGCTGGAGATGCTCGGCGTCACGATGTCGAGGAGCGCTCGCGCCCGGGCGGTCCAGCTGCCCGCATGGAACGAAGCGCTCGGACTGCCCCGGCCATGGGACCAGCAGTGGTCGCTGAGGTTGCAGCAGGTGCTGGCGTACGAGTCCGACCTGCTGGAGTACGACGACTTGTTCGACGGCTCCGCAGTTGTCGAGAAGAAGGTGGCTGAGCTTGTTCAGGATGCTCACGCGGAGATGGATCGGGTCCAGGCCATGGGGGGAGCTCTGGCAGCTGTCGAGTCCGGCTACATGAAGCAGCAGATGGTCAGCGCACTCGCGGCTCGTCGCGCGCGAATCGAGTCCGGAGACCAACCGGTGATCGGCGTCAACGCCTTCGTAGAGACGGAGCCGTCGCCGCTGACCGCTGATCCGGCCGCGGCTGTCCAGACTGCTCACCCCGACGCGGAGTCCTCCGCGGTCGACTCCGTGCAAGCCTGGCGGCGGTCCCGTGACCAGTCGGCCGTCGCTGCCGCGCTCGATCGGCTTCGGGCGGACGCGAAGACCGACGTCAACTTGATGCCCGCGACGCTGGCGGCCGCCCGCGCCGGCGCGACCACAGGCGAGTGGACGCAGGCGCTGCGCGAGGTGTTCGGGGAGTTCCGTCCGCCGACTGGTGTCTCAGCGGCAGTCGCAGCTGCCGATGCCGGCTCTGAGCTGCGAACCCTGCGGGCCGGTGTTCAACGTACCGGCGACGACCTCGGCCGGCGGCTCCGGTTCCTGGTGGGCAAGCCCGGCCTCGATGGACACTCCAACGGCGCCGAGCAGATCGCCGTGCGAGCGCGCGACGCCGGATTCGAGGTCATCTACCAGGGAACGCGGCTCACCCCGGCACAGATCGTGGCGACCGCGGTGGCCGAGGACGTGCACTGCGTGGGGCTCTCGGTGCTGTCCGGCTCGCACATGGAGCTCGTACCACCGATCCTGGATGGGCTCCGGGAGCAGGCGCTGGCCGGCGTGCCGGTCGTGATCGGCGGCATCATCCCGCCTGCCGATGCCGCCAACCTCCGTGCGATGGGAGTCGCTGCGGTCTTCACCTCGAAGGACTTCGGGCTGACCGAGATTCTTGCGCGGGTGCTGGCCGAGATTCGGCGCGCCAACGCTCTCGACCCCAACATTTGACGCCCGCGATCCGACACTTATTCCGCGCGATCCGACACTTATTCCAAGGCCCGCAGCCCGGCACAGGTCACGGCCCGCCACCGGTCGGGGCGATGGATCGAAGCACCCGGCGGTGTTGCCCGGTGCCACGACCCGCACGCCCCGACAAAACCGTACCTCTGTGTCAGAAGTGGTACTTCACAGTGACGAACGCCTTGTTGCTGTTCGGCGAAGAGTGGCCAGTGACCGTACCCCGCGCGCCCTTGAACCGCCCAGCACCACCGGTCACCTTGCCAGCGAACTGGCCGGACGCGTCCTGGACCACCTGCACGTAGAGCAGACCCCCCTTGCGAGCAGCGGCTACGCGGATGAACGCCTTGTGGGTCTGTACGTTGAACTTTCCGCTCAAGGTGTCAAAGCCGACGACCTTGCCGTGGTGACGCTCGATCTCGGTTCCGACGAACGTGCCATTGCCTGTGTTGTGTTGCCCCGTCTGAGTGGCCACGAACTTCAGAGTGTGGACCGTTGCGGCTGCCGAAGCAGTGTCGACTGTGCTGGCCACTCCAAGGCCGGCGGCCACCATGGTGACGGAGGCGACGCCGACGGCAATTTGCCGTTTGGTGATCTTCAAGATCAGGCTCCCTTCCTGGGGAAATGTCCGGGGTCATGCTACTCCGGGTGTGTGGTGTGGCCGGGACAGATGCCGGCTCGTGCGGCAGGTGTCGGATGGCGAGGAATAACTGTCGGATCGCGAGGAATAAGTGTCGGATCGCGCGGAATAAGTGTCGGATCGCGCGGAATAAGTGTCGGATCG
>JBDUDR010000108.1:0-10281 GCA_040002845.1 Nocardioidaceae bacterium
TGATGCCACCGACCCAGACGTTCGGGTTGTACGTCGGGTAGCTGGCCATCGCGATGATCCGGCCGTTGTTGGGATCGAGGACGACGACCGACCCCGAGTCGGCCTTGAAATCGCGCTGGCTCACCGGATCATAGGTCTTGCGCGCCGTCAAGATCGTCTCCCGCAACTGCTGCTCGGCAACGGCCTGGACTCGTGCATCGATGCTGGTGACCAGGGTGTCGCCGGGACGCGGTCGGCGGTTCGAGACGTCACCGAGGACCCGTCCCATCGAGTCCACGGCCACCTGCGTCTCACCAGGCACGCCTCGCAGATAGGTGTCGTACTGCCGCTCCAGGCCGGAGCGACCGACCAGCGAAATAGGGTTGAGCGTCCTGTCGTGATCGGCCTGGGCATGCTTGAGCTCTTGCGCGGTGATGGGTGACAGATAGCCGAGCAGATGGGCGGCGTTGACGCCATAGGGAACGGGGTAGGCGCGCACCTTTCGCGCCTGCGCAAGCACCCCGGGAAAGTCCTCTGTCTGCTCCTGGATGGCAAGTGCGACGGTCTGCGGGACGTCGTCGGCAACCGTCACCGGCTGGTAGGGCGATCCGTTCCAGCAGGTGCCTGAACGCGCGCCCGGCTCACTGCACAGCTTGGTGCGGGCCTCCACCTCCGCGGCGGACTGCCCGGTTATCGCAGCGACCCGTTCCAGCAGCGCCTCGGCTTGCTGGTCGCTCAGCTTCGCTAGCACACTTCGGTCGACCGTGACGACCCAGGAGGCACGGTTCGCGACCAACGGCCGGCCCATGTCGTCGACGATCAGCCCGCGAGCCGGCGACTGGATGATGTCGCGCACCGAGTTGTCGGTGGCGGCCGCCTGGTATCGCGCGCCGTTGGCCACCTGGACGTACCAGAGGCGTACTAACAAGGTGGCGAACAACGAGATCACCAAAACCTTGACGACAACCAGGCGGATCCGCGAGCGATCGCTCATCGCCAGTCCGTCACGGGTTGGAGACCGTCGAGAACGGCGATCACCAGCGGGATGACCAGCGGGGTGAGGAGCACGTCGTACAGAACAGCCACGGGGATGACCTGCAGGGCGTTGCCCACCTCCACCCGCTGGTCGCCTATCAGCAGCCCGCTCAGCGCGAAGATGCTGGTGGCAACGAAGGCTCCCGCCGCGACCACCACGACGGCCGCCAGCGCCGAAGACCTGGCATCGCGGCGAACCATCCCGGCCAGGTAGCCGCTCACCGCGAACGAGAGGGCCCACCGCCCAGCGCTGTGGTCAGCTGGTGGTGCGATGTCGACGAGCAGACCGGCGACGAACCCGAGAACGGTGGCGTACTCAGGTCCGCGCACCAAGGCCGCGGCGATGACCACGAGCAGCGCAAGGTCGGGAGCCACGCCGTCGATCTCCAGCGACGAGAACAGCGAGACTTGAAACACGATGGCAAGGAGCACCAGCAACCCGACGACAGGCGTGCGCATCCAGGTCATCCGGCACTCACCGGCCCGGCTGATGGGTGTGCGGTCGGTCCGCCGGCCTGGTTGCCGAGCTGGGTTCTGGCAGCCCGCGGATCGGTGCCGACCACCACCCCGACGATGTCGAGTGACGAGAAGTCGACATATGGCTGAACGGTCGCAGTGGCGGACAGCTCGCGCGGGCTGCGACGCACAGACAGCACCCGCCCGATCGGCACGGCCGGGACGTAGGGGGCGTCGTTCCGCGACCCCCAGCTGACGACCGTGTCGCCGATTTGTGGAAGCGCATCCTTGTCGACCAGGCTCAGCGAGAGGGTGCCGTCCGCGCTCAGGTTCCCCTCCCCGTCGAGGAAGCCGAGCTCCATGCTCGATGCCAGGCGTCCACCGACAACCGAATCGGCGTCGACGATCAGCAGCACTGTCGAGGTGAACGCGTCGGCGCTCACAACCCTGCCTACCAGGCCATCGTCGTTGAGCACCGTCATGTCTGCAGCGACGCCGTCCCGCGTGCCGGCGTCGATGGTCACCGTCTGCCCGAAGGACTGAGCAGGGCCCAGTGCGATCACCTGCGCCGGCACGATCTGAAAGTGGTGCAGGCTACCGACGTCGAAGAGCCCGTCGACCTGATCGGCACGGTTCCGAACGAGATCGCTCGTCTCCAGCTGCGCCTGCAGGCGGGCATTGTCGGACTCGAGTTGCTCGTTGTGTTCCTGGAGCTCGCTGACCGCACTGAGGTGACCAGGAAGGTCCGTGATCGGGCGTACTGCTGACGAAACCACCGATTCGGCCGGCCCGAACACGTCGGCGGCGCCGGTGCGCAGCGGAGCAACGGGTGACCCGTCGCCGCTGGCGCCGTCCAGCGTGATCAGGGTGACCGAGGCCAGGATCAGCAGGGCGAGTACGGTGCGTGATCGCCCCGTGTCACGAGCCGTCATCGGTCATCGTCGTCTCGGTTCGGAGACCAGGACCTGACGCAGCGCCTCGAACTCCTCGACACACTTGCCGGCGCCCATAGCCACCGAGTCGAGTGGATCTTGGGCGATATGGATCGGCATGCCGGTCTCGTGCCTGAGCCGTTCGTCGAGGCCCCGCAGCAAAGCGCCGCCTCCGGTGAGCACGACCCCACGATCCATGATGTCGCCGGCCAGCTCCGGTGGAGTCTTGTCCAGCGTGGTGCGTACTGCGTCGAGGATCGCATGCAGCGGCTCCTCTAGCGCCTGGCGCACCTCCGCCGAGGAGGTGAGCACCGTCTTGGGCAGGCCGGAGATCAGGTCACGGCCGCGGATCTCGGCCTCCGGCTCTTGCGGGAGCGGGAACGCGGAGCCAAGCGTCACCTTGATCTCCTCGGCGGTGCGCTCGCCGAGCATCAGGGAGTATTCCTTCTTCATCCAGGCGATGATCGCCTGGTCGAGCTCGTCGCCGGCGACCCGGATCGACTGGCTGGTGACGATGCCGCCGAGGCTGATGACGGCGACTTCGGTGGTGCCGCCGCCGATGTCGACGACCATGTTGCCGGTTGCCTCGTGGACCGGCAGCCCGGAGCCGATGGCGGCGGCCATCGGTTCCTCGATGATGTAGACGGCGCGAGCGCCCGCTTGGTAGCCGGCTTCTTTGACAGCCCGTTGCTCGACGGCCGTGATGCCGCTCGGGACACAGATCACCAGTCGCGGCTTGGCGAAGTAGCGGCGTCGATGCACCTGCTGGATGAAGAATCGGAGCATCTGCTCGGTTGTCTCGAAGTCGGCGATGACTCCGTCCTTCAGCGGCCTGATGGCGACGATGTTGTCCGGAGTGCGGCCGATCATCTTCTTCGCCTCGGCGCCGACCGCGAGGATCTCACGAGTCTGGGCGTTCAGGGCCACGACCGAGGGCTCGTTGAGCAGGACACCGCGGCCCCGGACGTACACCAGGGTGTTCGCGGTGCCCAGGTCGACGGCCATGTCGCGGCCGATGAAGCTGTTCGCCATCTCGACGCTCGTCCCCTTGTCGCACACTCACTGCAACACGAGGTTAGGTGTGGACCGGGGCTGGGCCCGGCAGACACGCTGACCACCGCTCCCTTCCGCCGAGACGCCAGTTGTTCGGCGGTTTCGTCGGCGTGTCGCGGAAGTTCTGGCGTCTCGGCGGAGTCAGGCGAGCGCTGGGAAGAAGATGGCGATCTCGCGCTGAGCGGACTCGAGCGAGTCTGATCCGTGCACCATGTTCTCGGTGTTGGACAAAGACAGGTCACCGCGGATCGTTCCCGGTGCGGCCTTTCGACCATCGGTAGCGCCGTTGATCAGCCGCACGATGGCGACCGCCTCATCGCCTTCCAGAACCAGGGCCACCGACGGTCCGCTGGTGATGAAGTCGCGCAGCAGAGGGTAGAAGCCACGTTCGAGGTGCTCCACATAATGCCGGTCTGCGGTGGCCCCGTCGATAACCCGCTGATCCATCTCGACGATGGTGAGTCCCTTGGCTTCGTACCGCCGTAGCACCTCACCCACGAGCCCCCGTCGTACCGTGTCGGGCTTCAGCAGAATAAGGGTGCGCTCAGTCATGGTCCGGAGCCTAGTGGCCGGACGATCGGTGCAGGGCGGCGTCGCGAGAAGCCGGGAATGCCGCGACACGCCGACGAAAGCGCCGAACAACTGGCGTCTCGGCGGGAAAGGGGGGCTAGGAGGCGGAGGCGCGGGCAGCTTTTTCGCGGTCGATGCGCTGGCCGAGTACGACGGCGGTCGCCCACAGTGCCGCGAAGACGACGCCGAGCAGGAACATCGCCGGGATCACGAACCCGAGCCCTATCGAGGCCACCTGCAAGAGGTGCCCCGCCCACACGGCCCATCGAAACCTCAGCAGGCCGGCGACCACGATCGCCGCGGCCATCAGCCCTAGCCCGACCGCCAGCCCGATCCCCGTCGAGACATCGGTCAGCGTCAAGAGCACCGGAGTGGTGAGACCCAGCACGATGGCTTGCAGCGCGAGCACGCTCGAACACATCACCCGCATGCGATCAGGATCCCTTGACCAGCGTGCGCGCCTCACCCGCGGTGATCACCGATCCTGTCACCAACACCGCCCCACTGCCCATGGCGTCAGCCGAGGCGCCGGTTTCCGACAACGCGATGGCCCGGTCTATCGCGTCGTCGAGGCGGGGTACGACCTCCACCCGGTCTGCTCCGAAGATCCCCGTCGCGATCTCACCCAGCTCGTCAGCCGGCAGAGCCCGGCTCGTGGAGTTCTGTGTGCAGACGATTGCTGCCATGATCGGCTCGAACGCCGCAAGGACACCTTCGGCATCCTTGTCACGCATCACCCCCATCACTCCGACCAGCGGCGTGAACGAGAACGACTCCTGCACGGCGTCGGCGGTGGCCTCAGCACCGTGCGGGTTGTGAGCCGCGTCGATGACGATGGTGGGACTCCGGCGCACGACCTCGAGTCGGCCCGGGGAGGTCACCTGGCCGAAGGCGTGCCTCACGACGTCGATGTCGACAAGATCGCCTCCACCGCTGAACGCCTCCACAGCGGCTAGCGCGCAGGCCGCGTTGTGCGCCTGGTGGGCGCCGTACAGCGGCAGGAACACATCGGGGTACTCGCCGAACAGGCCTCGCAGAGACAGCATCTGTCCACCCACACCCGGCACTCGGTCGAGCAGCCCGAACTCGAGGCCCTCCCTGGCGACCGTCGCCTCGACCTCGACAGCCCTGCGCAACAACACCTCTGCGACGTCGAGGGACTGCTGCCCCAAGATCGCGAACGAGCCCGGCTTGATGATGCCGGACTTCTCGACCGCGATGTCTGCGGGTCGATCGCCCAGGTAGCGCCGATGGTCGACGGCGATCGGGGTGACGACCGCGACCGATGCGTCCGCGATGTTGGTGGAGTCCCAGACGCCGCCCATGCCGACCTCCAGCACCGCCGCGTCGACGGGTGCATCAGCGAACGCTGCGAACGCCATCCCCGTGATGAACTCGAAGAACGACATCGCATGAGCGGCTGTACGGTCGACTATCTCGGCGTACGGCGCCACCTCGTGATAGAGCTCGACGAAACGTTCGTCGGACACCGCCACGCCGTCGATGGTGATCCGTTCGGTGATGGACTCCACATGAGGAGACGTGAACCGCCCGGTGCGGAGCCCCAAGCCGCGGATGAGGTCGTCCACCATCCTCGCAGTACTGGTCTTGCCGTTCGTGCCGGTGAGGTGAACGACCGGGAAGTTTCGCTGCGGCTGGCCGAGCAGGTCACACAGCATCGCGATGCGTTCCAGCGTCGGGTCGAGCTTCGTCTCGGGCCAGCGTGTCTGAAGAGCGCGATAGACCTCGTCGAAGGAGGTCACGGTGCCGGTCGGCGAGGGGGAATCAGCCATCGCCGGGAGTGTATCCGCGGGGACCCACGTCCCTGAGGCTCGCCCAAACCCGTTCGAGTCATCGCGGCGCAGCCCATAAGATGACCGCCATGAGTGAGCCCAGCTCGACCGATCGCGAAACGACCGGCCGCGTGCCCGACAAGCCTGCACTTGAAGGGCTCGAAGCCAAGTGGAGCACGATCTGGCAGCAGGAGGAGACGTTCCGCTTCGACAGGGAGGGCGCCAGCCGGGCCGAGGTCTTCTCGATCGACACCCCACCCCCAACCGTCTCTGGCGAGCTGCACGTCGGGCACGTCTTCTCCTACACCCACACCGACACGATCGCGAGATTCCAGCGGATGCGGGGAAGGCGGGTCTTCTATCCGATGGGCTGGGACGACAACGGGCTCCCGACCGAGCGCCGGGTGCAGAATTACTTCGGCGTGCGCTGCGATCCCTCGCTGCCGTACGACCCTGACTTCGCACCTCCCGCCGAGCCCGACCCGAAGCGCCAGGTGGCCGTGCCCCGGCAGAACTTCATCGAGCTCTGTGACGAGCTCGCAAAGGTGGACGAGAGGTCGTTCGAGGACCACTGGCGCAAGCTGGGACTGTCGGTCGACTGGTCCATGACCTACACCACGATCGGAGAGGTCAGCCGCACGGTGTCTCAGCGGGCATTCCTGCGGAACCTGTCTCGCGGCGAGGCTTACCTGGCCGAGGCGCCGACACTCTGGGATGTCACTGACCAGACGGCCATCGCCCAGGCCGAGATGGAGGACCGCGATCACCCGGGTGCATACCACCGGATCGCCTTCCACCGGACCGACGGAGCAGGTGAGGTCTGGATCGAGACCAGCCGGCCGGAGCTGATCGCGGCCTGCGTCGCCCTGGTCGCCCACCCCGGAGACGAGCGCTACCAACCGCTCTTCGGCGCCACCGTCCACTCGCCGCTGTTCGGCGTCGAGCTGCCGGTCGTCGCCCATCGACTCGCGGAGCCAGGCAAAGGCACCGGGGTCGCCATGATCTGTACCTTCGGTGACGTCACGGACGTCACCTGGTGGCGCGAGCTGCAGCTCCCGACCCGGACGATCATCGGCCGTGACGGGCGCATCCTGCGAGACACCCCGGCGTGGATCACCTCGGAGTCCGGGCGGCAGGTCTACGCGGAGATTGCCGGGAACACGGTGCACTCCGCCAAGGAGGTCACGGTCGCAACCTTGCGCGCCTCGGGCGATCTCGAAGGCGAGCCCCGGCCCGTCACTCATCCGGTGAAGTTCTACGAGAGGGGAAGCAAGCCGCTGGAGATCGTGTCCACCCGCCAGTGGTACATCCGCAACGGAGGACGCGACTCCGACCTGCGCGCCGCGATGGTGCAGCGGGGATCAGAAATCACCTGGGTGCCCGACTACATGCGGCACCGATACGTCAACTGGGTCGAGGGGCTCAATGGTGACTGGCTGATCAGCCGGCAGCGATTCTTCGGAGTCCCGATTCCGGTGTGGTATCCACTCGACGACGAGGGCGAGCCAGACCACGACTCGCCGATCGCGCCTTCGGTGGACACGCTCCCGGTCGACCCGTCCTCGCAGGCGCCTCCCGGGTACGACGACGACCAACGCGACAAGCCGGGAGGGTTCGCCGGGGACCCTGACGTGATGGACACCTGGGCCACGTCATCCCTGACCCCGCAGATCGCGTGCGGATGGGAGCGGGACCCAGAGCTGTTCGCCCTCACCTTCCCGATGGACCTGCGGCCGCAGGGTCACGAGATCATCCGCACCTGGTTGTTCTCCTCGATCGTCCGGGCGCATTTCGAGCACGGCATGGTGCCCTGGTCGTACGCCGCGATCAACGGCTGGGTGCTCGACCCGGACCGCAAGAAGATGAGCAAGTCGAAGGGCAAGGCGATCGCGCCCAACGACATCCTCGACAAGTACGGCGCCGACGCGGTGCGCTGGCGAGCGGCCACCGTGCGACCCGGCACCGACTCGCCTTTCGACGAAAGCCAGATGAAGGTCGGCCGGAGACTGGCCATGAAGGTGCTCAACGCGTCGAAGTTCGTGCTGGGTCTGGGTGCGCTCGACGCATCCGCTGCGGCAGTCACCGAGCCCATCGACTGTGCCATGTTGTCGTCACTCGACGAAACGCTGCGCAAGGCGACCGAAGCGTTCGAAGCGTTCGACTACTCGGTGGCACTCGAGGTGGTCGAGAAGTTCTTCTGGGACTTCTGCGACGACTACCTCGAGCTGGTGAAGGAGCGCGCGTACGGCGGGCGCGGTGGTCTGGCCGCCGAGTCGGCGAAGGCGGCGCTGGCACTTGCATTGTCCGCGCAGCTGCGCATGCTCGCGCCCTTCCTGCCCTTCGTGACCGAAGAGGTCTGGTCGTGGTGGCAACCTGGTTCGATCCACCGGCAGCTCTGGCCTACCGCAGAGGAGTTCGGTTCGGCGGCCGCAGCCGACTCCTCGATGCTCCCTGCCATCGCGTCGGTGTTGGCGGCCATCCGGGGCGCTAAGTCGACTGCCAAGGTCTCCATGCGGACCGAGGTCCGCTCCGCGAGCGTCACCGGACCCGCTGCGACGGTCGCGCTGGCCGCGCAGGCCGCCGAGGACCTGCGCGCGGCCGGCCGGATCACGGGCCGGCTGACCTTCACCCCTCAGGAGACCGACGGGGAGATGGCGGTGGAGACCGAACTGGTGTCCGTGGACTGACACGACATCGACCGACGCCGCCGTCGCCTTACGTCTCGCAGCTGACCCGATGCTCGACCGACCGGCACAGATCCCCGGAGATCGCCGTGCCCCCGTCCCCGGTGTCATGCCCAGTGCCGCCGTACAGCCGGTCGTCGTTTGGCCCCGCGTCCAGATGGTCATCGTCAGCGCCACCGAAGAGACGGTCGGCGCCACCGACCTTGGCGTCGAAGACATCGCCGTAGATCGTGTCTGCACCGGGGCCGCCGCTGAGCCGGTCCGAACCCTCTAGGCCGTTGAGAACGTCTGCCTCAGCATTGCCCGACATCTGGTCGTCCCCGAAGCCGCCGGTGAGGTAGTCACGACCGGCGTTGCCGAACATGACGTCGTCACCCTTGCCACCCTGGAGGAAGTCCGTGCCTTTGAGACCGATCAAATGGTCGACTCCGGCGAAGCCGTAAAGCTCTTGGTAATGGCGGTCGCCTTCAAGGCGATCCGCGTACCTGGTGCCGTAGACGGTCTCGATCGAGACGACTGTGTCTCGGGACTTGCCGACCGTCGCGGTGCCCTTGGCAAGGCTGAGAATCAGGCCACCCAACGCGTCTCGGTAGTCCGCCGTGTCGAGACCACGGGTGTTCGGACCGAGTCCGGGCCCACCGTCGATCCGGTCGTTCCCCGGTCCACCCGTGAGCGTGTCGCCGTACTGGTCCTCTCCATAGAGCAGGGAGTCGACGCCGCCGTCCAGCGAGTCGTCCCCGCGTCCGCCGGCGAGCCGGTCGGCTCCTTTGTCACCGCAGATCACGTCGTCACCGCCGCGCCCGTCGATGTTGTCCCACCCCTTGAGCCCGACGATCACATCCTTGCCCGGCGTACCGACTATGTGGTCTTTGTCGGTGGTGCCGACGATGGTTGCGACCCGACCGTCGCAACGCTGAGTGACAGCGGTCGCGGCAGCGGGCACACTGCTCGAGAGACCCACCGCGGCAAGCGTCAGGGCGGTGACGATCCGTGCGTACGCGCGCATCGTCATGTGCATGTGCCGATCAAACGCGTCAGGCGGATTTCTCGCGGCGCTGGGGCTTGGTGACCTCGCGAGGGACGAGGGTGGGGTTTACGTTGTCGAGGACGACCTCGCCATTAACCACGACCTTCGCCACGTCGTCCCGCGACGGCACTTCGTACATGACGTTGAGCAGGACCTCTTCCATGATCGCCCGGAGACCGCGAGCGCCGGTGTCGCGGGCCATCGCCTGGTCGGCGATCGCCTCGATGGCCTCGCCGGTGAACTCCAGCTCGATGCCGTCGATCTCGAAGAGCCGCTGGTATTGCTTCACCAGTGCGTTTCGCGGCTCGGTGAGGATGCGGACGAGAGCGTCCTTGTCCAGAGCCGACACCGAGGTAGCGACCGGCAGCCGGCCGACGAACTCGGGGATCAGGCCGAACTTGAGCAGATCCTGTGGCCGGGTCTGGCTGAAGACATCACCGTCGTCCTCGGCGATCTCGGCGCGGGTGACCTCGCTGGTGAAGCCCAAAGTCTTCTTGCCGACCCGCTGCTCGATGATCTGCTCGAGACCGGCGAAGGCGCCGCCGACGACGAACAGGATGTTCGTGGTGTCGATCTGGATGAACTCCTGGTGGGGATGCTTGCGACCCCCCTGCGGAGGCACCGAGGCGCTGGTGCCCTCCAGGATCTTCAACAGCGCCTGCTGGACCCCTTCACCGGAGACGTCTCGGGTGATCGAGGGGTTTTCGGCCTTGCGGGCGATCTTGTCGACCTCGTCGATGTAGATGATGCCG
>JBDUDR010000109.1:0-10135 GCA_040002845.1 Nocardioidaceae bacterium
CACGTCGGCGTCCACCCAGCCGAGAGTCCTCGTCACTGCCTTCTTCCACAGGCGGTACTGCCGATCCCGCTCCGCACCGTCCATCTGCGAGGTCCAGCGCTTGTCCTCGGCCCAGTTGCCGCGCAGCTCGTCCGGAGAGCTCCAGAACCCGGTCGCCAACCCGGCGGCGTACGCGGCACCCAGAGCCGTCGTCTCCTTCACCCGAGGGCGTACGACGTCGACATCGAGGATGTCTGCCTGGAACTGCATCAGGGTCTCGTTGACAACCATCCCGCCGTCGACCTTCAGCTCGCGCAGCGGCACACCGGAGTCGGCATTCATGGCGTCGAGCACCTCGCGGGTCTGGAACGCCGTCGCCTCCAAGACAGCCCGGGCGAGGTGTCCCTTGTTGACGTACCGCGTCAGGCCGACAAGCGCGCCACGCGCATCCGCCCGCCAGTGTGGTGCGAACAGCCCAGAAAAGGCCGGCACGAAGTAGGCTCCGCCGTTGTCGTCGACCGATGCCGCCAGCGTCTCGACCTCGGCTGCGGATGAGAGGATGCCCAGGTTGTCGCGCAGCCACTGTACGAGGGACCCGGTGACCGCGATCGAACCCTCCAGGGCATAGACCGGCGCCTGGTCGCCGAGGCGGAAACAGACGGTCGTGAGCAGCCCGTTCGAGCTCAACACCGGCTGCGTGCCCGTGTTCAACAGCATGAAGTTGCCGGTCCCATACGTGTTCTTGGCCGTACCGACCTCGAAGCAGACCTGACCGAACGTCGCCGCCTGCTGATCGCCGAGAATGCCTGCCACCGGGGTGCCTCGCAGGATGCCCGGCCGGCATTCGCCGTAGACCTCTGACGATGACCTGATCTCCGGCAGCATCTCCATCGGGATGCCCATCTCCGAGCAGATCGCGGCGTCCCAGCGCAGCGAGTCGAGGTCCATCAACATGGTCCGGGACGCGTTGGTCACATCGGTGACATGCAAGCCGCCGTGCTCGGCGCCCCCCGTGAGGTTCCACAGCAACCACGTGTCGATGTTGCCGAACAACAGCTGTCCAGCCGACGCCTTCTCCCTGGCTCCCTCAACATGGTCGAGGATCCAGCTGATCTTCGGGCCGGAGAAATAGGTGGCCAGGGGCAGGCCGACTCGGTCCTTGTACCGGTCGATGCCACCACCGAGCGCCGCCAGCCGGTCGCAGATCGACTGCGTACGGGTGTCTTGCCAGACGATCGCGTTGGTCACCGGTCGACCGGACGACCGGTCCCACACCACCACGGTCTCGCGTTGGTTCGTGATGCCGACTGCCGCGATGTTCGACGAGTTGAGGTTGGCCTGGGCCAGGGCACCGCCGATGACCTGGCGAGTGTTGCCCCAGATCTCGAGAGCGTCGTGCTCGACCCAGCCGGCCCGCGGAAGAATCTGCCGATGTTCCATCTGGTCGGCGGCGACTACCGAGCCCGCACGGTCGAACAGCATGCAGCGCGTACTCGTCGTACCCTGGTCGATCGCAGCGACGAACTCCGTCATGAATCGGCCTCCTCCAGGCATCGACAGGCTGCGAATTGCTGTTTCCCAGGAGCCTCGAACAGCAAAAGATAGCCTGTCGATCTGACTGGCTACGCTGGTGCGGCACCGGACGTGGAGGGACAGATGCCAGGCTCAGCGCAGCTCGGCCCGGAGCAGCGCTCCGCGGCCTGGGCGCGGCTGGGTCTGCAGGAGCTCGACATCCTCATCATCGGCGGGGGTGTCACCGGAGTGGGCGCCGCGCTCGATGCGGCCACCCGCGGGCTGCGCGTCGCGTTGGTCGAGGCCCGGGACTTCGCCTCCGGCACGTCGTCCCGTTCGTCCAAGTTGTTCCACGGCGGTCTGCGTTATCTGGAGCAGCTCAACTTCGGGTTGGTACGCGAGGCCCTGCACGAGCGTGAGCTCATGCTCACCCGGATCGCCCCTCACCTGGTGAAGCCGGTGTCGTTCCTCTACCCGTTGACCCATCGCATCTGGGAGCGCCCCTACGTCGGAGCCGGACTCACGCTCTACGACACCATGAGCGGCGCTCGGTCGGTGCCGCGGCACACCCACCTCACCCGATCCGGGGCACTGCGACTGTGCCCGGCGCTCAAGCCGTCGGCCCTCACCGGAGCGGTTCGCTACTACGACGCGCAGACCGACGACGCTCGTCACACGATGATGGTGGCGCGCACGGCAGCCAGCTACGGCGCCACGGTGCTCAACTCCGCCGAGGTGATCGGCTTCTCCCACGCTGGCGAGCGCATCGTCGGAGCCCGGGTGCGCGACGCCGAGACCCACGCCGAGGTCGACGTCCGTGCCAACGCGGTGATCAACGCCACCGGCGTGTGGACCGACGACATCCAAACGCTCGCAGGAGGGCGGGGCCGGTTCCACGTCCGCGCCTCCAAGGGAGTGCACATCGTGGTCCCGCGGGACCGGATCAACTCCGAGACGGGCCTGATCCTGCGCACCGACACCTCCGTGTTGCTCGTCATCCCGTGGAACACCCACTGGATCATCGGCACGACCGACACCGACTGGTCCCTCGACAAGGCGCATCCAGCCGCCAGCCGGTCCGACATCGACTACCTGCTCAGTCACGTCAACGCGGTGCTCTCCGTACCCTTGACCAGAGCAGACATCCAGGGTGTGTACGCAGGGCTCCGACCCCTGCTGGCCGGTGAGTCGGAGGAGACCTCTCAACTGTCCCGCGAACACGCGGTCGCGCGCCCGCAGCCGGGGCTCATCTCCATCGCCGGCGGAAAGTACACGACCTACCGTGTGATGGCTGCCGACGCGGTAGACGCCGCCCGCGAGGACATCGGCGGAGCCATCCCCGACAGTGTCACCGAGCACATCCCGCTGGTGGGCGCGGAGGGATATCCCGCGATGATCAACCAGATCGACTTCCTGGCCAAGCGCTACGCCCTCCCGGTCTGGAGGCTCCGGCACCTGCTGGATCGGTACGGCTCCCTCACCGACGACGTGCTCGCGCTGGCCTCGGATCGCCCCGAGCTGCTGCGCCCGCTCGAGGGTGCCGAGGAATACCTCACGGTCGAGCCGTTGTACGCGACGACTCATGAGGCCGCGCTGCACCTGGACGACCTGCTGACCCGGCGCACCCGGATCTCCATCGAGACCCCGGACCGCGGCGAGGCAGCAGCTCTAGGCGTCGCGGAGCTCGTCGCCGACGTCCTTGGATGGGACTCCGACCGGGTTGGCAACGAGGTAGAGGCATACCACGCCCGGGTGATGGCAGAGCGTCAGTCACAGCAGCAAGAAGACGACCTCGAGGCCGATGCGACACGGGTGGCGGCCCCCGACACTCGTCGGCTCGCCGTGGGACGCGCGCTCCACTGACTGGTCGTAGGCTGCCCCTCATGGGCTACTACCTCCTCGACTACGAGTACGTCGATGACTACCCGCTGGCTCGAACGCCCTACCGTGAGGCTCATCTGGCGGCGGTCCGGGAGGCGACCGAGTCGGGCACCCTGCGGCTCGCCGGCGCCACCATGGAGGCGCCGTACTCAGCCATCTTCGTGTTCAGCGTCGACGAGCCGGAGCTCGTCGAGCGGTTCGTCGCGCAAGACGCCTACACCGAGGCGGGCATCGTGATCCAGTGGCGCATCCGCGCCTGGCATCCGGTGGTCGGCGCCGAGGTCATCACCTGAGTCGGATCGAGCTGTCCGACCTGCTGCCCCAGAGTTGGCGAACCGCGAAGCCATAGGCTCGGTGCATGCCACGGCTCAGCCTGGGGTTGCATCCGACTGACGACTCACATCGGGTGACCACCCTGGAGTTGCTGTTCGACCTGGTGTTCGTCTACGCACTCACCCAGATCACCACATCGGTGGCGCACGACCTCACCCTGACCGGGCTGGCCGACGGTCTGGTCCTCATGATGTTGATCTGGTTCGGCTGGACCGCGTACGGCTGGCTCGGTAACCAGGCGCGTGCCGACGAAGGCGCGCTCCGCACCGCGATGATCTTCGCGATGGTCGGCTACTTCATGGTCGCCCTCGCGGTGCCGGAGGCGTTCCACGACCGCCCCGGCGGGGTGTCCGGTCCGCTGGTCTTCGTGCTCGCCTACGCCATCGTCCGTCTCGCGCACCTGGGCATCTACCGGCTCGCCGCCGGCACGGACGCCGACCTCGTGCGGACCCTGCGGCGAGCGTTCTACTCAGTGCTGCCGAGCCTGGTGCTGCTGACCGTTGGCGCGCTGGTCGACGAACACTGGCGGTTGGCGGTGTGGGCATTCGCGATGGCGCTCGAGTACGTCCTCGTCTTCTCGATCGGATCGACCGGATGGCGGATCCACGCTCCGGCGCACTTCGCGGAGCGCCACGGGCTGATTGTGATCATCGCGATCGGCGAGTCGATCGTCAGTGTCGGCGTGGGCGTCGCCGGGGCACCAGTCAGCTGGCCCATCCTGGTCGGGTCAGCCTTGGGCATGGCCATTGCGGTCACGTTGTGGTGGACGTACTTCGACGTTGTCGCGCTGGTGGCCCAGCGAACCCTGGAGCGGCTGACCGGCGATGATCGTGTCCGGCTGGGCCGCGACTCGTACACCTTCTTGCACCTCCCGATAGTCACCGGCATCGTGCTGCTCGCGCTGGGCGCCAAGGTGGTCATGCTGCAAGCCGCGGGGCCGACCCAGCACAGTCACCAAGCGCCCCTGCCCGGGGTGGCGGTCTGGGCGATCTACGGCGGCACCGCGATGTACCTGGCCAGCCTGTCGATGCTGCGATGGCGCAACGTCGGCCGGCCCAATGTGCAACGTCTGCTGGTGGCCGGCCTGCTGCTCGTACTCGCCGCGATCCTGTCGTTCACCGACATCCCGGCGCTGTGGCATCCCGCGTTCGTCGCGCTCGCCATGGTGAGCCTGGTCGGCTACGAGGCGATCCACTTCCGGGACGTCCGGCAACACGTACGCCATGCGGACCACGCGCACTAGTCTGAGCGCCGGAGTGAGGTGAGCAGTGGCGACCAAGACCAGGACTCGCAGGTACGTCCTGTTATTGCGAGGGATCAACGTCGGTCATCACAACAAGGTGCCGATGGCGGACCTGCGAGAGATCGTGGCCGAGATCGGTTGCACAGACGTAGCGACGTACATCCAGAGCGGCAATGTCATCGCGACCAGCACGCTGGCCGCCAAGACGCTGGCCAGCCGGCTCGAGTCGGCGCTGGAGAAACGCTTCGGGTTCAGGCCCCGCACGATGGTGCGTACGCGCGGCCAAATCACCAAGGTGCTGGCGGCGAATCCGTTCGCCGACCGGGACCCGAGCAGGGTGCATGTTGGCTTCCTCGTGAGCGCCCCGCCCAAGAAGCCCACCGTGCCGTCCACCATGGAGTCCGGGGCCGACCGGGCGATCATCGTCGGGGCGCACATCTATCTCTATTACCCCAACGGAGTCGGTCGTACGGAGATGACCCGCACGCCGATGTGGCGCGAGATCAACGACATCTGCACGGTGCGCAGCCTGCGAACCGTCACCAAGCTTGCCGAGATGGCCTGAGCACCACCGGCTGCGCCCCCGTACGGGCGGGGTCAGGTCAGTCAGTTGATGCCTGGGGCAATGGTCGAGTCGAAGTCGCCGAGCACCTCCTGGTCTCCAGAGCGATCTAGCTCACCAACGGTCGACCGGTGCCACAACCAGCAGTTGAGGTCGGCCGCGCTGCCCTTGACCGTTGCGGAAGCCTCGCCGCCGGGGTCGGTGTCAGCGACCTGGATGTCCGGTTCGTCGTAAGTCTTGTTGTCGTCGGGATCGGTGCCGGTGAACCGCGCGAGCGTGACCAACCACGAGTCACCGGTGTCGGTGGCCACGAGCCGGAGTGTCCTGCCCGGGTGGGGGGTGATGCTCCCCCACGGAGGCACTCCGCCGTACATGATGCGCAACGCCTCATCGACGCCGTCGACGCAGAGCAGCGCGTCCATCGGGGTGCGGTTGCCGGCCGTCAGTTCGGCGTCGAGACGGTGGATCAGAGCCTCGTGCGCCTGCCGTCTGCGGATGAAGCCGACCGTCTGGTCCGTGGACCACGTCCAGACGGGAGTGTCCGGCGCGGTGGCAGCCAGAATCTCGTGAAGGTCATGGCTCGCACGCTCATAGAACGCGGTAAGGCCGGCCCGATCTGCCGGGCGCTCCGGCTTGAGAGCCTCTGCCTGCGCGGACTCCCTGAGCTTCTCCCGCACGATCGTGCCCCAGAACCACTGCACCTCCCCCAGGTGCCAGAGCAGGTCGTCGGCATTCCAGTCCGGGCAGGAGGGCACACGCGAGTCAGGCGGTGCTTCGCTCAGCGCCTCCTGGAAGCGCACGGACTCGCGGCGCAGGTGATCGAGATAGTCCAGGTTTGTAGTCATGTCGCGGAACCTACTCCGGGTCACCGACAATCAGGCCCGAGCCTAGGCCGCCACCTACTGCATCATCCCGCCCGGCTTGCGGGCGCTGATTCGCTCGGGTAGAATCTGGGACATTCGTTCAGGTTTATTTCTTCGTACAAGGGAGGTGGGATCGGTGGAGGGCTGGCTGTTGCTGACCGCGGCGATCCTTACCGAGGTCGCAGCGACGATCGCGCTCAAGATGTCCGACGGTTTCAGCCGGCTCGGGCCCTCCGTGGTGGTCGTGGTCGGATATCTGGTGTCGTTCACCTTGTTGGCGAAGCTGCTGACAAGCGGCATGCCGCTGGCCGTCGTGTACGCGGTCTGGTCGGCGGTGGGAGTGGCGCTGATCGCCTTGATCGGGGTGCTGTGGCTCGGCGAGCACCTCACCTGGGTGCAGTCCGCCGGCCTGCTCATGGTCGTCGCCGGCGTATGGGCGCTGGAGGCCGGAGGATCCCACGCGTGAGTGCTGTCGGCGCCCCGGCGAAGGGTACGCAGACTGCGGCCACGCCTCAGCTCCACAGCCGCATCGACGGGCGGCGGGCCAAGGGTCAGCGACGTCGACAAGCCCTGCTGGAAGCCACCTTGCAGGTCGTCGAGCGAGACGGCGTCGCCGGGGTGTCCCACCGCAGCGTCACCCGACAGGCCGGGCTTCCGTCGAGCGCTGCCACGTACTACTTCGACTCCATCGACGCCCTGCTCGAGGCCGCCTTGCTCTGGGCCGAGGAAGCCAACACAGAGCCGCTGCGTGCGATCGCCGCTGCTCCAGACCCACCCGCGGCCCTGGCGCGATGGCTTGTCGAGGACTGCATCAAACACCGCGAGCGCGTGATCGCGGAGTACGAGCTGTTCCTGCTCGCGGCTCGCCGACCGGCGCTGGCCGCGGCGGCCACCCGTTGGATCGATGAGCTCAGTGCACTCGTCGCCGGTTGGACGACCGACCAGAGCTCAGTACGCGCGGTGTGCGCATACATCGACGGCCTACTTCTGCAGGCGCTGGTGACCCGCGAGGTCCCCAAGGCCTCCGAGCTCGAAGCCACCATCCGGAGACTGTGTTGACCGGCATTGTCGTTGCCGTCAACAGCAGCGGTGGTCACACCTTCAGCAAGCCGAGCCGAAGCAGCATCCGTCTTCGGGAGCCTCACCGCGCGACCTGCTCGAAGGCCTGGCCGGCGGCCGTGTCCGGCGCGGCGGACGATATGCGTTGCGACGAGTTTGCTGCCGCTGTCGCGACCCCTGTGTCGGCCAACAGCGAGGTGAGCGCCCCCCTGATCTCAGGCGCTGTGGCGTCGACCGAAAGCTGGGTTCCGACCCCAAGCCTGGTAGCCCGCTCGGCATTGAGAGCCTGGTCGCGGCCGAGCGGGAGCAACAGGAGCGGGACGCCGTGGGCGAGTGCGCGCAGGGTCGTCCCCAACCCGCCGTGGGTCACCACCGCCGCGCAGCCCGGAAGCAGCTCATCATGACCTGCGAAGGACAGCAGCTCGATGTTGTCGGCCACCCGCAGCGCGCCGGCGTCGAGTGCCGGACCCAGTGTGAGAACGGCGTCGACACCGGGCTCCGCGACCGCATCGCACACCCGTTGGACCAACGCCGGTTGGCCGTCCATGACGGTTGTGCTGAAGCTGAGCAGCACGCGAGTCCGTTGGATGGACGCCCTCGTGCGTACCCCGAGTGGACCTGCGTGCACGACTTTTGCCGGGTAGTCGTTCCGAGATCGAACCACCGAGGCGCGGTGACCAACAGCAGTTCTACCGACTCCCAGGCCCGAGCATGGCTTCGGCTTGAGCCTCGAACGCGATCTGCGTCATCGGTTCGGGAGCGCGCCGATATGGGTGAACGGCGAAGCCACCTTCCTCGAAAACGGGCCGGGTGGCGGCCGAGCCCAGTACCTCCACGTGGTGGCCGCGGGCGGCGAGCAACCCGGCCGCGGCGACCATCGGCGGCAGGTTGCCTCCAGGTGCCCATGTGATGACCAGCGCCCGCACCGCAGCACCGTAGACCATCTCGCGCGGTGGCGAGGTACGCCTCGTCAGAATAGATCGAGTGCGGCCCGGCGTACGATGCGGCGGGCCTTGTCCTTCACATTCCTCGCCAGCGGTACGCCGGAGTCGAGCAGGCTTTGCATCTGCTCGGCATCGGGTCCGGTCGCGAGGTCCGACACGGTGACGCCATGGTCCGGACGCTGTTCCACAGTGATCTGGTCACCGGCGGTGATGGTCCCAGGCGACAGCACCTTCAACAAGGCGCCAACCCGGCCGGTCGAGTTGAACCGCTCATGGAACCGGTCGATCCGCATCCGCAGGGAGAGGTTCTCGCACGGTGTCCTCGGCATCTGCACCTGGAGCAGCACGTCGCCGATCGACCACTGCTCGCCGATCTGGGCACCGGTCACGTCCAAGCCGGTCGTGCGGAGGTTCTCACCGAACAGGCCGGGTGGGATGTCGCGACCCAGCTCGCCGGCCCACCAGGCGGCGTCCTCGGCGGCGTAGGCGTACACGGCCTTGTCGATCCCGCCGTGGCCGCGGCTGATCTGCTGGTCCCGGGTGAGCCCCAGGTGAGTGACCTCCACGGGTTCGCGTACGGGCCGCTTGTCGATGGCGGTGTCCTGGAAGTAGCCCGGCCCGATCTGGTGGACCACGTTGACCGCGACGATGTGTGCTGGACTCACACGTTCATGATCCCTGATGGTCGGATCCGGTGGCTTGATCGGGCTTGCCGCGCGGTGTCTTCAGCCCTACGAGAGCACCCGCCAGACTGTCCGCTGGGAGGGTCACATGAACGTACTGCTGTGGATCGTGCAAAGCCTGTTAGCAGCGGCGTTTCTCGCATCAGGAGCGATGAAGGTCAGCCAGCCGAAGCCGAAGCTCGTCGACATGATGGGCTGGCCGGCGGACTTCTCCGACAACGCCGTCAAGGGAATCGGGCTCGCTGAGCTCCTCGCTGCCATCGGGCTCATCCTGCCGGCGGCGACCGGCATCGCGACCTGGCTGACACCGCTGGCTGCTGTCGGTCTCGCCGTGCTGATGGTCGGAGCGGCGGCGACCCACTACCGCCGCAAGGAACCCCAGATGATCATCGTGAACGCCGTGATCTTCGCGTTGGCGGTGTTCGTCGCCTGGGGCCGGTTCGGTCCCTACAGCTTCTGAAGAGGCGGCGTAGCTCCCGGGCCATCAACCAACCGCGAGCGCGATCAACGCGACCAGCGGGGGCCCGGCCTGCAGGATCGCAGCGCGAAGCATCCGGCGGTCGGTGCCGATGAGCACCGCTCCCGCAGCCACCATGCAGCCGCAAGAGAAGGCGACAATGGCGGTTGCTGAGGCATCCGCGCCGGCGACGCTTGCGACCACGCCACCGAGTGCACCCGCGGCGAGGAACAGGTTGTAGAAGCCCTGATTCAGGGCCCACGGGTGAACGGCCTGGGCCTCTGCTTGCGAGGTCAGCAGGAACCGCCGCCACACGGAGGGGCGCAGGATCAGCAGGCTCTCCATGGCGAAGATAGCCACGTGGAGGAGCCCGGCGATGGTCGCGAAGACCAATGCGACGGGATTCATGGACCGCAAACTAGCCCAGTTACGCGGAGACGGCGAGCGGCCCGAGATCCGCGCGTTGGCCACGGCCCCCGACGCGCGCGCCTGTTGGGCGTTTTTCGCGGCTCTGACCAACGGCTCGCCACGTCCATGATCGGTTCGGCCCTGCGCCCGGGCTTGTCCGAGATCAGAGCCGGGGGCTCACAAAATGTGACGCTGCGGTAGTCCGTTGGGT
>JBDUDR010000110.1:0-10051 GCA_040002845.1 Nocardioidaceae bacterium
GTAGGTTGTCGCGCGTGCACGAACAGGAGCAGGCGGATCTCGAGGACCTGGAGTTCTTTCGGCTGTACGGCCCATGGGAGCCGACGACGCCTGAACAGGCGACAAGCCTGCTGGAAGGCTTCGACGCCGAATGGTGGGTGGTCGGGGGCTGGGCGCTAGAGGCCTTCACGGGATTGCGGCGGGCCCACGAGGACATCGACGTCGGGTTCTTCCGTCGCGACCTTCCAGCCCTCCGGCGGCACTTCGCAGGACGCTATGACCTGTGGTCAAACAGCGGAGGCGTCCTGCGCCCGATCACGGACCGGTGGCCAGACCTCCAGCCGAACCCCGATGTGCAGGGGCGGTGGGTGTTCCGGCGCGACGATGCGATCACAGCCGATCTCAACTCGGTGACGTGGCTCAAGGACGGTGTCCGCTTCAGTAGTCCTGAGGCGGTACTGGTGGATCGCATCTGAGGGCCCTGTCGGAGTGACCGTCTACGATTGTGGACGCGATGAAGCCAACCTCCACTGCGACCGGTGAGCGTCGCGTCACCTATCTCGACCACGCTGCGACCACACCGATGCGCCCGCAGGCGGTGGAGGCCATGACCGCTCAACTCACCAAGCTCGGCAACGCCTCCTCTCTGCACGGCTCCGGGCGCGAGGCGCGGCGCGTTGTGGAGGAGGCTCGGGAGACGATCGGCGCAGCCGTCGGGGCGTCGCCGAGCGAGGTGATCTTCACCGGTGGCGGCACCGAGTCGAACAATCTCGCCATCAAGGGGCTCTACTGGGCACGCAATGCAGGAGGTGATCGACCGCGCATCCTGTCCAGCTCAGTCGAGCATCACGCGGTTCTCGACCCGCTGCTTTGGCTCAGCTCGCACGAGTCAGCACAGGTCGAGCTCATCGATGTCGATCCGCTCGGCCGCATCGACATCGATGCACTGCGGGCCAGCATCCAGTCCGACCCGGGGTCCGTCGCGCTGGTCAGTGTGATGTGGGCCAACAACGAAGTCGGCACGGTCCAGCCCATCGCCGAGCTGGTCGAGGCGGCCCACCGGCACGGCATCCCGGTTCACACAGATGCGGTCCAAGCTGTCGGATCATTGCCCTTCGACTTCGCCACCGGCGGCGTCGACGCACTCAGCTTCACCGGCCACAAGTTGGGCGGACCGCTGGGGGTGGGTGTGCTGCTGACCCGCCGCGAGCTGGAGCTGGTCCCGGTCCTCCATGGGGGCGGCCAAGAGCGAGACATCCGGTCGGGCACCATCGACACCCCCTCGATCGCGGGTCTGGCGACCGCCGTCGAGCTGGCGGTCAAGCACCAGCCCGAGTTCGTGGAGCTGGTGGGTAGCCTGCGCGACGACCTCGTGCGCCGGGTTCGATCCGAGGTTCCCGATGTGCTTTACAACGGCGATCCCAGCTCTGACCTAGCACGCCGGCTGCCCAACAACGCGCACTTCAGCTTCCCGGGTTGTGAGGGCGACTCGCTGTTGATGCTGCTCGATGCCAAGGGCATCGAGTGCTCCACCGGGTCCGCCTGCTCCGCCGGCGTACCCCAGGCAAGTCACGTGTTGCTCGCGATGGGAGCAACCGAAGCGACTGCCCGGGGGTCGCTGCGGTTCTCGTTCGGCCATACGTCGGTGCAGGCCGATGTGGAGGCGGTGACAGAGGCGATCGGGCCGGCCGTGGAGCGGGCTCGGGCTGCCGGCTTGAGTGCGGTGGTTTGACATGCGCGTGCTCGCAGCAATGTCAGGCGGCGTCGACTCGGCAGTCGCGGCCGCCCGGATGGCTGATGCCGGCCACGATGTGACCGGCATCCACCTGGCCCTCGCTCGCAACCCGCAGAGCTACCGCAAGGGAGCCAGGGGATGCTGCACGCTCGAGGACTCCCGGGACGCCCGCCGCGCCGCCGACGTGATCGGAATCCCGTTCTATGTCTGGGACCTGGCCGAGCGTTTCCACGCCGACGTGGTCGACGACTTCCTCGCCGAGTACGCCGCCGGACGCACGCCAAACCCCTGCCTGCGCTGTAACGAGAAGATCAAGTTCGCTGCCGTCCTCGACCGCGCGCTGGCGCTCGGGTTCGACGCTGTCGCGACCGGTCATTACGCCCGGGTCCTCGAGGCAGCCAACGGCCGTCGAGAGCTGCACCGTTCGGTTGATCGCACCAAGGACCAGTCGTACGTCCTCGGTGTGCTCACCGCTGGCCAGCTGGCTCACGCGCTCTTTCCCCTGGGCGGCACGATGAAGCGAGCGGTTCGCGCGGAGGCCGCCGAGCGCGGGCTCGCGGTGGCCTCCAAACCCGACAGCCATGACATCTGCTTCATCGCGGACGGCGATACGGCCGGGTTCCTCAAGGGCCGACTCGAGCCATCGCCGGGTCACGTCGTTGACGAGTCTGGTGCGGTCTTGGGCCGTCACGACGCCTCTTACGCGTTCACGGTCGGGCAGCGGCGTGGATTGCACATCTCGACACCGGCACCGGACGGTCGGCCACGCTATGTGCTCGACATCGAGCCCGTGACCGGCACCGTGACCGTCGGTCCGGTCGAGTCGCTCGACGTGTGGAGCATGGTCGGCGTGCATCCGCGCTGGTGCGAGGCCGAACCTTCCGGTGAGTTCTCCTGCGAGGTACAGATCCGGGCTCACGGCGAGCCGCTTCCGGCCCGCGCGTGCGTCGAGGGCGGCCAACTACGGGTGGACCTCGACGAGCCGGCCCGAGGCGTCGCACCGGGCCAGGCCGCCGTCATCTATGAGCGCACCCGGGTGATCGGCAGCGCCACCATTGACGCGGTTGCGCGGCAGACTAGTCCAGCCGCGACGCCGACGGTCCCCTGAGTCATGCCGCTTGATCACCGGCTGCCCACCGGGGTGGCGACCGGTGTCGGCTCCATGCCTGGCGAGGACTTCGCCTCGGCCGTCTCGGTCGTGCTCGGAGAGCTGTCCGACCTGATCTATCTGCCCGAGCTCCCGCAGCGGGGCCAGGCGGCGACGATGAACGGGCGGGGGGTAGCCCTCTTGGTGGGGCTTGGGGCGGACCTCCAACCCGCGGGTTGGCGGTTGGCCGACGCGCCCGGTGCGGACCAAACACGAGCCAGATCGCTGCTGGCACACGATCTCGACAGCTGGCAGGAGCACGCGCAGAGCCACCCGGGGGCGGCCAAGCTGCAAGTTGTCGGGCCATGGACGCTGGCCGCCACCACCGAGCTGCCCAAGGGAGACAAGGTGGTAGGTGACATCGGCGCCCGGCGAGACCTGGCGCAGTCGCTGGCCGAAGGCGTACGCCTGCACATCCGCGACGCGCGGCGGCGACTCCCCGACAAGACCCTGGTCGTGCAGATCGACGAGCCGGCACTGCCTGCGGTCATCAAGGGTCAGGTGCCCACCGCCAGCGGGTTCCACCGCCATCGGTCGGTCGACGCCGCGGCGGCGGCGCAGGGCTTGGAGTGGGTGCTCGCGGAGGTCAGCGCCGAAGGCGCAGCAGCGGTCGTGCACTGCTGCGCCGGCGATCTCCCCATTCGGGTGCTGAGATCCGCCGGCTCTCCGGCGATCAGCTTCGACCTGTCGCTGGTGCGGGCCGCCCAGCTCGACAGCTTCGCCGAGGCAGTGCAGGACGGGGTCGCGATGCTGGTCGGTGTCGTGCCGGGGGCCGACCCGGGCATGCCGGTGTCAGACGTAGAGCTCACCAGTCAGGTCGCACACTGGTGGCAGTCGATGGGTTTCGCCGCTCACGAACTGGGCGACCATTGCCTGATCACCCCCACCTGCGGGCTGGCCGGCGCCTCGCCTAGCTGGGCTCGTCGAAGCCATCAGCTGGCGGTGGCAGTGGCTCGCAATGTCAGTGCGGCAGGGCAAGATTGAGACCATGACGGAGCACGACGTGGTCCACGCGCGCGAACGCCACCAAGAGCTCAGCGAGCTGATCGAGGAACACCGGTGGCGCTACTACGTCCTCGATGCCCCGAGCGTCTCCGACGGGGAGTTCGACGGGTTGATGCAGGAGCTGGAGGCGCTGGAAGAAGAGCGACCGGAGCTGCGCACTGCCGACTCGCCGACCCAGAAGGTCGGTGGCGCGGTGTCCACCGAGTTCACTGCGGTTGAGCACCTCGAGCGGTTGATGTCACTCGACAACGCGTTCTCCACCGAACAGCTGGACGCGTGGGCGCACCGCGTCGTCCGCGAGATTGGAGAGCGGGCTGAGTTCCTGTGTGAGCTGAAGGTAGACGGCTTGGCGGTCAACCTCACCTACGAGCAAGGTCGGCTCGTGCGCGGAGCGACCCGAGGTGACGGCCGAACCGGTGAGGACGTCACCCCTAACGTACGCACGATTGCTGGGGTGCCTTCGCGGCTCTCCGGCACCGACGAGCATCCTGTCCCGGCGCTGCTCGAGGTCCGTGGCGAGGTCTTCTTCCCCGTGGCAGGTTTCGAGGAGCTCAACGCATCTCTGGTGGAAGCCGGGAAGGCTCCGTTCTCCAATCCCCGCAACGCCGCCGCCGGATCGCTTCGGCAGAAGAACCCCCGCATCACTGCGTCCAGGCCATTGCGCCTGGTCTGCCACGGAATCGGAGCCCGCGATGGCTTCGAGCCGTCGCGCCAGTCGGATGCCTATGCCGGCTTGCAGTCCATGGGGCTCCCGGTCAGCGACCGGGTCCGAGTGCTTCCCGACATTCCCGCAGTGCGGGAGTTCATCACCTACTACGGCGACCACCGACACGATGTGGAGCACGAGATCGACGGCGTCGTGGTGAAGGTCGACCAGATCGAGCTGCAGCGCACGCTGGGATCAACCTCACGGGCGCCTCGCTGGGCGATCGCCTTCAAATACCCTCCCGAGGAGGTCACCACCACGTTGCTCGACATCCGGGTAAATGTCGGGCGTACGGGCCGCGTGACCCCGTACGGCGTAATGGAACCCGTGCGCGTTGCCGGGTCCACTGTCGAGATGGCCACCCTGCACAACGCGCATGAGGTGATGCGCAAGGGTGTGCTCATCGGAGACACGGTCGTCCTTCGCAAGGCGGGCGACGTCATCCCGGAGATCGTCAGTCCGGTCGCGGAGCTGCGCGACGGCAGCGAGCGCGAGTTCGTGATGCCGAGCCGATGCCCGGCGTGTGACACAGAGCTGCGACCAGAAAGGGAAGGCGATGCCGACATCCGCTGCCCCAACTCGCGGTCATGTCCGGCCCAGCTGCGCGAACGCCTGTTCCACCTGGCTGGAAGGGGCGCCTTCGACATCGAGGTGCTGGGGTACGAAGCCGCCGTCGCCGTGCTGGAGGCCGGAGTGGTCGGCGATGAGGGCGACATCTTCGGTCTCGACGAACCGGCATTGCTCAGAGTGCCGCTGTTCACCAAGAAAGACGGTGGCCTGTCTGCGAACGGCGCCCGGTTGCTCGCAAACCTCGACCGGGCGAAGAACCAGCCCCTGTGGCGCGTGCTGGTCGCACTGTCCATCCGCCACGTCGGCCCCACAGCGGCGCGATCGCTGGCCCAGGCCTTCGGCTCGCTGGACAAGATCGAGGCCGCCACCGCCGAGGAGCTGGCGGAGGTAGACGGCGTAGGGATGACGATTGCGATCGCGGTACGTGACTGGTTCGAGGTCGATTGGCATCGGGAGGTGCTGTCGAAGTGGCGGGCCGCCGGTGTGCGCATGAGCGAGGAGCGGGACGGCTCCTCCGTTGCCCGCACGCTGGAGGGGCTGAGCGTGGTCGTGACGGGATCGCTGGCAGGTTGGTCACGCGACGAGGCCAAGGAGGCGATAACGGCACGGGGCGGCAAGGCGACCGGCTCGGTGTCCAAGAAGACCGACTTCGTGGTCGCCGGTGAAGCAGCCGGCTCAAAGCTGGACAGGGCGAACCAGCTGGGCGTGCCCGTGCTAGACGAGGATGGTTTTGCCGCGCTGCTCGACGACGGTCCCGAATCCGCGCGCACCATGGTGCGTGTGGCAGAGTGAGGAGGTGCACGAGACGGACGACCGGGTCCCAGCACGTCTCAGCCGGTTCGGCCTGGTCCGGGCGGGTGAAAATCGCATTGTGCTGATCGTCGTGGTGGGCGTGCTGGTAGGCGTGCTGGGGTTGGCCGCAGTGTTGGGTTACGTCGTGTTTCATGCGCTCAGCTCGACCGAGCGCACAACCGTGGGCGCAGGCGAGGTGGGGACGGTCCAGGCGGTGGGTGGCGGCCCAAGTGAGATGGCGGGCGTTCGACTTGGAGCCGTTGGCCTGAAGTGACGCGAAAGCCGCAGGCACGGTTGCGGGCGCCGAGCGATGGCACTGACAGCGTTTCGTGGGAGGATTTGGTCGAAGACTCCGCGACGGGGGGCAGAGTCACTGCGGACTCGAGGAAGTGCTTCGGCGGAGGGGACGGAGGCATGGCCGACCAGCAAGCCCCCACCGGCGACCCGCAGCGGGCGGGTGTCCCGGACGGGTCGTCGGCTGATCCCCGTTCGCAGCCGGACGATCCGGCGCCGAGCAGCTGGGCTGGTTTGCTGCAGAGCCTGGGCCTGCGACGTGGTGAGCCGGACGCGGACCCCCAAGGTGCGGCCCAAGGGAGTCCGCCGCCGCCGACCCCCCCGGCGCCTAGTCCTTCGTCGACGCCGCCACGCCCGCCGAACGCGGATCCAGGAAGGCCGGTCACCCAGACTGCATACCCACTCCGTCCCGGCCTGCGCACGCACGGCCCAGCTCAGAGCCCCCCGCAGTCGCAGGTCCCGGTGCTTCACCACGCCGGGGCCCCGGGGTCACCCACAACACCGCCCCGAGGCGCCCAGCAGGTGCCGGCGACCACGCCGCGACATTCACGAGAGGTCAGGCCGGACTTCACCTACCTCCCCTACGGCGCGGGCGCCGCGCCATGGTCAGGCTCGGATGAGGAGTGGCAACCGGGTCCCGTTGATCCGGCCGCGCCGCCCGAGGGATCCACCGCAAGTCGGCGCTCGCTGCTCATGGTGGCCCTGGTGGTCATGCTGGTGTTGCTGCTGTTGGGGATTGGGCTGGCGGTGTGGCGGATCCTCGCCGGCATCAGTGACGGGGCGGGTGAGTCGCCAGGAAGCTCGCAACCGATCCTCGCCGGTGGCGAGCCGGGCGACGACTTGCTGAGCGCATTGAGGGGCCAGGGCTTCTCTTGCTCCCAGGTCTCTGTCCAGCCGACCATAGAAACCTGCTTTGCCGGCGGCGGCCCGGTTTCGCAGCCGTTGCGGCAATACGCCTGGAGGGTCTCGATCCAGACCGATGACTCCGACGTAGTCCACCGGATCGACGCGAGTTCTCAGTCCGAGGGCGGCGGCTCCGTCGTGCAGCAGGGGTGGACCACAATTGAGGATGCGGCGGCCGCCACGGTGTTCTCCGACGATCCGGCTGCCTTCAGGTCGGCGGTCAGCACCGATGGGCCCATGAAGTTCGGCGACTGGTCCGGTGGAGTTGTCTACAACACCGACACACTGCACTCTTTCTCGTTCTCACGATCGGACGTTACTGCCGGTTTTACACCCGGTCCGCCGCTGCAGGCCACCGCTGCTGAGATCACCGCGCGAGCTCTCGACGGCTGGGGATTCTCATGTCCCCCCACCCACTCAGGAGTCAGCTGCAGCAGGACATCCCGCAATGGCGTCTTCACGATCGATACGTACACCTACCGCGGGGAGACCAAGAACGCGAGGCTGAGCGCATCGACTCCGTTCGGAGGAAGCCTCAACAGGCGCGCAGCACAGCTGTTTCTCACCAGAGCCGCCGCGACCATGCTCGGTTCCGACGTGGCAACCGACTGGCTGCGTGGAAGGTTCGACGGGGGAGTCTATTCGGTGGTGTTCAACGGCTATCTGCTCGAGCTGAACCCCTCCAACTACGGCGCCGGACTGAATTTCCGTCTCCGCATCACCGGCTTCAGCTGGTGAGCCCGCGCTCGGGCTGCCCAGCGCGCACCCGGGCCCGGACCTAGGATTGGCGCCATGCCCGAACCCGCCATCACCCGTGACGAGGTCGCCCGGTTGGCGAGCCTTGCGCGCATCGACCTGACTCCGGCCGAGCTCGATCACCTGGCCCCGCAGCTCGCGGTGATCTTGGAGTCGGTCGCGAAGGTCAGCGCGCTGGCGACCGATGACGTCCCACCCACGTCGCACCCGTTGCCGTTGACCAACGTCTTCCGGCCTGACGAGGTACGCCCCAGCCTCGACCCCCAGCGGGTGCTCTCGGCGGCACCGGCATCGGAGCAACAGCGGTTTGCGGTGCCCCGCATTCTCGACGAGGAACCCTGATGAGTGACTTGACCAGCTGGTCGGCCGCCGACCTCGCCAGGGCTATCGCGAACCGGGAAACCTCATCTGTCGAGGTGACCCAGGCATTCCTGGACCGGATCGCTTCCGTCGACGGTCCGGTGCATGCGTTCCTGCACGTCGACACCGCCGGCGCGCTGGAAGCCGCCAAGGCATCCGATGCCAGGCAAGCAGCGGGGGCACCGGCATCCCCACTCGACGGCGTACCGGTCGCCGTCAAGGACGTGGTGGTCACGGAGGGTCTGCCTACTACCTGTGGTTCGAGAATCCTGCAGGGGTGGATCCCGCCGTACGACGCCACGATCGTCGCGAGGCTGCGGGCTGCTGGGCTGCCCATTCTCGGCAAGACCAACATGGATGAGTTCGCGATGGGATCGTCCACGGAGCACTCGGCCTACGGGCCGTCACACAACCCGTGGGACCTCGCCTGCATACCCGGCGGCTCAGGCGGTGGGTCGTCGGCTGCGGTCGCCGCGTTCGAGGCGCCGCTCGCTGTCGGTACGGACACCGGCGGGTCGATCCGGCAACCGGCCGCGGTCACCGGCACCGTGGGAGTCAAACCGACCTATGGAGGAGTGTCTCGGTACGGGCTGGTCGCGCTGGCCAGCAGCCTGGACCAAGCGGGCCCCTGCTCCCGATCGGTGCTGGACGCGGCAATGCTGCATGCAGTCATCGCGGGCCATGACCCGCTCGACTCCACCAGCATCGCCGCGCCGGTGCCCCCGATAGTGGAGGCAGCCCGCCGCACCGACGTTCGCGGCGTGCGCATCGGCGTCGTCTCGGAGCTCGGCGGCGAGGGCTACCAGGCCGGCGTCCGCCGCAGGTTCGAGGAGTCGGTCCAGCTGCTCGTCGAGGCGGGAGCTGAGGTGGCGGAGGTCTCGTGCCCGAGCTTCGACTACGCGCTGGCGACGTACTACCTGATCCTGCCGGCCGAGGCGTCCAGCAACCTTGCCAAGTTCGATGCCATGCGCTACGGGCTGCGCGTGTCGCCGGACGGGGTGGCCCAACCCAGCGCGGAGCAGGTGATGGCCGCGACCCGGGAGCTCGGCTTCGGTGACGAGGTCAAGCGGCGCATCATCCTGGGTACATACGCGTTGTCGAGCGGCTACTACGAGGCCTACTACGGCCAGGCGCAAAAGGTGCGTACGCTGATCAGCCGCGACTTCGCCAAGGCATTCGACGCGGTAGACGTGCTGGTCTCTCCGACGGCCCCCACCACGGCGTTCAAGATCGGCGAGAAGCTCGACGATCCACTGGCGATGTACCTCAACGACGTCGCCACCATCCCCGCCAACCTGTCCGGAGTCCCTGGCCTGTCGCTGCCCTCGGGACTGGCCGATGAGGACGGCTTGCCGACCGGCATTCAGATCCTCGCGCCCGCCATGGCAGACGATCGCCTCTACCGCGTCGGCGGTGCCCTCGAGGCAATGTTGCTGGACCGCTGGGGTGGCTCATTGCTCGCCCGGGCGCCGAGGCTGGAGGCGTCCGCATGACAGTGGCCACGCTCCTCCCGTACGAAGAGGCGCTGGAGCGCTTCGACCCTGTGCTCGGACTGGAGGTACACGTCGAGCTCAACACGGCATCCAAGATGTTCTGCGGGTGCCCGACCGTCTTCGGTGCTGCCCCGAACACGCAGGTCTGCCCGGTGTGCCTCGGCCTGCCGGGGGCGCTCCCTGTCGTCAACGCGAAGGCAGTGGAGGCGGCGATCCGGATCGGTCTCGCACTGAACTGCACCATCGCCTCGTGGTGCCGGTTCGCCCGCAAGAACTACTTCTACCCCGACATGCCGAAGAACTTCCAGACC
>JBDUDR010000111.1:0-10016 GCA_040002845.1 Nocardioidaceae bacterium
GCAACCTGGGGGTTGTGGGTGACCGTGACGACGGCGGTCCCCTGCTCGCGGAGAGTGGACAACAGATCGAGGACCTCGTTCGCTGTCGTCTCGTCGAGCTCTCCGGTGGGCTCGTCGGCAAGCAGCACTGCGGGTTGCAGCGCGAGCGCGACGGCCACGGCTGTGCGCTGCGCCTCCCCGCCGGATAACTGGGATACGCGGTGACCGCTGCGCTCGGTCAGCCCGACCTGCTTCAGCAACTCGGGCACGCGCCTCCGCCGCTCCGCACGCGGAAGTCCCTCCAGGCGCAGGGGCAAGGAGACGTTGCCGGCTGTGTCGAGCAGCGGGTGCAGGTTGTCGTACTGCAGCACCACACCGACTCGGGAACGCCGCCACCGAGCGCGCTCGGTCGCCGACATATGAGCAAGGTCCCTGCCGTCGACGACGACGGCGCCTGCAGTCGGCACCAGCAGCCCCGCGAGCACGTGGAGGAGCGTGCTCTTGCCACTGCCCGAGGCCCCCATGACGCTAGTCCACGTGCCGCCCTCGACCCGGATCCCGGTGCCGCGCAGCGCCACGGTCTCGACCGTCCCCTCCTTGTAGATGTGGTAGAGCGCGCGAGCCTCGAGCACACATAGGTTGGCGTCGCCCATCGAGGTTCCGCCTGGCCTAGTGGGACGTCAGGACGGACACGAGCTGGGTCTGCTCGTGGTGGCCGTTCACCACGCCGACGGTTTTCACAAGTCCGGCACCCTTTCCGTAGGTCTTGTGCTCGAGCTTGGTCGGGTTGAGGGGATCGGTGTCCCTCGTGACCACCGCTCGGGAGTACGTGCCCGCCGGCACCTTGACCGACGCGCCGGTACTGACGACCTTGGCCATGTCCTCCGCAACGCCGGGACGGTATTCCTGCCGGTAGGCGCTGCCGCCGGTTGTGGGGTGTGCCGGCATGACGATCCCGGGCTGCGCGCCGTCGACACCGGCCAGCCATGTGCCTTGCGTGCTCGTGACGGCGCCGTTCTTGTACTCCGCGGTCTGCTCACCGAAGTACCAGACGTTGCCCTGGTTGTCCTGGGCATACCAGTCGGTTGTCTTCTCCACGAGTGCGGTGTTGCTGGTGACGACGTCGCGCACGACGATGCAGCGCACCCCCATGATCGTCTTCGTCTCCTTGGTGACCGTCACCTCGGTGCGCGTGGGCACCCCATCGCGGGTCCCCTCGAACACGAAGGTCGTTCGTTGGGGGAACGGCAAGTAAGGGTTCGTGATGTTGGTCGTGAACGCAGCCGCCTTGATTGTCGGGTGGTAGGGCGCCGTGCTCGGTGTCGGCGTCCCGGTGCTCGCCGAGCTACTGGGTGTCCCGCTGGGCTGGGACGCCGTGGACCCGGTGCTGCCGGTGGACGACGAGCAGCCGGCCGCCAGGACCGCCGCCAGACCGAGTGCCGCGCTGATCTGCTTCATCTCGTCCTCCTCGGGTCGTACTCGTACGGGAATCCTGCGACGGCGGTCATGAGACGGTGATGAAGCGCGCTCGGCTTCTTTCTCATCGAGCCTTCATGTAGAGGTGCGTACGCTGCGGGCACTTGTCGACCGCCAAAGCGAGGTGATCCGCCTGCGTGTGCTGGTGGTCGAGGACCACCCCAAGATGGCCGAGCTGATCGACCGCAGCCTGCGTGAGCAGGGGTACGCCGTCGACGTGGTCAACTCAGGCGAGGACGCCCTGTGGTCCCTGCGGTCGAGCGCCTACGACGCCGTCGTGCTGGACCTCGTGCTGCCGGGCGTCGACGGCTTCGAGGTGTGCCGACGCGTCCGTCAGGAGGGCATCTGGGCTCCGGTCCTGATGCTCACGGCTCGCGACGCCGTCGAAGACCGGGTGCGCGGGCTGGACGTAGGTGCCGACGACTACCTGACCAAGCCCTTCTCCTTCGCCGAGCTCGGCGCCCGTCTGCGCGCACTGGTTCGGCGTGGCGCTGTGCGGCGCCCGACGGTTCTGGCCGTCGGGGACCTGACCCTCGACCCCGCCCGGCACGAGGTCTCGCGAGGCCCCACGCCTGTTCAGCTCACCGCCAAGGAGTTCGCGCTGCTGGAGTTCTTCATGCGGCACGAGGGCGAAGTGCTATCGCGGACGACGCTCATCGACCACGTCTGGGACTTCGCGTTCGACCACGACTCCAACGTCGTCGATGTTTATGTGCGCTACCTGCGCGAGAAGGTGGACCGGCCGTTCGGGCGAAGCTCGCTGGAGACGGTGCGCGGGCGGGGCTACCGCCTACGCGACGAGTGCGTCGGGCGCGAGGGCCGGATGGAGGCAGCGTCTCCGTGAGACTCGGTCGCGCACCCATCCGACTCCGCCTGACGTTGGCGTACACCGCGGCGATGGTGGCGGTGCTCGGCGCCGTCACCGCGTTCGTCTTCGAGCGGACAGAGTTGGAGCTGTTGGCCGCGATCGACGCAGGGATCCGTTCCCGTGCCGAGGTCCTGGCGGCGGACATCAGCGCCGTGGGCCCGCGACTCGCCGAGGTCAGCCCCACGCTCATCGAGAACGACGAAGCGTTTGCCCAGGTGGCGGACTCCAAGGGGCGGATCGTCCAATCCAGCCGGCACATCGAGGGGGAAGCGCTGCTGCCGCCGGCGACGATCACGTCGTTGGCGACGCCCACCTTCTTCGACCGCCAGACCGCGGGCATCGACGGCGTCACGCGAGTGCTGGCAGTGCCGGTGGACACCCAGGAGCGGCATTGGGTCGTGCTCGTCGGTGCCTCGCTTCAGGACCGCCACGACGCACTGGTACGGCTCGCGGTGACACTGGGGATCGGGGGTCTGGTCGCGCTGGTGCTGTCCGCCGTGGCGGGGTGGCTCGTGGCCGGCGCGGCGCTTCGACCCATCGAGCGGCTGCGCCGCGACGCCGCGGACATCCAGGTCTCCGACCCCGGACGCCGTCTCGCCGTGGCAGGCGAGCGCGACGAGATCGAGCGTCTGGGCACGACGCTCAACGAACTCCTCGACCGGCTCGAGCGGTCGATCGCGAAGGAGCACCGCTTCCTGGACGACGCGAGCCATGAGCTGCGTACGCCGGTCACGATCCTGAAGGGGGAGCTCGAGCTCGCCGGGAGCCCCGGACGCAGCGTCGAGGAGCTTCGACAGGCGATCAGCAGCGCGGCGGAGGAGGCCGATCATGTCGCTGACCTGGCCGATGGACTGCTGCTGCTCTCCCGGGCCGGCGACGGTGGGCTACGGATTCAGCGCGAGCTGGTCGACCTGTCCGAGCTCGCCGAGCAGGTCGTCGGTCACGTGGAGCCAGAGGCACGGAGGCAGCACCTGCGGCTGGAGGTCGATGCGTCCCGCGCGGTCGCCGACATCGACCGCACCCGCGTGCGTCAGGCCATGGACAACGTGCTGAGCAACGCGATCCGGCACACGCCACCTGGCGGAGTTGTGAGACTCGACGTGTCCGGTCGCGAGGGCACAGTCGTCTTGACCGTGGAGGACTCCGGTTGCGGCTTCCCTGCTGACCTGCTGCCGAATGCCCTGAACCCCTTCACTTCCGGCCCGGGCGGCACGGGTTCCGGGCTGGGCCTGAGCATTGTCCGGGCTATCGCCGAGGCGCACGGTGGCACTGTCCAGCTCGAGAACCGCCCGGGTGGTGGCGCGAGGGTCGTGGTCACGCTGGTCAGGCAGTAGGAACTCACGAGGTGGGTTCGGCCGCGGGCATGCGGACCACGAACCTCGTCCCCGGCAGGTTGTCCTCTGCCGACACTTCACCGTGATGCGCGGCGACGACGTCGCGAACGATCGCCAGCCCGAGTCCGACGCCGCCGGCATCCCGGTGCCGGGCCTCGTCGAGCCGGGTGAAGCGATCGAACACCCGCCGGCGATATGCCTGCGGGATGCCGGGGCCGTCGTCGGCCACCGTCAGCACCACCGTCGCGCCATCGGTAAGCAGTCCGACGGCGATCCGACTCCTTGCGTAACGCGAGGCGTTGTCCAGCAGGTTGCGCACCACCCTGTGCAGCATTCCGGCGTCACCGGACACCCGGGCCGCCGAGACCGCACTGGTGTCTACCGCGACGCTGGTCCGTGCGCGCAGCACGGCTACCTCGGTCACCACGACATCGTCGAGATCCACCGGTGCCGTTCGCAGCTTCGGCTGGGCGTCGAGCCTCGCCAGGGCAAGCAGGTCATCCACCAGGCAAGACAGCCGACGTACCTCCGCGACGAGGGCCTCAGGTGCATGGCCCAGTGCGCCGCCGTCTTCCGCCCCGGCAACCTCGAGTTGCGCCAGGACGGACGCGATTGGGCTGCGCAGCTCGTGTGCCGCGTCAGCGACGAACTGCCGCTGCTGCTGCAGCGAGGAGTCGAGCTGCGCGAGGAGGTCGTTCAGTGTGACCCCCAGCCGCGACAGCTCGTCACCAGTCGATGGCACGTCGACCCGTCGCCCCAGATCGCTGACGGTGAACGATGCCGCCTGCCGCCGCAGGACCTCAACCGGCCGCAGCGCCCGGCCGACCAGCAGCCATGTGACGCCGACCAGCACCCCGGCGAGGACCGGAACTCCGCCGGCGAGGGCGGCGACCATCGTGGTGACCGTTCGATTGACTGGCCCCATGGGTAGACCGACGTAGACGAGGTAACGACGTCCGTCGGGACCAGCCGCGGCCAGCGTGGCCACTCGATAGCTGCCGTTGTCACCGAGCGGCACGTCGTACGCCGTAAGTACTGTGGGCGGCGCCGCGAACGGCGCCGATGTCGCAAAGGAGAATATCCGCGGCTCGCCATCGATGTTGAGTGAGCTGGCGACCACCCGACCACGGGGGCCGACGACTTGCAACGCCATGTCCCCTTCGCCTCCGGCAGGCAGCACCGGCCGGCCCCCCGTGCTGATGCCCGTCGCGGCAGCGAGCGCCTGCCGGGCAGCGGCGGTGTCCAGGTCAGCGAGCAGCGACGTGTGGACCCGCCAGATCAGCAGCCCGGCGCCCACGACTAGGACGCAGGTGATGGCCACCGATGCGGCGAGGGTGAGCCGCAACCGCAGCGAGCGCCGAAGCCACCAGGAGCGCATCAGTGCCTCAACCGCCGTTCCCGCGCAGCCGGTAGCCCGACCCGCGAACCGTCTCGATCGTGTGCCGGCCGAAAGGCGCGTCGATCTTGCGCCGGAGGTAGCCGATGTAGACCTCGACGATGTTCGGGTCGCCGTCGAAGTACTCGTCCCACACGTGCGCGAGGATGCTTCGCTTCGGTAGCACCTCGTCCGGGTGGCGCATCAGGTAGTGCAGCACCGCGAACTCGCGCGGGGTGAGGGTCAGCTGCGTACCCGCGCGGAAGCAGCGTCGGCTGGCCGGATCCAGCGACAGGTCTCCGGCGCTGAGCACGCTTGGACGTGCCGGGGCACCCCGACGCAGCAGTGCCCTGACCCTCGCCACCAGCACCACGAATGAGAACGGCTTCGTCAGGTAGTCGTCTGCACCCAGGTCGAGCGCGTCGGCGATGTCGTACTCACCGTCCTTGGCGGTCAACATCAGGACCGGCGTCCAGATCCGGCCGCTGCGCATGCGCTTCAACACCTCGTAGCCCGACACCTTGGGCAACATGATGTCGAGGACGACCACGTCGTACTCGTACTCGGTGGCCCGCCACAAGCCGTCCTCGCCGTTGATGGCGAGATCGACCGAGAAACCCTCCGCGGCGAGGCCACGCTGTATCGCCGCTGCGATGCCCGGCTCGTCCTCGACGAGCAGCACGCTAGCCATGGGGTCTCCTTTGCTCCTTATCCACGGTAGGTCGACCAGCCTGAAAGCGGCCTGAGAGCCGGATCGAGGCCCGGCTGAGGCCGTTCTCAGCGACGTTCAGCACCCGCTCAGCGTCGACCGGTGACGCTGCTAGCAGTCGACGGGACTCGCCGTCGGGATCGACAGGAGGTTGGCAGTCATGCCGAGAACCAAAAAGCACCTCGCCGTCGTGGCGGCGACCACGCTGGTGGCCGCGGCACTGGGATCCAGCGTCGCCATCGCTGCGTCCGGACACCACTCCGCGACCACGCGGCCGGCACACTCTCCCGTGAAGACCGCGGACGAGACCGAAACCGGCCCGGACACCGACAACGTCCAACAGGGCGACCAGACCAGTCCTGACCGAGTGGGCTCCGGCTCGCGGAGCGGCCCCGAGTCGGACAACGCGTCGGAGTCCGAGAGCAGCACGGAAACGGAGAACGGCCCGTCGGACGGGCTAGGGGGCCACGCCGACCCGCCCGGCAGCGTCGACCACCAGTTCAACGGCGAGGAGTAGCGCGTTACTGGTCTGAGATACAGGTAGAGCTTGGCCACGAACACCACTGGCCCGGATGGGTGCCATGTCGCAGCTATCCGGGCAGCCCAAGCCGCACGGCGCACGCCGGACGCGTTGTCCTCAACCGGGAAGCTCAGGAGCCGGGCGCACGGGCGAATCTCAGGTTTGGGGTAGTTTCGTCCACGGTGAACACCCCCAAAGGGTCGAATCGCCCCGATCCCTCCGCTCGCGGTGGCCGATACACTCCGGCGCATCCGTCCGGAATCGCTGATGAAAGGGTTTCCGCCGAGGTCCGACTCCCTGGTCACTCTCGACAACTGGCGGACACCCCCCTTCAACAGATGGGCGTTCCAGCACATGCGCGGATCATCCCGTCGCAGCTGATCCGGCGGGGCGTCGGTCCGGTCCGCGACCTGCCGGCGGCCAGGCCGCCGGTCAATCTGGATGACGTTGCCGTGGCCCGCAGCGATGGCAGCAGCGGCACGCTAGCTGGCGCGAGCGACCCACCGTTCAGCCGTTGAGCCACGCCCACATGAGTCGTCCCACGCGGTTCAGCTGCGTGATGTGCACGACGCTTGGGAGATCGGCCGCGCTGTGGTAGGCCGCGTACGGCGTGCCCCCGACCCGAGCAGCGGGAAGCCCCGCCTTCTCGAAGGACCAGTGGTCGCTGGCTTGGTTCAAGCAACCCTGCGCCGGGATGCCTTCCCGCCGCGCCTTGTCCAGGAGTGATCGGCGCACCGTCGACGCGTGCAGCCCACCGGTGCAGACGGGGACGACGCTCCCGACGCCCACGCGGTCGAGCGCGACCATCCCCTTGAGGTTTCGGCGTGCCGGGCCCGAGAGCCGGGCGACCATGGCCGTGGACCCGAAGTGATGCAGCAGGTCTCCCTCGCCACGCGGTTCTTCGGCGCCGAAGGCCACGAACACTACGGGCACATTCGGCTGCGCTTCCGATGCCATCCGGGCCAGCTCCAGCATCACTGCGATCCCGGACGCGTTGTCCTCCGCACCCGGCGCCTGTGGCACCGTGTCCAGGTGCGCCCCGACGATGCGGTACGAATCACCAAGTCGCAACTCGTCTGGCCTCGCCACGATGTTCCATGTCCTGCCCGCCGGCACGGGGACACCCCACGAGACGCCGGACGGCACCCGCACGTACTGGCGCGTCACCTCGTACCCGAGCGAGCGCAACCGGTGCTCGACCCAGACCGCGGCTCGGCGGTACGCCGGTGAGGTCGCCTGGCGCGGGCCGATCCGGCCCGCCAGGAAGACCACTGTCCGCTTGGCGGCTGCGGGGCCGAAACGCACCGGGCGGTCATGCGATGCCGTCTCCATGGCTGAGGGACTCGTGGCGACGGTTGGGTTGGTCTCGGTTGTGGGCGGTGACGTGATCGGCTCTGCAGGTGACCCACCGGAACCGTCGCAGGCCGCCAGCAGCAGCGCAGCGATAGCGGCAGTGAACAATCGTCGCACCCGTTCACCCTGCCCCTCCTCGCGGCGTACGGCTACCCGGTGCGCGTGGGAGGCGGCGTCAGCTGCCCTGCGGACAGCCGTACTCCGCCGAGCAGCTGGGATTGATGTTGGACCAATCCGGCTTCAGCCAGCGGTGGTGAGTCTTGGCGTGCCGCACCCGCGAGATGTAACCATTGGCAGCAGCATCGTGCCAGGCACCTGAGTACCAGGCTCCGACGCAGCCCCATATCCGGCCGGCGGAATAGGACTCGGTGCCGGTGTTGGCGAGCCACTTCTCCCAACCCTCGTAGCAGCCACGCAGCTGGCTCCCGATGTAGTCGACCGCGAACGCAGTCGACCTGCGGTTGAATGGGTAGGTGCCGTTCTGGTTGCCCGGCATCTTTCCCCACGAGGGATCCTCCCAGGACATGACACCCATGATGGAGAAGGTCTCGGGGCACAGCCCCGTCCCATAGTCCCGCTGGTAGTCGCGCCCATAGGTGGCCAGCCCGTTGCAGAATGCCTTGCCGGCGGCGCTGGCGACGGTGAACAGGTCGCCGCTGCCCCAGTTGTTCACCGGTCGATTAGACGGGTAGATCTCGTACTGGTACCAGGTGGACTCACGTACCGCTATGGCGCGCAGCAGGTCGTCGGGCAGACCCCACTTGCAGGCCCCCCACTGGAAGATCTCGTCGGTGGTGCCGGTGAACTGCCCGTCGACTCGGGGGAGCAGCCAGCTGTCCCACCGTTCGGCGTACGACCCGTCGGTACTGAGGGTTCGCGCCGCGAAAGCATCGTGCACTGCTTGCGCGCGCGGCATGGTGTGGTTAGGCCTGTAGTTGTCCGGGCGCGGCTCCCAGCTCGACCGGTGCACCGCCGATGCGCAGGCGGCGTCGCCCGGAAGCCTCGACCAGGCACCCACGGGCCGGATGGAGAAGTAGCCTCCGGGTGGCGGTGAACTGTGTCCCCCCGCGGCAACGGACGCTGTGCTGCTCGGGTGCCCCACCCCAGCCACGGCTGCCAGCATCGCGACGAGGAGCGCCAGCGGCCACGCACGGCGTGGCCATCGTGGCCTGCCACGTTGAGGCCCGACCTTCCACATAACTGTCCTTGCTGTGCGGGTGAGGTGCGCAGCAACTAGAACCGCGTTGTCATCCCCGCCACGAACTGCCTGCAGGTCACGTGACCGTCAGGCCGTTCGTGAGCGTTCCGGAGCCGAAGTCAGGGTTCGTCACCGTAATCGACCGAGGGCCGGTGGCAGCCTTGTTCGTCACGTTCAGCACAACAGTCATGCTGGTTTTGCTGATCCACGTGATCTTGCCCATGTTCACCCCCGTGCCTGACACGGCCACGGTCGCCCCTTTCACGAACTCCGTTCCGGTCAGAGTCACGGTCGCATTGTTGCCGCGCGCGATCGACGCGGGGCTCACCGAGGTGACTGTCGGCCCCGGGTTCACGGTGAGGCAGCCGATACAGGTGGTCCGTCCCCCATCGGGTTGCGTAACGATCACGTCACGCGCGCCGGTGGCTGCGCTAGAACCCACACTCACCGCCAGCGTGACCTGGGTCGAGGTCGTCGTGGTAACGGTATCTGTGACGCCCGTCCCTGAGAAGGTGACGCTGGCTCCGTTCACGAACCCGCTGCCGTTGAGCTTGACCGTGGCTTGCTGAGCGCCTTGGCCAACCGCGCTCGGCACGACGGTGGTCACCTTCGGCCCCGCATTGACGGTCAGGCACCCGGTGCAGGTCGCCGCCCGCTCGCCCGACTTGCCCACCACCACGTCTCTCGCCCCGGTAGCTGCACTGGCGCCGACGTCGACCGTGACGGCCAGGCTGGTGCCGCTGGTCACAGTGGTCGCGGTGGGGGTGATCCCCGTGCCCGAGAAGGAGACGGTGACCCCGCTGGTAAAGCCCGTTCCGGAGATCGTCAGCGTCTTGCTCAGCGCCCCTTGACCCACCGATGTCGGCGAGACACCGGTGACTCGGTATGCGCTACCAAGGGTGACGGTCACCGGTGCGCTGGTGCCGAGGTTGCCCGAGCTGTCGCTCTGGGTGGCCTGAAGCGTGTATGTCCCGTTGGTGAGGCCGGACACGTTGGTCGTCCAGGCTCCGGCCGAGATCGGTGCGGACCCCGCATTCACCGGTGTCCCCGAAGGCAACGAACCGCTGTAGACCTTCACCGTCACCGTGGCTGCGTCACGGCTAGCCGTGCCTGCGCTGCCGTTGATGGTCAGCACGGACGAGGTGACGGTGGCGCCGTCGGTGGGCTGGGTGATGGAAACCGCCGGTGCCGTCGTGTCGACGGT
>JBDUDR010000112.1:0-9932 GCA_040002845.1 Nocardioidaceae bacterium
CCGAGCGTGTCTGTTGTCGCCGGACTCAACACCGTCGCGTCTGGAGGCACTCAAGACGGCAAGACCACCATGCTCAACTGTCTCGGCAGCGCAGCGCCCGGACGCGAGCGCATCATCTCCGTGGAGGAAGTCTTCGAGCTCAAGTTCGATCACCCCGATTGGGTGGCGATGCAGACCCGGCAGGCTGGGCCCGAGGGCACGGGTGAGATCCGGCTCCGCGAGCTGGTCAAGCAGTCACTGCGGATGCGCCCGTCGCGGATGATGGGAGGATAGATATGGGGTTGCGAAACTTCCGCCCCCTGCCATCCGGTGGTCGGGGCCAATCACTGCCAGCTTCGAGGGTACGGCGACGCTCGGCCGGTGGCCGGTGACGTGGGGTTGCGAAACTGCCGCCCCGGGGGGCCCGTCCGGCTGCCAGCCTCGCCTTCGCCTGGGGTCGCGAACTCTCGCCACGGTGGGCCATCTGGGGTCACGCCAGAACTCCATTTCAGCGCGTCTGTGACTGTCAGTGACCAACCCGGCGTGTTGCCGGTTCGGGACCGAACGGCTTCAGTCGCGCTTGAACAGGCCGCTGAGGCCGGCCACGAGGATCGCGGCCAGCAGCCAGCCGGTGAGCGTGAATCCGGCCGCCCACCAGATGGCTGCGCCCGTCGGTGGTGAACGCATCGCGCTGCTTGAGGCTGGCTACCGGCAGCAGCAGATCCAAGGCATACAGGACGGGGTGAAAGTCGGGCCGCGCGGGTCCGGAATCGCGCGCGTGGACGTAGGCGGGATGCAGGTGAGCGAACAGCAGTGATCCGAGGACGAGTAGTGCGAGCAGCCAACGATCTGTAGTGGTTGCTAGCCGTAGCGAACGGTGGCGTGCACGAACCAGTCCCCGACTTGCGCGGCACCCACCCCCCGATGCCTCAGGCTGGTGACCTCGCGTGCAGCGCGCCTTGTTTCAGCACACGTCAGCGACCAGATTCGGGTTGAGTGCGATGTGGCTCCCGGCCACCTGACGATTCTAGAATTGAGGCCGCCCTGGCGCCACGATCAGGGACCAGAATGCACCGGGCCCCGATCGGATGCTCCCCTACGCCAAGGCAAGCAAGACATGGTCGTTGTACTGGCCAGACCGGAGCCCCCGCTTCCACGAGTACGACACCTCGAATCCTCCGCAAGGGTTGATGACCTGCTCGTGGAGATCGATCGGGATCCGAGGGCCATTTTCTGGGGTTAGGGCAGCGGGGCTGAGGCGCAGAGGCGGTGACCGTCGACTGCCCCTCCGCACGCCCAGACCGGTTCCGGCCCGCACGTCAGTCACCGTTGCGCGGGCCTCGTACCCCGAGCCCCCCACCGGCGCTCGATCCGTGGATCAGCCGTCTGGCGCGTGCTCGACGTCGGTGGTTGGGGCGGCCCGCGCAAAGGGGATGATGACGAGCATGAGCGCAAGCAGCGTGCAACCGAACGCGACGGTGCCTGCGGTCTGCTCCGTCGAGCTGAACAAGAGCGCCCAGCCGCCGCCGACCCAACCCACCAGCAGCGCGACACCGAACTGGCGGGGCAACACCACGGCAGCGGCTGCCGGCACGACGAGCGCCATGGCGGAGAACCAGATCACTGGAACCCAGTAGGGGGAAGGGAATGGAGCATCCAGCCCGAGAGGGCTGAACAGGAGCCCCCCCGTCCCGGCAGCGCCGAGCAGGGTCACCAGCCACGGGACCACGCCCCGGGGAGATCGGAGCGCCAGGCGAACGTCACCCGCCCGTGCCAGCGGGAGTCCGGCGCATCCGGCCGCGACCGCTAGGATCACGCTAGCGACGAGCGCGAGCCAGAGACCGGCGCCGACGACCCAGCCGTGCACACTCGCCTCAACCCAGTCGATGACGATGATCAGCAGCTGCACGGTCGAGGCGGCCACGGTGCCCAGCAGAAGCCCGGGCCCGATCAGTGGCCTCGTGCGCGGCACCATGATGCAGATGCCCGCAATCGACGCCATCGCCGCCACGATCAGTATGTATCGCAATGCCTCGGGGAGGTCTCCCAACTGTCGGCCGTCTAAGTAGGTTAGGCCCAGGCCGACGACCATCAGCGCCGCGCCCACGATCGCCAGGCCGCCCGCGACCAGCAGATAGCGGTCGTCACGCGCTTGGGACGGTTCGTCGCGGCCTTTGCGCGCCGTGGATCTGCGGGGACGAGCGGCTGATCCCTCGACCGCCCCGCCCGCCGGTGCGCTCGGCGGGGTTGTCGCACCGGTCGGAGCCGCCGGGCTCGCGACCTGCGACGCGTCGGGCAGAAGCGTGTCTTTGGGGCCGAGCCCATCGCGCTCGGGTGGGGCCTCGGGGGGTGTCGTTGCTGCAGTTCCCGTGGCCGAAGGCAGGGTCGCGCGTTGCGGTTCGGCGGGCGCGGTCTCGGGGGGCGTCACGGTAGGCCCGGGTGCCGGTTCTGGTGATTGCCTTTGCCTGCGTCTGCGGCGCGAGGTTGGCCCCGGGGCGGGTTTTGCCGCTGCTGTATCGACTGGCTTCGCGGGCGGTGGCGCCTGCTGTGGGCTCGGTGTGACCTCGACATCGACAGAGATGATGGTTTTGCCGGTCGGGGCGGTGAGGGCGATGTCGCCGTGCAGATTGCCGATTGTGGATGTGTCGACGGACACGTCCAAGCCGTCGCTGGTCTCATCGACCCGGATCCAGTTAGCAGAAGCCTCGAACGTGCAGGCGCGGGCCAATGGCGGACCGAGCAGGTGGATCGTGCGCGACGCCGGACTCGAACCGCTCGCTACCTGCCCGAAGTGCAGCTCTCGGTCAACGGTTTGTACAGCAGCCTCGCGCAGCGCCGCGGCTGCCGCATCGGCGACGTATTGAATGTCGGTGCGGACGATCTCGGCCAGCGCTTCGTGGGCCCCAACGGCGGCGGGGAGGTTGTCGCTGGCCAGCCGTGATCGCAGCTCGCTGACCGCGCCGATGCGTGTGAACATGTTCGCATCGGTCATCGCGGCGTGCAGATCCGCTGGGATGGGCAGCGGTCGGATGCGCCGGCGCCGGCTTCGAGCCAGGTACAGCTCGCCCTGCATTTCGATGTCGCGACTGGGCGTCTGGTGCGGGGTCTCTTCACGAACCCGGTCGAACACGTAGTCGTACAGCTCGTTGACCGAGACCCAGCCGTCCTCATCGCGGTCCGCCTCGCCGGTGGCCAGCCCCTCCACCAGGGCAGTCGTGAACACCGACGGCCGCCGGCTTTTGTCGTCAGCGAGCCGGTCTCCCTCGAAGGCATACTCCATCGAGCTGGACGCGGTGATCACAGCCCGGCCGCGACCACCACCAAGCCTTCCACCGGGAAAGCTATCCAGCACGTTGACCTCCCCAGACGCCCGAACCGCCACGCCCTGCCCGAACGCGCCGCCGTAGCAGCAATCCAGCAACAGCACAATGCTGCGCGACCGGCTGGCCCGCATGCACCGCTGCACGAACTCCGCCGGGATCGCGGTGGAGCCCAGCCGGTTCGGGCGGGTGTTACGCGCGGCGAAAAACAGCTCCCCGGACTCGCTCTTGAGCCCATGGCAGGAGAAGTGGAGCAGCAGCACGTCCTCTGGTCGACGGTCGGCGAACAACTCCTCGATCTGCGCCTGGATAACGTGTGCGGGTTCGTTACGCACCACGTGCACATCGAAGTCACCGATCTGCGCATCGCCAAGCACGCCGGCCAGCGCCGCCGCGTCTGCCTCCGGAGCGAGCAGGTGCCGTAGCCCATCGTGGTCGTACTCGTCATTCGCCACGATCAGGGCCTTGCGTTGGCCGTCCACTACTCGCCTCCTCGCGCGGCGTGCTGGCCGATGAACAACCCGACCAGCCGGTCCTGGGCGGCCACCGTCGATCTCCAACCGAACCGCGCGGCGTCTCCCATTGCCATGAGCCAGCCACCTCCTGACCGCGGACACCACCGCCCGCCCGCAGACCCTCCGCGGAGCGAGCCAGAGTGACCAGCAGGACACCGACCGCGAGAACATTCAAACACCCGCGCGCCCGGTGGACGCTCGCCAGCCCGTAGCGCGGTCACGTCCTCCACCTCAAGTCGGAGCAGTTCCCAGCGCAGCAGGCCAGTCAGCGCATCCGACCCGCTCCACACTACGCCCGCGCCGACGACGAGGCCTACGCCCTGATCCGCCCGGTCTGCCGCTCGATGATGAGGGCCGGGCTAGTGCTACTCGGGCGTCTCTGACCGCTCACTGGCTTCCACCTCAGAGAGCACCTCGTTGAGTAGTTGTTCGGCTCGATCGACGTGCTCCGGTGGGAGCGGAACCCTCGCCAGCAGGCTGATGACCAGCCACCGGCAGGCGTCCGGGGCGTGGAGGACGCTGAGGGTGAATCGGCCAACGACGACAGTCGGCTCCTCGGCACCCTCGACAAGATCGAAGTAGAACATCTCAGGCGAGCCACGTTGAAATCGCCCGACGCCGAGGGCGTATTCGTCGAAGTGCTCAAGCACGTCGCGGGCGTTGACGAGGTTCGGCAGGAGGTGCCTGAATGTCGCGATCGTGTCGTCAATGTCCTCGGCGTGCTCGCGCAGGTCGCTCGCTGACCACTCGGCAGCGCTGAGGACGTTGCGGAGTGCCAGCAGCATCAGGGCGGCGTCGGCACGTCTGACGAGTCCTGATTGGCCATGCTTCCGGCTGCTCGACCACGGTGAGAAGTCGGCTTCGGACAAGATGCGCTCCGCTGAGGTGAGCGCCGAGGTCGCCCAGAACACCAGCGCGTTGGTGCTGTCGTCCGGCGAGTACACGGCACGCAACGCTACAGACTCCCGCCGCACCACCAAGGATCGTTTCGTCACGCCCCCGGCACGCGCGTTCGGTATGATGCAGCGGGCTACGAGGCTGGGTCGAGGACGCGCAAGCGAAACTTGGCTCAGTATTCCCAACCGGTGAACGCCTGGGCATCTTTTCCGGTTTCCCCGAACGCCGAACACACATCTGCTGGAAATGTAAACACCGAAAGAAACACGGAAAGCCGCGCCCCCAGCGCTACACGCATAACGACACTGCATTGTTGCGCCTGTGGCTTGACGCTATTGCCAACGGAGACCACGAAATCAGACTACAATAGGGGGCACAACAAATGCCCTGGACGATGCGCCAACACCGCCCAGGGCCAGACACGGAAGAACGGACCTTCCGCATGCCCTCACAAAATAGCGCGACCGTCGCCGACATTTTCCACCGCGACCCATCTGACCCGCGTGTCGCCATCGCCGCCGGCTACGGACTGACCATCCGCGTCAACCGCGGCCACCTGCTCATCGAAGACGGCATCGGCCAACATCGCCGCCAACGCCGCTACTCCCGGGCCGAACGCAGACTCAAGCGGCTGGTGATCCTGGGTGACACCGGCTACCTCAGTCTCGAAGCGATCCGCTGGTGCGCCGACGTCGGCATCGCGATCATGCAACTCGACCGCGACAACCGGCTCCTCACCATCGCCGGCAAGCCCGGGCGTGACGACGCCCGCCTACGACGTGCCCAAGCGGCCGCACTGTCCGGAACGGTTGGGGTCGACATCGCCAAGACGCTGCTCGGCGCCAAACTTGACGGACAAGCCCAGGTTGCAGAACACGACCTGCGAGCGGGCGAAGTGGCGCACCGGATCCGCGAATTCGCTACCGAGTTGGCTGCCGCCGGCGACCTGATGAGGTGCCGTGAGATCGAAGCCCTAGCCAGCAACGCCTACTTCGGCGCCTGGTCCGCACAGGTGGCCTGCCGGTTCGCCGAACGCGACAGCGACCGCTTGCCGGCCCAATCGATGGCACGAAGCTCCTGACCAGCCCCAACCTCCCGACCTTTACGACGCAACTTAACGCCCGACATGGCGGAGATCTCGCTAGAATTTTTCCAGGGGTCAACCTAGCCAATGATGCCGAGGCAGGCACCATGGCTAGTGCGTTCGAGGCAATCAAGCGTTACCCCGAGACTAGCAACCTTATCTATGTTATCAACGGAAGCGGTCTTGGAGGCGCGGTGCTAAAGGAGAATGCGATCTTTACTTCCGAACCTGGCCATGTGGAGGTGGAAGCACGACTTAACCCCTTTAGCCAAGGCAAAGCGTGCGGCATGTTCGGGGGGAACCATGTTTGCGTCGAAGTTGTTGCTGCAGGCAAGGCCGGCATTGAGGACCTATGGCTCCAACAGAAGGGCGAGCGGTTGAGCGGTAGAGATATTGCCGCTAGATACCTAGATGGTGATCACATAGCAGGTGATCTTTACGACAACTCCGCGCTTGTGACGGCCCACGTTATCAAAGGGATCGCTAAGGCATTCAGCTTTCCCAAGGATTTCAGCAGAACAATAGTGGTAGGTCACGGTGGCACGTTCAAGGTGCCGGGCTACGGCGATCGCCTGCGCTCTATCTTGGCGGCGAACCTGCCATATGTTCCCACGATGCTGTTCACGAAAGACTTCAGCAACAATGCCTGTCTCGACGGCGCAGCTATCGCTGCACTTGTGAGTGGTCGGTCTGAGATGCTTGAGTAAAAGGGCGTACTTCCAGCGATCCATCGTCGCTAGTCTTCGTCTTGAGTGCACGCAGCAGACATGGGCCAGGTTGTGTGGGTGATCTCTTGCGGTCAGCTGGCGTCGCCTCGAGGTGACTCCGGACCGGGGTAGCTGCCGGCGCGGTAGCAGGCTGACGTCGTCGTGATAACGGGCTGATGCCGGGGGCGGAAGTTTCGCAACCCCATATCTATCCTCCCCCGTCGCGGATGATGGGTTAGGGGATAAGCACTGCAAAACGCCCCACCCCTGGCACCAGGTCTAGGCACTCGCGACCGAGCAGGTCGGAATGAGCACCTCAACCGCCCCACCCGCGGCCTACCGAGCGCAGCAGGCTGAATCTTGGTTGGTGGGAACAGGCGCTCGGAGACGCTCTAGCACCGGGCGCCCACGGACGAGAGGCTTTGGACCAGAGTTGGCCGCCGTGCCGGGGAGCGTAATGTGATTGTTGCGCCACCGATCAATAAGTTTCTGGCGCGACGGGGAATCGCCAATGGACACACCGACACCACCACAGGATATGGCCGACGACGACCGTGAGCGGCCGAATAGCGGCCCGTTATCCACTGTCTGGGCGAGCCCTGGCTATTCTCACAGCGTTCGGTGTACTGGGTGCGGTGGGCAGCTACTATGTCCCCGGCCTCCTGGAACGAGCAGCCGACACGGTCGGGCGCAAGCCCTTGAAGGTGACTGTTGCCTTGCCTGAGGAGCACGGGTGGCCCTTCGCGCCAAGGTGGCTCCTGCCCTTGTCAACCGGCTCCCTGCCGTCCGACGCTCCTCTGCCCGGAGATGATGTAGGGACCACTTTTCAGGAGTTCCGAACCTGGCAGGCGGCCCATGGAGTCGTCGGTCAGTCCCAAGCCGTGCGTTTGACGATCAGCGGTGTGGACGACCGCCCTGTAATCATCCAGAGCATCAAACCAGTCGTGGACGATCGGAGCGAGCCGCTCAAGGGTTGGTACATCCGCGAGCAGCCGTGCGAGAATTTGCGAGATACCCCCTGTCAGGGGAGCCCAGGTCGAACTTGACGCGGACCCACCCAGCGTCTCGTTTCACGCCAACCAGGTGCACTCTGGCGTACTACCTGCGCTGACTCTGCAAGTGTCGCGCACCGAGGTCGAAAGTCATCGATGTGGTCGCTCACACTGATCAATCCACGGTCGACTGGCACCTCGAGATTTACTACACGGTGGATGGGCGCGCCGGGAGCATGAGCGTCGATGACGACGGCTACCCATTCCGAGTAACAGCGCTCGTGCCAGGCCGGGCCAGGGCTTACCTGTATCGGTGTACAGGGCTTGAACGCGCGAGGGGGACCGCTGATCACCCTGGACGACAGTGCTAGGGCGATGCTGCCCAGACCACTCAGGACGAGAGGCGTGTCGCCCGTTCGTAAATCGCTCCACGGCACGAGGATCAGTGCAGATCGACTTCGTGCGCTATGACCCGACGGCACCGACAGCGGCACCAATGCCCACGTCAACAAGGAGTTCGTTGTCATCAAGAACAGCACGGGCAAGGCGCGGGTCTTGACTGGCTGGACTCTTCGCGACACGGCCGGTCACGTCTACCGGCTCCCGTTTACCCGGCTCCGGTCCGGCCACTCGGTGACAGTACACACCGGCAAGGGCCACAACCGGCCCGGCCAACGGTACTAGGGCCAGGACAACTACGTGTGGAACAACGACGGGACCAGGCGATCCTGCGCAACGGCGGCACGCTCATCGACAGGTGCAGGTGGGGCGACGGGGACGGCTCCACTGGCTGCTGATCTCGGCGATCGGCACCCGCAGCGCCACCAACTCGCGCGGCTGGAGGATGACGACCTCGCTGTACCGGAACACCAGGTGCGCGCCTTCGGGCCACATGCCGTCGGCGTCAACCTCAGTCGTGCTGCCGTCGCGGCGGTGAATGGTGTATCGGCGGGTCGGCACATCAGCGACCGTAACCCGAACGGGCTGCCTGAACAGAGAACCACACGACGTCCGTTAGCCTGCCTGTGTGAACACCAAGCGGATGCTGGGAGTCGTCGGTCTGTGCCTGATCCTGAGCTGTTTCTCGGTGCCCGCGGCGATGGCTCAACACCTGGTCGTCAAGGACGCCGCTCACGACACTATCGATCCTGGTTTGGACTTCACGAGTGTGAATTTCAGCAACCGCGACCGCGCCATCGTCGTCAACTTCAGCTTTGTGCGCGACCGTCGAGGCGAGGTGATCTTTCCGGTCGTGGTTCGCGGACGTGGCGCCGTCGCGCTCGTGGTCAGCCAGCATCCCCGATCCGGCGACAACCACCTGATCTTCCAGACCCGTCATAACGATCACGCCACCTGCAAGGGACTGCGCAGCGTCTGGGACCGGGCAGAAGCCGAACTCACCATCCGGGTTCCATCGCGGTGCATGCGCCCCGGAAACTACGGCGCTATCAAGTCATGGGCACTCACCGAGGGCTACCACAGCGCCAGCAGCGACGTGGACTACGCACCGCAGACCAAGGACGGCCACCTCCGCTTGACCGGTTGGATCCCACGAGGCTAGGCGCACAGGCTCCCTACGGGTCGGTCACCCTCTCGTGATATCCGTACGTGTACAGCGCGGCGTACGGGTCGGCGGGCACCCGGGCCCCGACTGCTGTTAGCTGTTGGGTGGCCCAGTCGACCGCGAGTTCCTCGGCTTGTTGTCGGTTGCGGCTGCCGCCTGCGTGCGGCACGACATCGTCGTTGAACCAGTAAAAGGCGATTAGGACGCCACCAACGCGAACAGCCAACCTCATTCGCTGAGGTGGGCTGTTCTGACTAGGGAGGCGGGCAGGCCCCGCTCGTGGGGCAGATGGACATGGACCTTTTCACAGTCGGCGGCGACGGTGTTCTCGCTGGTGGCACCCCAGACTTCATCTTGGCCCGGTCCGCAGGTCACGGTGTCGGGAGATCCGTCCCTTTCCAGGAAGATGCCGTCGCCTCTCAGCCCGCCGTAGATCGTGTCTGCCCCCGGGCCGTCGACCAGGATGTCCCCCCCGGCCCCACCGAAGACGGCGTCAGCACCGTTACCACCGTCAATGAAGTCCCGTCCAACCCCGCCGAAGGTCACGTCGGAGCCTGCACCCGCAAAGATGCCCTCCAGCTCGTTTCCGGCGCCGCCGAAGATGGTGTCGGCCCCTTGACCGCCGAAGAGAGAGTCACGTTTGGTGCCGCCGCGGATGGTGTCGTCGCCGCGACCCGCATAAACCACGTCCGACCCCGACCCGCCGAAAGTGAGATCCGGGCCGGCCAATGCGTGAACCACGTCGTTACCGCCGAAACCTCGGATCGTGTCCCTGAACGGGGTTCCTCGCAGTACGTCGTTGCCACCGGTGCCGTTCACCGTATCCATCGCGCTGGCCGGAGCTCCCATCACCAGACTCGCCCCCACCAACCCG
>JBDUDR010000113.1:0-9755 GCA_040002845.1 Nocardioidaceae bacterium
AACGATGCGGTATCGAACTCACCGTAGTCAGCAGTGCTGAACTCGATGCCGTAGATCAGGCGGGTGACGTGGCGACTGAGGCGCCGCGATACCGCCCCTCGACCTCACCCTCGGCCGGAGTAGGCGGACTCGATGTTGATGGGACACTGGCGGTTCTTGCAGCTGGGGGCGCCTCGGCGATACTTATCTTGCATCTCGGCCATGCTGGCCGCGCCTGAGAAGGAGTACCACAAGCTCCGTTTTCCGCAATGGGGACACTGCTTCGGGTTGTAGGCCTGCTTCTCTCGCAATGTGAACACGCGGCTTGCATCGGGGTCGTCAGTCACGCAGAGACCCTACGACTGCTGCTGGGCTGACGCGGCCGAAATCCTGGAACTTATGGGAATTTTTCGGCGCACAAAGAATCCACCGAGTCCACCCAGTGAGCGGGTGCCGCTGACTGACCTGATCTCGGATCAGCGGGCACCCGCTGCGGCCGGCCCCCGCATGCCGGCCTGCGGGACATGGACCTCTTCACAGTCGGCGGCAATCGTGTTCTCGCTGGTGGCACCGAAGACTTGATCATGGCCGGGTCCGCAGGTCACGGTGTCGGGAGTTCCGTCATCTGCCAGGTAGACGTTGTCGTTTCCCAGGCCGGCGTCAATCGTGTCTGCCCCCCGGCCGTCGAAGATTAATTCGTGCAGCGCCCCGCCGAAGATCACGTCCGAACCGGTGACCCCGTGGATCCGGTCCTCTCCGGCGCCGCCGTAGATGGTGTCGTCATCGAGGCCGCCGTCGAGAAAGTCAGCTTGGGTGCCGCCGTGGATGGTGTCGTCGCCGCGACTCGTTTCGATCAGGTCGAACCCCGACCCGCCGAAGACGAGATCCGGGCCGGCTAACGCCTCATCCGTGTCGTTCCCGCCGAAACTTCGGATCGTGTCCGAGAACGGGGTCCCTTGTAGGTGGTCGTCGCCACCGGTGCCGTTTATCACATCCCGCGCGCTGGCCGGAGCCCCTACCATCAGACTCGCCGCCACCAGCCCTGCAGACGCGATCCCCGCCCCTACGTGCACACCACGCATGTTCCCCATCCAATCTCTCTAGCCATTCACGCGTAGAACGACCGGTTTGAGCATGTCCAGCGAAACCTCCGTTGGCCATCCTGATGACCTGCCAATACCCCCTCTGACCTGCTGTCGTATTGCTGGATCGTCTCGGATGGAGCGCGGTTTACCCGAGCGGGGCGAGCAGGCTCTTCTTGCCCTCGAACGCGAACAACAGCAGGTCAACCATGCGGAACGTGGCGTTATCTGGCCCCAGGGTGGGATGAAAGTCTGGGTCACGCACAATGGAGAACTTGCTGCCCTCGATGGCCCGGTGGAACGTCTCCGCGACGATCCGCGCACCGACACCCTTCAGCTTGCCATCGTTGAGTTCGGCTTCTCGAAGGATGTAGAACCACAGCGGCGTCTTGGTGGCCAGCGAGTCACGCTGAGCGGCTGTGAGGTTGTCGAGCTTCACGTCGTTGTTGCCGTTCAGGATCTGCGATCTGGTGAGCGCACCCACGGGCACTCCTCGCGCCTTGAGAAGCTCGACCATCTGCTGCCCGGTCGCCAAACTGACCATCTTTGCCCGGGTCAGGTTGCGGAACGCCAGGTTGGCGGTCGGGTCGTTGAAGGGTACGGGGAGTCCACCGAAAGCTCCCGGAGGCAGGTTCCTGAGTGGGTTGACAAGCCTTGCGTCGATCCGCATCGCACGGTTGAACTGCGCCTCGGGAACGGCGAGGTCCTTCCGTGTGAAGTGGTAGAGCCTCCTGAAGTCGGCGATCCAGATGCTGAGCAACCGTGATTCACCGCCGAGCGCTCCGCTGGTGCCTGAGAACTCGAACAGCAAGTCGAGCGTGCCGGCTCCGTCCGGGAACCGCGCATTCCAGTCGTAGGCGGCCCGGATCATGCTGTGGCCAAGCCGGAACGCTGCCACAGAGAACTCGATCGGCATGGTGGGCACGTCGGTGGGAATTGCGTTGACCTCGAAGATTTTTCTGCCGTTGGAGAAGACGTCGTCGAGCACTGACGCTTGGCAGAGCCGTGGCAATAAGTCGTGCCGGACCATCCACTGGTAGTGCTTGACGACACGTTTCCTTGCGGTGGCGAACCTTTGCGTTGCTGGGACTGACGTGGGCAGGTTGTCCACGACTCGATTGTGGAACCTGATCATGGCCAGGTGCGTCTGCGCCACTACCAGGTTCTCGTCGTTGCGGAGGTCGGGAATCAGCGCCTTCCGCTTCGCCGCCGCGCTTCCTGTTCCGCCCACCCGGGGAAGGTCGAACCCAGCGCGTGCCGCGTCGTCTCCCGACGCGACGGTCTTCCCCATCTTCAGATGCCGGTCATCCCTATAGAACTTCGCCGACCGTTCGTCTTGGGGCCCTGCCCCGTACAGCGAATCCAGGTCGAGGCTGGGCGAACGTCCCTGAAGAAGGTCCGCTGGAGAAACGTCCTCGCCGAGCATCACCTGAGTCTTGTCGAATGTCAGGTCATGGTCGACGAACTGTCCCAGGTAGGTGAACCCGGCCGGGATATCTGATGCGGCGCCTCCCTCGGGAGTCATCGCATTTGCGATCTTCTTGCGAGTCGCCTCGTTCAGGGGCGTCCCTTTAGGTCCGATCCGCGAGAACCGGAACGGCGGCGCAGTCGCCGCGAAGGCCGTCTCGGGTCGACCACCGCCACTTTCACCCAGCAGCCCCTCACCTACCACGAAGTAGCTTTCGCTGCCGTGCTTGGCCTGCTGTTCACCTGACATGACGCCCCCTCGGGCGGTGGTCCTTTACGGAACGTAACCCCGCGGACTAGACCTGTCCACGCCGTAGTAAAATCCGAAGACCGCGAAGCAGACATACCCCATTCAATCGTCACAGATTTCTTGTCGCACGGCCTATCGCGCCGGCGCAGTGTCCGCGTTGACGACCTTGGTGGCTGTGTTCGGGTGACTCATTCTTGCTTTGGAAACCGCCATGCCTGCCAAACGTCCAACCGGACTCATCCGCTCATGGCCGCACAGCGCGTCTAGCCCTCCGGTTTCGCCTGGTCGTGGCCCGGCGGATGGGGCTCGAACCCACGACCCACGGACTAGCGCTTCTGCTTTGTCTTTCGGTTCCGTTTACCGATCTGGTCACCAAGCGGGACGCTACGTAGCGTGCTGGCCCCTGGGCGGCCTGTGACGCAGGCTGGACAAGACGAGAAAGCGGGTGTACGCCATGCGTATGCGTCGTGTTCTTGTTCTGGCTGTGACGGTGGGGGCTCTCATGGGGCTCGCGTTGCCCGCGTGGGCTTCTCAGACGATCATCACCCACAGCGGCCCGTTCGAGGCCGTAATCCCCTTCCCTGATGTCTGCTCGTTCCCGATGACCGCGACGGTCCGCGGGAGCACCCACAGCATCACGTTCCTCGACGCCGCAGGGAACCCGACGAGTGGATTCGCTGGGGGCCAGTTGTTCGTCACGTGGCCGCGCGACGACACCGGGTTCTCTCGGACGTTCGCGATCGCCGGGCCGACCTTCTTCGATGCAGCCGGCAACGCTATCCAGGGCACCGGTCGGTGGACGACGCCGATGGTGGGAACCGGTTGGGTCCTCGCCAACGGGAACCTGACCCTCGACGGGCTGCAGGACGGGTTCGCGCTCATCTCATCGATGAAGGGGCACGCGGTCTCCATCTGCGATCTGATGTCGTAGGGAGGGTAGTCGTCCGTGCGTCATGCCACCGTTCAGGCAGGGGTCGAAGTCGGCGATGACTCCTTCACGACCTAGCCGAGCTGCATCGCCATCGCGAACGACCAAAGCGACGGGGCCCCCGCTGAGCCCCGCAGGCGCCCGTATGAGGAGTCATGGACGCCGCGGAGCGTACGCGGCGCGCAGGTGCCGTCGCCGGCTGCAAGGAGGGACACCTGTAGCACCTTCATTCCCGTTCTCCCGGTGGGGCTCCTCTGTGCAACCGTTGTGCAGGACCAAGTATTCGCGTCTTGCCTCGTCGTGGGGCGGGTGGGGCTCGAACCCACGACCCACGGATTATGAGTCCGCTGCTCTAACCGGCTGAGCTACCGCCCCGACGCGTACCAACCTCCCGAACGCCCCGGGCAGCCACCGAGCGTACCGGCCAGCGACACCAAGGGCTGGCTCCCGCGACTGGACTCGAACCAGTAACCCTTCGGTTAACAGCCGAATGCTCTGCCAATTGAGCTACGCGGGATCGCCCTGACTCGATGTCGGTCGAACCGGCGATCGCCCAGCGGCCCGCCTAGGTTAGCAAGCGGCGCCGCTTCCCGGCGACATGAGCGCGTCGCGACGCTCAGCCCAGCTCGCGCTCGGCCTCCACGAGCGCCCGTTGGGCGATCTCTCGCAGCCGCGGATCGTCAGGCTCCAACCCTGCACCGAGTACGAACGACCACTCCACCTCGCCGTCGCTGCCCGGGGCACGGCGGCCCACCAGAGTCATCCCGGCCCTCCCTTCGACCGGAACGAACCGGGTCAGAACCACGCTTGCGGTCACTCGCTCGCGGATCAGCTGCAGCAATCTCGAAGCGTCATCGAAGTCTGCCCGATGCTGCTGCCGCCGCTCACCGAAGTCAGCCGTCTCGGTCACCAGCAGTGCTCCCGAGTCCTGTTCCCACTCCGCATGCTCGACGACCTCCCAGGCCAGCCGGACCCAGTCGCCGTCGCGCGGTATATAGAGCGCGGCGAGCGTGCCGACCCACCACACTCCCTGCCGGGCCTCGGCGTACGCCAGCGGGCGCTCACCCGAGCCCAGCGGGAGGGCGGACCGGACATCGGCCGGCAACGAGGTGCGACGCAGCCTGCCCACGGCTAGAGCCCACCGATCGCACGCTCGCGAAGCGACCGACGGTGTTGCTCCAAGGCGACCAACTCGCCGAAGAGACGGTTGTAGTCGGACGGCTGTTCTACCGGGTTGGTGCGCTGCAGCCTCGACTTCAGCTGTTCTATGCGACGCAGCGCCGTCAGCTCGCGGAGCCGAGCGGCGTTTGACTCCACATACCCGTGCGTGACTTCCCCGCCGGACAGCACGGGCTCAACGGCCAAGGCAGTGATCACGGACGACGCCTCGACGTCGTGCGACTTGGCACGCAGCGTGGACACCCAGTCGTCGCCAGCTCCACCCACACCCCCAGCGGCCTCAACCGTCTGCCAGACCAGGGAGTACGTCGGGTGGGTGAAGTCCGCTGCTTCCACCTCGGCCATCGGATCGATGGCCAGCGAGGGCCATTGCAGAGCCAACTTCAGCGTCTCCCGCTCGACCGCGAAACGAGGGTCCCGCAGGCTAGGTCGCTCGTCGGGCGGTGGCGGCGAGCCGCTCTCCGGTCCTGAACGACGAGCCGACCCCCGGCCACGCGAGCGACCGCGGTTGACCGCTTGCCGCACCTCGGCGCGTACCTCCTCGACGTCGAGCCCGATCATGCCCGACAGCTCACGGGCGAACGCATCGACCTTCGATCGGTCGCGGATGCTGGCAACGAGTCGCGCGGCCTCCCGCATCGCGTCGATCCTGGAATCCGCGCGATCGAGGTCGTAGCGGCCCACCACATCACCGAGCACGAACCGATAGAGCGGGACACGGCGCGCGATCAGTTCTCGTACACCGGCATCACCCTTGCTGACCCTGACCTCGCAGGGATCGAGGCCGTCGGGCTCGACTGCGACATAGGTCTGGGCCACGAACTGCTGATCGCCCTGGAAGGCCTTCAACGCCGCCCGCTGGCCGGCCTCGTCGCCGTCGAAAGTGAAGATCACCTCACCCCGGAACTCGTCATGGTCCAGCAGCAGCCGACGCAGCAGACGCGCATGATCCTCGCCGAACGACGTCCCGCAGGTCGCTACGGCCGTGCCGACCCCGGCCAGATGGCAGGCCATGACGTCGGTGTACCCCTCGACTACCACCGCCTGTGAGCGCCGCGCGATCTCGCGACGCGCCAGGTCCACGCCGTACAAGACCTGGCTCTTCTTGTAGATGGGCGTCTCAGGAGTGTTGAGGTATTTCGCCTGCACCCGGTCATCGTCGAACAGCCGTCTGGCGCCGAAGCCGAGCACTTCGCCGGACACGTCTCGGATCGGCCACAGCAGCCGACCCCGGAACCGGTCGTACGCCCCGCGCCCACTCTCTGCGACGAGGCCGGCTGTCACGAGCTCCTGATCGGTGAACCCCTTCTGTCGCAGGTGGCGGAGCAGACCGTCGCCGCCCTGCGGGGCAAACCCGATCCCGAAGGTGTCGGCAGCATCCTTGTCGAAACCTCGCTCATCGAGAAACCGGCGGGCCAGAACCGCATCCGGAGAGTCGACCAGCTGACCCACGTAGAAATCCGCGGCCAGGCGATGGGCCTCGATCAGCCTCGACCGCTGTCCGCTCTGCGGCCGATTGGCTGACCGGCCGTCCTCTTCGGTGTATCGCAGCTGCACGCCGAACCGGTTGGCCAGCCGCTCCACCGCTTCCGTGAACCCGACCCCCTCGACCTTCTCGACGAACGTGATGACATCCCCGCCCTCGCCGCACCCGAAACAGTGGTAGAAACCGCGACTGGGGGTCACATGAAATGACGGAGACTTCTCGTCGTGAAAGGGACAGAGCCCCTTGAGCGATCCTCCCCCCGCGTTGCGCAGCGTGACGTGCTGGGACACCACCTCGTCGATCCGGGCGCGTTCGCGTACGAGAGCGATGTCGTCGTCACGGATCCGGCCGGCCACGGCGGTGAGTCTACGCAGTCAGGTGGACGTGCCAGGCCAGTGCGGAAGCATCTGTGAGGGAGGCGATCTGGTCGATGATCACGCGAAGTCTGGACGGGTCGTCGGCCGCTGCGTCGAAGTCATCCCGGAACGCCGGCTCCAGCGGGTCAGGCGCACGGTGTCGCAGCAGTCTGACCAGATCAGTGATGATGTCCCGTTCGCGCGCAAGTCCGGCCACCCGGTCCGGAGCGCGCATGATGTAGTGCGCTGCGATGCCCTTGAGAGCGGCGATCTCGGCCCTGGTGTCGTCGGGCACCACCAGATCGGCGCCATATCGGGCCAGCGGGCTCGGGCCGTACGCCTTTCGGGTTGCCTCCTCGGCGGCGCGACAGAACCTGCCGATGAGTCCCGAGGTGAGGTTCTTCAGGGTCGACTGTGCGCGCCGACTTCCCGTGTACGTAGCAGCTGGCCAGCCGGGGGTCGCCCAGACGCGGCCGATGGCCTCTTCGAGCACATCGTCTGAGACTCCCGGGAGGTACCAGTCGCGGGTCACAGCCCAGACGTCTCGGCGCCGACCCGGGTCAGCCAGCCTGGCCAGATCGATCCGGCCGGCGACGACGCCGTCCTCGACGTCATGCACGGAGTACGCGATGTCATCGGCGAGGTCCATCACCTGGGCCTCCAGACACCGGTGGCCTCTGGGCTGACCTTCTCGCAACCAGGTGAACACAGGCAGGTCGTCGACGTACACACCGAACTTGCCGGACTCCGCCGGGGACTGGCCTCTGGCCCACGGGTACTTGGAGGCGGCGTCCAGGCAGGCGCGGGTGAGGTTGAGCCCGGCACTCCGACCTTCGGCAGTCCACGTCTTGGCCTCGAGGCGGGTCAGGATGCGCAAGGTCTGCGCATTGCCCTCGAAGCCGCCGTACGTTGCCGCTGCGGCGTCAAGAGCGACCTCGCCGTTGTGCCCGAAGGGCGGATGGCCGATGTCGTGAGCCAGACACGCGGTCTCGACGACATCGGGATCGCACCCCAGCGTGTTGGCCAGCTCGCGGCCGACCTGGGCGACCTCCAGGGTGTGGGTAAGCCGGTTGCGATGAAAGTCGTCAGTCCCAGGCCCGACCACTTGAGTCTTCGCCGCGAGTCGCCGCAGCGCCGAAGAGTGCACCACGCGGGCCCGGTCCCGGGCGAACGGGCTCCGCTCAGCCCGCTTGGGCGGCTCATCAACCCAGCGCTGCGCGTCCGAATCGGCGTAGCCAGCCGGGAGCCGTACCTCGTTCATGTCGCGGACGACCCTAGCGCGAGCGACCCACTGGGCCGTTTGGCCTGCGACCGCATGGGTCGGCATCTGTCAGCGCCAAGAGCGTCAGCCGATTCTGGGAGTCTGCCTCACCACTTTGAACACAAGGACTCGACTGAAGCCGATTCCGTCGACCTGCCAGCCGTAGCAGCCTGGGGCTGGGACCTTAAACTCTGACGGATATGCGTCGTCTCGTCCCGAAAGCCGCAACGCTGGTGCTCCACGTGTGTACCACTCCTCTGGTCCTCCATTGCCGTAGAACAGCATCCGGCGCGATCCGTCGACCTGGCGACCCCGGATCAGAACCGGATTCGGGTAGCTCCGGCTGACACTCCAAAGAACCTTGTTGATCAGCCATCCGCGAGGCAAGAAGACAGAATGCTTGGGGTGTCCCATCTGCATCACCACGTGCCGCCGCCATCTCGCCAAGTCTGTGAAGACGCCTGGGTAGACGGGACCGGGCCCCAGCATGATTCCTACGCGCCCCTCAGCCGTCCGGTAGCTGCTCCAGTGCCTGGTGACCGGGCACGTTGCACCAGCGGCAACATGGGGTAGGTGCATTGGTCGGGCCGCGAGCCTGGCCCAGACGTGCTGGCTTCGGGCCCCATCGGTGGAGGGCTGGCTGTAAAGGGAGCGACCGCCCGATGGCGTCGCGGAGCCGGTGGATTGAGCTGCCTGCGGCGAGTCTGTACACGACGCCAGCGCGGCGGTCAGCACGATTCCGGCAACGGAGCCGACAGCTGTCACCCGGCATCGCCGGCCGCCGTACAGTCGGCGACGAGCCTTCATCATGAGCCCAGTGTCCATCCCAACCGGCAGCAGAACCAGCCGCGCGGGCCGCGACCCGGATCGAGTAGGGCGCTCCGTACCCGACTGCCCGCGGCTGCCGTTCGACAGCTAAACAGACAGTTCGTCGACAAAGACGTTCCAGGCGCGTACGTCTTCGACCACGAAGACGCCGTTCGCGAGGAAGGGATCGCTCGCAATGGTCTCGCGTGCCTGCTGCGCGTCCCAGCTGGGTTGGTCGGGGATCGAGCCGCCCGTCCAGGTCGGCCCGGCTCGGTCGGCGCGAAATAACTGTCGGATCGCGCGAAATAAGTGTCGGATCGGCGAAGGGGGTTAGTCGGCGACGGCGGCTCGGCCGGCTTCGAGTCGGGCCACGGGCACGCGGAACGGGGAACAGGACACGTAGTCCAGCCCGACCTGGTGGAAGAACCCCACACTGTCTGGGTCACCACCATGTTCGCCGCACACGCCGATCTTCAGCCCGGGCCTGGCCCGCCGACCGGCATCGGTCGCCATCTGCACGAGAGCACCCACGCCGTCGCGGTCTATGGACTCGAAGGGCGACACCTCGAAGATGCCTCGATCGAGGTAGTTGGGGAAGAACGCAGCCTCCACGTCGTCCCGCGAGAAACCCCAGGTCGTCTGGGTCAGGTCATTGGTGCCGAACGAGAAGAAGTCGGCCCGCTCTGCGATCCGACCCGCGGTCAACGCCGCCCGAGGCAGCTCGATCATCGTGCCGATCGGGCAGTGCACGTCAACTCCGGTCGAGTCACTCACCTCATCGAGCACGCCCTCGACCTCGGCTCTGGCGATCGCCAGCTCCTGGGCGTCCCCGACCAAGGGGATCATGATCTCAGGTCGTGGGTCCTTGCCCTGGCCCTTCAGCTCCGCCGTGGCCTCGGCGACCGCGCGTACCTGCATCCCGAACAGACCTGGCACTGCCAGCCCGAGGCGCACGCCGCG
>JBDUDR010000114.1:0-9726 GCA_040002845.1 Nocardioidaceae bacterium
CGGCGAACCCGGTGGCCATCCCCAAGTGACGGCTGTCGACGGTCTCCACCGGGATCGACGCCTGGGCAGCCGCCAGCGAAGCCGACTCGTACGTGCCCGACATATCACCGGACAGATGCACAGAGACGACGGCTTGGGCACCCGCCGAAGCGGCGCGCTCGTACGCTCGCAAGAACACTGGTGGTCCGGGACGCGAGGTGCTGACCGGGGTCCTTTCGCGAAGGGCTCTGGCCACCGCCTCTGGTGTCGCCTCGGTGCCCTCGTCGTACGAACTGGTGCCGATGACCACCTGCAGCGGTATGACCGTGATGTCATGCGCGGCAACCAGGTCGGCGGGTAGGGACGCCGTCGAGTCGGTGACCAGCGCTACGCGAGACATGGCAGCGAGACTAGCGCCTGAGGCATCGAGCAAACGCGATCAAGCGGTACGACTGCACCCAGGCGATACTGGGTGACGTGCACGAGACACCGGATGAACTTGCGGGCCTTCAGCAGCTGCTCGACTCCTCACTCGCTGGAGCGACCGAGCACTTGCGAAGCATCATCACTGAGGGCGAACGCACCCTGACCGCTGAGCAGATGTGCGATGTGCTGACCGGGATGCGGACGCTGTCGGTGGCTACAGTCACCGCGTCTGGCGAGCCTCGAGTCAGCGGTGTCGACGGGCATTTCTGGCATGCCCGCTGGCTCTTCACGACCGGTGCTGGCAGTGCCAAGGCACGCCATCTGCAGGCCCGACCAGCAGTCAGCGCAGCGCACATCGTTGGTGACGACCTGGGCATCTTTACCCATGGGAGGGTTGAGTTCCTGGCGCCAGGTCACCCCGATTTCGAGCCGGTCGATGCACACTTGACCGCCCACTACGGCAGCTCACCGAGCAGCTGGGGCGACGTCGTCTACCTGAGAGTTCAGCCAGGCTGGATGGTGTCGTACGCGTTCAACAAGGCAGCCGTACTGGCCGGAGTCTCCGCGGGGTTCGCAGCAGGGTGAGCAATAGGGGCTGTTGCGTCTTGTGGCAGAGCCACCCCCCGCGGACGCAACAAGACGCGGTCAACCGACGACGACGTTGACCAGCTTGGGAGCGCGCACGATCACCATGCGAATCGGCATGCCGTCGATCGCTCGGCGCACGTTCGGGTGAGCCAGGGCCAACCGCTCCAGCTCCGTCTCGGTGACGTCCGGGGTCACCTCCAACCGCGCGCGCACCCTGCCCCCAACCTGAATCACACAGGTCACCGAGTCCGGCACAACCAACGACTCGTCGATTTTCGGCCAGCCGGCCTTGGCGACCGTGGGTTGGTGACCCAACTGCTCCCACATCTCCTCAGCGGTGTACGGCGCCACCAGGCTCAACATGATCGCGACCGCCTCGACCGCCTCGCGTACCGCCGGATCGTCGGGGCCGCAGCCCGAGTCGATCGCCTTGCGGGTGACGTTTACCAGCTCCATCACTCGCGCGACCATCACGTTGAACCGGAAGGCCTCGATCAGCTCCGTCGCCTCATGGACGGCCCGGTGGGTCGCCTTTCGCAGCGCCAGATCACCCCTTCCGAAATCCACCCCAGGCTGACTAGACACGTCACCCGCCAGCCGCCACGCGCGCTGCAGGAACCGGACCGAGCCGCCGGGGGACATGTCCGCCCAGTCGATGTCGTCTTCCGGGGGGCCGGCGAAGACCATCGTCAGGCGAACCGCATCGACGCCGTAGTTGTCGATCTGCTCACCCAGGTCGACCCCGTTGCCCAGCGACTTGCTCATCGACCTGCCTCGGTTGATCACCTGGCCCTGGTTGATGAGTGACCGCGTGGGCTCGACGGCATCCAACATCCCCATGTCGTGCAGCACCTTGGTGAAGAATCGGAAATAGAGCAGGTGCAGTACGGCGTGCTCAGCGCCGCCGAAGTAGTTTGCCGCCGGCATCCAGCGGTTTGCCGCTTCGGGGTCGAACGGGCCGTCTTTCTTGCCAGGTGAGCAGTAGCGCAGGAAGTACCACGAGGAGTCGACGAACGTGTCCATCGTGTCGCTGTCGCGCCGCGCGGGCCTACCACATTTGGGACAGGTCGTCTCGACCCACTCCGTGGCAGCAGCCAACGGTGACGTGCCCTTCGGTGCCAGGTCCTGACCCCGTAGGTCCGGCAGCACCACCGGCAACTCGTCGTCTGGTACGGGCACCTCCCCGCAGTCCTCACAGTGCACGATCGGGATCGGACAGCCCCAGTAACGCTGCCGGCTCAGCAGCCAATCGCGCAGTCGGAAGTTGACCGTTCCCTCGCCGTGACCGTTGGCCGTCAGCCATGTCGTGATCCGCGCCTTGGCCTGGTCAACCGGCAGACCGTCCAGGCTCACCTCGTCGTTGGCGGAGTTGATGGCTGATCCCGCGCCGTTGTACGCCTTGCCGTCGAAGCTGTCGGGTGGCTGCACCGTGCGCACAATCGGCAGGTCGTGCGACTCGGCGAAATCCCAGTCCCGCTGGTCCTGTCCCGGCACGGCCATGATCGAGCCGGTGCCGTAGTCGGCCAGCACGTAGTCGGCGGCATACACCGGGATCCGCTGACCAGTGGCCGGATTGACGGCGTACGCCCCCAGGAAAACTCCCGTCTTAGGCTGCTCGATCGCCAGCCGCTCGACCTCGGTGGAGCGGTTGACCTGCTCCAGGTACGCAGCCAACGCGTCTTCTTGCTCCGGTGCACACAACCGCTTGGCCAGGGACGATTCGGGCGCGACCACCATGAATGTGGCACCGAACAGCGTGTCCTGGCGCGTGGTGAAAACCCGAATCGGCTCGTCACGCCCCTCGACCGGGAAGTCGATGAAGGCACCCTCGGACCGGCCAATCCAGTTGCGCTGCATGGTCAGGATCGGGGCCGGCCAGTGGTCCTCCAGCAGAGCCATGTCGTCCAGCAACTGTTGCGCGTACGCCGTGATCCGGAAGTACCACTGGGTCAGCTGGCGCTTGGTGACGACCGCGCCGCAGCGTTCGCACATACCGCCGACGACCTGCTCGTTGGCCAGCACCGTCTGGTCGTTGGGGCACCAGTTCACCCGCGACGCCTTGCGGTATGCCAGACCACGCTCGTAGAAGCGCAGGAACAGCCACTGTGTCCAGCGGTAGTACTCGGGGTCGGACGTGTGTAGCCGCGTCGACCAGTCGAAGCTCATCGCGTAGCGGCGCAGCGACTCGGCCTGGGTCGCGATGTTGGCGTACGTGTAGATCGCCGGGTGCTCGTTGCGCTTGATCGCGGCGTTCTCGGCCGGCAGACCGAACGAGTCCCAGCCGATCGGGTTCAAGACGTCATAACCACGCTGGAACCAATAGCGCGCCAGCACGTCATGCAGCGCGAACACCTCGCCATGGCCCATATGCAGGTCACCGGAGGGATAGGAGAACATCGTCAGCGCGTACCGGCGTTCTCTCGCCCCGTCGTCGATCGCGCGAAACGGGTCCAGCTCGGTCCAGACCGGCAGCCACTTCTCCTGCACAGCCTGAACATCCAGCGCGGCTCGCTGGGTCGGTTGGTCGGTGTTTGGACTCACTGCTCTGCTCTCCTACACGGTGGGGCTGGCTCCTGAAATAGAAAAGCCCCTCGGGCACGAGGGGCAGCCGCGCTGAGTTGCTTCTTCAGCGCGGCTCGGTAAGGAGCAGGGTCGTCCGCATACCTCAATGTTAGCGCAGGACGCGCCGCCGCGTGACCGGAAGGCCGGCCGCTCGCCGTGAGATGTTGCCGTTGTTCGCTAGGGTCCGCAGACATGAAGGTCGTGGTCACCGGAGGAGCGGGCTACATCGGGAGCGTCATCGCTACGGCGCTGGAGGAGTCAGGCCATGTGCCGATCCTGCTGGACTCGCTGCTCAACGGACCTCGCGTCTTCACAGAGGGGCGGATCTTCTACCACGCCGATATCGCGGATCGCGCCGCCCTAGGGCAGATCGTCCGCGAGCATCCCGACCTTGAATGCACGATCCATTGCGCTGCGCGGATCGTGGTGCCCGAGTCCGTCGAGCAGCCGTATGAGTATTACCGCGACAACGTTGCCAAGTCGCTCGAGTTGTTCGATGCCTTGGTCTCACTGGGCAAGCCGCGAGTGGTGTTCTCTTCATCAGGATCCCTGTATGCCATGTCCCCGACGTTCGAGGTGACCGAGGACTCGCCGCTGGCGCCCACTTCGCCGTACGCAAGGACGAAACAGGTCATGGAGATGGCGCTGACCGACATCTGCGCTGCCACTGAGCTGCGGGCGATCATCTTCCGATACTTCAACCCGATCGGGTCCGATCCACGGCTGCGCAGCGGGATCTACGATCGGCTGCCGTCGCACGTGATCGGCCAGCTGGTGGCGGTTGCCCGCGGGGAGCTCGAGGCATTCACGATCACGGGTACGGACCACCCGACGCGCGACGGGAGCGGGCTGCGGGACTATGTGCATGTGTGGGACATTGCGCGCGCCCATGTGATGGCGGTGGAGCAGTTCGACCAGGTCATCGGCGCTGTCGAGTCCCCTAGTGTGGTGCTCAACCTCGGCACGGGGAGCGGAACCACCGTCCTCGAGCTCATCGAGTCGTTCGAGCGGGCCTACGGGTCACCCGTACCGAAACGCACGGCGCCTCCGCGACCTGGTGATGCGGTGGGCGCGTACGCGAATGCCAGTCGCGCGGCGGAGCTGCTCGGCTGGAAGACCGAGCTCTCGCTCGATGAGGCCATCCGGTCAGCTCTGGACTGGGGTGAGCGCCGCCGGGACATCCTCGGCTACCCCTAGCCCCGCGGAATAACTGTCGGATCGCGCGGAATAAGTGTCGGATCGTGGCGAATAAGTGTCGGATCGCGTTATTGCGACGGGTCGGTCACGACGCCTTCGAAGACGGGTATACCGGTTGAGTCGTCCATGATTGCGAACGCGAAAGGATGGTCGGCCGTGAACCTCAATCCGCGACTCACCGTCCCGCTCAACGAGACCACACCAATCGCGGTGGCGGCTGCGGCCTTCGTGCCCTTCTCCCCCACCGTGATGTTCGCGACGTGTTCGACCAGGTTGACGTAGAGATACATCGTGTCAGAGATGCCCGATAGGTCCGCCTTGCCGAACGGGTCGAACACGTCGGTCATACCCATGCTCTTGAGGGTGTCGATCGGGGACAGCCGGGTCTCGAAGTCCCACTTCGGCAGCGAGACGTCGACCCGCCTCGGGAGCCAAGCCACGGACGAGAGAGCCTGCGGAGCAAGCAACGCGTAAGGATCGCCGTCCGCGCGGGGAAGCAGCACCCACATCGACAGCCGGCCATCCTGGTACGGCAGCCGGACCGCCTGCCAGCCGTCACCATGCGCGTAATCCACCGACATCCGCAGGTCACGCATCATCGGCACGGTTTCATCGCCGCTGGGGGTCGCGAAGCGAGCGTCAGTCGTGTCCTTGGGGTCGAACGGCGTCGTCCACTTCGCGTCCATGTTGATGGCGTTGACGAGCATCAACACGGTCGTGGGATCGAGCTCGCCTGGATCCAGCAACTTCTTGATCCGGTCGTCAGTGTGCTCGGCGACCCACGTGTTGATCAGTTCAGCCGCTGCGTAGGGCGAGCTGAAGTCGACCGACTGGATCCCGCTGCCGTAGCTTCGAGCCAGCGTGTCAAGGTAGCCCGCCCTCGGATCGAAGCCACGCCGGACGAACGTCCGGTCGGCGATCTGCAGAACCGAACCACGCAGCGAGGCGAGTCCGTGCAACAGCGCATCGTAAGCGTCCGAGCGACAAGTTGGGAATCCGAGCACATCGTCGATCTGCTGCGCAGTCTCGCCGCGGGCGCCCTCACGAAGCATGGCAAACGCGACCGACAGACTCAGGGCAGAGATGACCTCGTTGCCATGGACGTCGTCGGCACCCATGAGGTCGTACCCGAACTGCCTCATCCCCTGGGCAGCCTCATCGACGCGCGCATTGGCAGCGGCGCCACCTTGCTGACTGCCGCAGTCCTTGGGCTCGGGCGCTGCTGCACCCCCGGCCTGCGTCCCACCGCAGCCGGTCGCCATCATCGCCAACGCGGCGACCCCTGCCGCGACCCGTCTGCTGCTCCTCACCGTGGACACGCTCCCAACGATCGCGTCGACAGGCGCACCGGCACCCCATCCCCCATGGGACGCCGAGATCCGCCATCCGGTTCCCGGCTGGACCAAGTTTTGCGCTCGATGCGCAACGATAGGTGCATGGCGAACTGGGATGACGTCGGCGCGACCGCGTTGACCCTGCCGGAGGTCACCACTCGAGCGACGCGAGCTGCGGGAGCTACTGGTCGAGTCGTGGTACGCGCGCGCACCCAAGCAGCTTGCCAAGGCACACCCCGATCTGCGATGAGCACAGGAGGATGAGGTCGATGACCGAGATCAACGATGTCTACGTGATCGACGCGGCTCGCACCCCCTTCGGACGACATCGCGGCGGGCTCTCGCACATCCGCACCGACGACCTAGCGGCCCTGCCGATCCGCGAGTTGACAGCACGGTACGAGGCACTCGAGCCGGAGTCCGTCGACGACGTCTACCTCGGCAACGCCAACGGCGCCGGCGAGGACAACCGCAACGTCGCGCGGATGGCGGTGCTGCTGGCCGGACTTCCCGTCACGGTCCCAGGGGTCTCCGTCAACCGCCTGTGTGCGTCCGGAGCCGAGGCGATGATCCAGGCCAGTCGGGCCGTTGCAGTCGGCGATGCGACGCTCGTCATCGCAGGTGGCGTGGAGAGCATGAGCCGCGCCCCTTATGTATTGCCGAAACCAGATGAACGACTCCCCCGATCGATGGAGCTGTTTCAGACCACCATCGGATGGCGGATGGTCAATCCGAAGTTCCCTCCGGAGTGGACGACCTCCCTCGGCGCCAGTGCTGAAAAGGTGGCCAGGGAGCTGCGCATCGGTCGTGACGACCAAGACGCCTGGGCAGCGCGCTCCCACCAACGCGCCGCTGAAGCCTGGGAGTCGGGCGTCCACGAGGGCTTCGCATTCGAGGTCGAGGGCGTACATCGCGACGAGTCCATCCGACCGGACAGCACGGTTGACACGCTGCGCGGACTCGCCGCCGCCTTCAGCCGGGACGGCACGGTCACCGCCGGCAACTCTTCACCGATCAACGACGGGGCGATTGCCACCTTCATCGGTACGCGTGAAGCGGCCGATCAACTGGGCGTACGTCCGCTCGGTCGCATCGTGGCCAGCGCGACCGCCGCTCTAGAGCCCGATCGGTTCAGCGTCGCACCAGTCCCCGCCATCCAGAGGTTGTTGGACCGGGCGGGTAGGCAGATCTCGGAGGTCGACCTCTGGGAGATCAACGAGGCGTTCGCGGCGATGGTCTTGTCGGTGTTGCACGAACTGCCGAAGATCGACTCCGACCGCGTCAACGTCAACGGAGGCGCCATCGCGATCGGTCATCCGCTCGGTGCATCGGCGCCGCGTGTGGTGGTCGATCTGTGTCGTGAGCTGCGCCGACGCGGCGGAGGAACCGGCGTCGCGGCTGCCTGCATCGGCGTTGGCCAAGGGCAAGCCCTGCTCGTGGAGGTGGACTGACCCCGAGCTGCGGACCTCAGTCGGACAGCTCTCCTGGGATGGCGACAGCATCCACCATGGCACCGTTGCGTAGGACCGTTATCTCGGTACGCCGTCCGATCGCGGACTCGAAGAGCTGCCTCTGAAGTGACTGCGCATCACCAAGCGGCAAGCCGTTGACAGCCAGCACGAGGTCGCCCGGACGGAGTCCGCTGGCCTCTGCGGGACTGCCAGCGACCACTTCCACCACGCGGAGCGCGGTGCGCCGCCCCATCCGGTCTGCCCAGACCGGTGGCAACGGAGCGGGCGAGGTGACCAGGCCCAGGTAGGCGCGACGTACGCGGCCGTCGTGCAGGAGTGCGTACACGATCCGCTGCGTCGTCGGGTTGACGGGAACGGCGAGCCCGACTCCAATGCCAGCCACAGCGGTGTTGATTCCCACCACCCGGCCGCTGGAGTCGGCAAGCGCCCCACCGGAATTGCCTGGGTTCAGCGCCGCGTCGGTCTGGATGACGTCCTCGATGATCCTCGTCGCGCTGCGCGTCCGCGCCGGCATGGCCCTCCCCAATGCACTGACCACTCCGGCGGTGACCGTACCGGCCAGGCCCAGCGGATTGCCAACCGCCACCACCAGGCTTCCCACCTTCAGCTGGTCGGCGTCTCCGAAGTCGGGTGGCTCGGGGATTCCACGGTCCGATCGGACGACAGCCAGGTCTGATAGGGGATCACGGCCGACGACCTCGATCTGAGCCAGCGTGCCGTCGGCGAACTCTGCCTCGCCCGATCGCGCACCGTCCACGACGTGTGCGTTGGTCAGCAAATGTCCGTCACCCGTCAGGACTACGGCCGATCCGGCCGCTTCTCCGGTACGCCCTCCCGAGCGGCGGCGCACCCGCAATGCCGCGACCCTGGGGGTGAGTCGCTCGGCCACGCCAACAACCAGCCGAGAGTAGGTGTCCAGCTCGCGTTCAGTGTCATCCATGTGCTTTGCCCTGCCGCCGCGATTACACGATTACACATCCAACGTAGGCATGTCGGCGATCATTCCCGTGCCCCGCACAGACCAAACCTCGTAGGTCGAGGGCATAGCAGGAGGGCGATCAAACGGATCAGATTCCCCTGAGCGCGCGACGCGGGGGAGGTGGTCGCGTCGGTTGGCCGACTCCCCGCAGGGATCAACAGCGATCACAGCCACGCAACCGGCCGACGCGGGCACCGCGTCGTTGGCGGCTAGTTGATCGCCTTGGCGAGCAGATCATCCTCGACCTTTTTCGGGACAGCCGCGCGGGAGGACGGCGCCTAATCGAAGCTCATCGGGTCGGACTGGATGTGCCAGGTGATGTGTCGACCGGCGGCATCTGAATAGTTCCAGTAATCAACGACGGCGTACCGCGGGCCGCTCTCGGGCAACGTGAAATGCTTCAGCATCCTGGCTCCCGTCTCGGAGCTGACACTGAGGATGTGTCGTCCCGGTGGGACTTGGAGGGGGAACAGGATCCAGTTGTGCTGGCCTTCGACGTTGAAGGGCTGAGCGATCACTTCGGTGCCGTCGATACTCACGTTCAGTACGACTGGATCGTCCTTGAACGACTGATCGCTTACCCACAGGTACAGATCAGCCTGGCTCTCCTCGACGACCCGGACGGCGGCCGGGGAAGAGCCTGAGGTCGCTGTCGACCGTTGAGTATCGGACCCGCTTGTCTCGGAGACGGCTGAGGGCGGTGCGTCTGAAGCTGCGCCCGACCCGGAGCAGCCGCCCACGGTCAGCATTGCTGTTACAACGAGGAGCGCAGTGCGAATCGGCATGGTGTCTCCCACCTCCATCGGTAGGACGCGCCGGGACGGAGACCGGTTCCACGGGCGAGGCAACGCCCTGTCATCAAGAAGTTCCGGACGTTCAGCCCGAACCTGATGAGCGGCTTCTGCCGCCGTCACGGCCGAGGCGCTTATGCTTCGATTGCCGGTTCTCCCGTTCCTCCGCCGCCTCCCGGGCAGGCAGCGAGATCGCCCGAAGGCTGAGCTCATGAGCAAACCGACCATCCTGACGGTGGACGACGATCCTATGGTCTCTGCGGCGATCACCCGCGACCTGACCAGGCAGTATGGCGCCGAATACCGCATCGTTCGCGCGACGTCGGGTCGCGAGGCGCTGGCCGTGCTGACCAAGCTCGCCCTACGCGACGAGCCGGTGGCGTTGATCGCGGCGGACC
>JBDUDR010000115.1:0-9725 GCA_040002845.1 Nocardioidaceae bacterium
AATGCCGAGACTGGCTTGCCCGACCGCAGGCTGGCGCCTCGGGTGCGATGGTCGACGCGGTGGTGGACTGCGCACGCGCGAGGCGGGCGGCGGAGCCCGAGCAATGGTCCTGACCTTGCCGCGGCTTCGGCTCGCCACACTACCAACGCCGCTGGTGCGGGCACCCGGGCTGGAGTCGGCCCTGTCGGCAGGACCGATCTACATCAAGCGCGATGACCTGACCGGCTTCGGCATCGCCGGAAACAAGGCGCGCGCACTCGAGTTCCTCCTGGGCGACGCCATCGAGCACGGCGCCGACCTGCTGGTCACCGCGGGGAGCCCGAGCTCGAACTTCTGCGCTGCTGCCGCGATGGCGGCGCGGCGCGCCGGCGTGGACTGCGAACTGCTCTTCGCAGGTCCGCCGCCGACGTCCTCGGTGGTCAACATCGAGCTGGCCAAGGCATCCGGGGCCAGGTTGTTCTTCGACGCAGCCGCCACCCGGGAGCAGTTGGACGAGGCGGTGCTCGCCTACGCCGAGACACTGAAGGCGGTGGGACGTCGGCCGTATGCGGTTCCGCGCGGCGGAGCGACGTGGGTGGGCGCGGCCGGCTACGCCTGGGCCGCGCGGGAGCTCGCTGCCCAGTGCGAAGCTGCTGCCATCTCTCCAGCGCTTGTGGTCGTGGCCACCGGGTCCGGGGCCACGCAGGCCGGACTGGTGGCCGGCCAGGTCGGCTTCGGCTGCCCGTGGCGCACGCTCGGGGCGTCGGTGAGCCGACCTGCGTACGACGTGTCCGCTCAGGTGCTTCGCCTGGCTCGCCAATGTGCGTCTCCACTGTCCTTGACTCCTGCGACATCTGCTGACATCGAGGTTCGCGACTGCGTTGGTCCGGGATTCGGCGTCGCGTCCGAGGAGGACCGGCTCAGCGCACACATCGCCCTGACCCATGAGGCACTACTGCTAGACGACTACTACGGGGCCAAGGCCCTGACCCTGATGCGGAACCTACTTGCCGATCGTTGTCCCACCCCGGTCGTGTTCTGGCACACCGGCGGCGTTACGGCAGCCCTGTCTGCGCTCACCCAAGGAGCCTGCACGTGACCACGAAATCGCGACTCAGCGGTCCACCCCAAGGCTCGGCCGCTCCCGAGCTGGTGGAGAGCGGGTTCACTCTCGAGAACGCCGATGCTCCGTTCTTGCACCACGGGCTGAACCTCGCCGACATGGCGCACGTCCTGGACCTGCGGCGCCGCAACATCATCCCCGCGGCCGCGGCCCGAGACCTGCAGCGTCTCCTGCTGAAGGCCTACGCCACAGACGTTGCGGACTTCCCTTACGACCCGGCGTTCGGTGAGCCGTACAACTCCCGAGAACGATTCTTCGTGGAACGGCTGGGCGACGTCGCAGGGTGGCTCCACGCCGGACGTCCCCGGCGGGAAGCAGCCCGGATCGCGCTGCGGCTGCACGTCCGAGGACAGCTGCTCGAGCTTGTCGACCAGGTCGCCTCGTTCGCGCAGGACGCGACTGACCTGGCCAGCCGACACGTCGAGACGCTGATGCCCGACCAGACCTATCTCCAACAAGCGCAACCCTCGACGTTCGGCCACTACGCGATGTCGTTCGTCTACCCGGCGATTCGAGACGCCGAAAGGCTCCTCGACGCTCTCGACTGGGTCAACCGCAGCCCCGGCGGTGCCGGATGTGTCAACGGCACGCGGCTGCTGGACAACCGGAGCTTCATCGCCACCGCGCTGGGCTTCGACGACGTGATCGAGCACACGAGAGACGCAATGTGGCAGATTGACGGCTTGATCCATGTGCTCGCAACGGCAGCCAGCCTGCTGTCGACGCAGAGCAAACTGGCCGAGGACCTGGAGATCTGGTCGAGCAGCGAGTTCGACTTCGTCGATCTGGACGACGGATACACCCGCTCCAGCATCTTGATGCCGCAGAAGCGCAACCCCTACTCGCTGTCGATTGTTCGTGGAGCATCGGGGGTCCTGATAGGTCGACTGATGGGCTTTCTCGCGGTGGCCAAGAGCCCGTCGGCGCGCAGCGACAACCTGATCTTCGCCTATGGAGAGGTGCCTCGCGCCCTGGACCTCTCGATCCGCACGACACGGTTGATGAGCGGTGTGGTACGCACACTCCAGGTCAACGCCGCCAGGATGGCGGAAGCCCTCGACGAGGGCTACACGCAGGCCACCGACCTCTGCGAGTTCATCGTGCAGACCAGCGGAGTGGACTACCGCAGTGCGTACGTCGTCGTGGGCAAGACGGTCCGTGAGGCAAGCCGCCTCGGCATCCCGGGCAACGACATCACAGGCGCGATGCTCGACGAGGTCGCCCTGGCCGAAACCGGACAGACATGGAACCTGACCGATTGCGACCTTGGTCCCGTGCTCGACCCGCGGGCGATCGTCGACTCCCGTACCGGTGTGGGCGGTGCCGCGCCGAGGGCAGTCGAGAGCATGGTCGAGCAGTGCTTGCAGCTGGTCGTCGAGTTGAGGAAGACAGTCCGCCGTCGACAGCAGGGGTTGGACGAAGCCGAGCAGGCACTGGTCGAGCAGGCTCGCCAGATTGCTGCGGCCAAGGAGGGCTCGAAATGACCACTGCACTACCGCACGTCGTACTGCCGGACGAGGTCTCAGTAGTGAATGTCGGGCTGCCGCTGTTCGCCGACGCTGTCCGGGACCAGGCCACCCCTGTTCAGCACGTGGACTGGAGGATCCCGGCAGACGGCGACATGGAGTCGATCGAGGCTCTCGAGCAGCTGTACGGGGTGCGTGCGGACTCGATCGATCGGGCCAACGCCGACGCCGTGCGCCGGCTCGACCAGGGCACGCCCCTGCTCGTCGACCTTGCTGCGGCAAGCACGCTCCTGCCTGACCTGTCCGGGCAGGTTCTCCTACACTGCGGCCCGGCCCTCTCGTGGGAGAACGCATGTGACCCGCTTCGCCGGTCGATGCGCGCGGCAACCGTGGCCGAGGGATGGGCGGACAACGTGGTGGACGCCGACCGCCTCTTGGCCGATGGCACCGTGCGGCTCGAGCCGGCATACAAGTACGACGTCGTGGTGCCGATGGCCAGTGCCTTCGGGCCGTCCGCTCCGGTTTTCGTGGTCGACAACCCGGAGGGAGGTACTCGCGCGTTCTCCCCCATCAACCAAGGCCCGGGCGAGACGGCATGGTTCGGTCGCCAGACGCCGGCGGCCATCGAACGCCTGGTCTTTCTGCGCGAGGTCGCCGGGCCGATGCTCCGTGACCTTCTCGACCACTCCGGCCCGATCGACGTCTTCGGCCTCGCGGCCCAAGGCGTGCAGATCGGCGACGACGTACACATGCGTTCGCAGGGGACCACCAGCTTGCTGATCCGCAACCTGCTCCCGCACCTGGCGGCGCTGCCGGACGACGGGAGGGTCGAGCTGGCCCGGTTCCTGTCCGGCAACCACCTGTTCTTCCTCAACCTCGCCATGGCTGCAGCCAAGTCAGTAGCGCTGTGGGCCGAGCAGGTCGAGGGGTCCACCATCGTGACGATGATGTGCCGCAACGGCACGTCGTACGGCGTGCGGCTAGCCGGCTCGGATCACGTATACCTAGCCGCCGCGCCACCGGTGTCGCACGCCATGTACTACCCGGACTACGGTCCGGAGACCAGCGCACCGGACATCGGCGACAGTGCCATCCTCGAGCTCGTAGGCCTGGGTGGGGCTGCCGCCGCGGGGTCTCCGGCGGTCGCCGGCTTCCTCGGCGGCACCATGGCTGACGCCGTGGCGGTCACCGAGGAGATGCAGACGATCTGCGCCGGGCAAAGCACCCGTTTCAAACTGCCTACCTGGAACAACGCAGGCACGCCGTTAGGGGTCGACGCGCGGCACGTCGTGGCGCTCAACACCACGCCGAAGGTCACCACCGGAATCCTGCACGCAAGCTCCGGCGTCGGACAGATCGGCGCTGGAGTGGCAGCGGCGCCGGCCGGTTGCTTCCGCGCGGCCGTGCTCGCAACGGCCGGACGCTGACCGCCATGGCCAGCGTGGTTCAACAGCGGACTGTGGATGCCACCTGGGATGGCGGCATGAGGGCCGTGGTACAGGCGGGCGACTTCGAGATCATCGTGGACGAGCCCGCGACGGCGGGTGGCACGAACACCGGGCCACAGCCGACGGATCTGCTCCTGGCCGCCATCGCCTCCTGCTTCACGTTGGCGTTGGCGCACGCAGCCGACAAGCGTGCCCTTGCGCTACCCGGCATACGCGTCCGAGTCGTGGGCACCTACGAAAGACTGCAGTTCAGCCGCGTCGACGTCCTCGTCGAATCCGATGGCCCTCCGGACGTGCTCGAGACCCACATCCCCGATGCCGAGCGCGTGTGCTATGTGACCAACACCCTGCGACAGGGCCCGGAGATCAGCGTCAGCCTGGGATGGCAGCCGCCGCCATGAACCTCGTGACTCCCCCACCGGCCCCACCCGGCGCTGGACGAGCCTTTCGACCAGTGGTCACCCCCGCGGCCGGCTCACTGTCGGTCAAGGCACTCATCAGCCGACCAACCCGCCAAGCGACGCTGCTCGCCGCGTTCCCGACGGCCGTCTATGTTCGGCTGTTTGACGATCAGGTCATAGCACTGCTGACGCGAGACGCCGTCCGGCTCCCGTGTGGACTGGTGCTGGCGGCCACGAGCACCGAGCAGCCCTTGATCGGATTACATCGGTCGGTGGTTACCGGTGCAGGCCAGGTAGGGGTCGGCTCCATGACCGTCGAGATCTCGCGAACCATCTCCGTCTCGGCGCCAGCGGGGCTCGTGCCGGATGCCGCCGCCGTCGAGCGCGCCGGACAGGAGCTCGAGCGGTTGGGATTCACCGAGCATGGCCCGGGGTTGGTGAACACGCTCGCTGCCAGCTGGCTGGGGCCGCAGGAGGTGGTCGGCCTTGTCCGCCGACTACTTGGTGCCGGCTGCGGCCTGACGCCTTCAGGTGACGACGTACTTGCTGGCTTCCTGGTCGCCAGCCAGTCGTTCGGTGTCTGCGCGGACGAGCTCCGGTCTGCCGTCTTGACCCATGCATCGGGTGCTACCACCGATCTGTCCGCCGCCCTCCTGCGCCACGCCGGCCGAGGCGAGAGCATCCCCCAGGTCGACGCGCTGCTACGAGCGATGGCCGCTGGGCGGGCCTTGAACCGGGTCGATGAGGCGCTTGCCGACCTGGTTCGCGTCGGTCATACCTCCGGTGTCGCGCTCGCCACAGGCATCCAGGCCGCGGCGCAGGCATCGATCGAGCTTCGCAGTCACCTGCTCGAAACCCCTTTCAGGGCAGGTCTCCGCACGTAGCGCAGGGCCGTCCCCCGGTTCTTCGGACCTCTGGCGAGGAGCACCACCAACCACTCCTTGACATTGCCAGGCCTCACACTATAGTGACTGTTGATTGCCGATACTAAATGCATCGGCAGGGTCTCGAGGCTTTTCTGGCCGAGAGGAGCGCTCGTGCCTCACACGACTTTGGTCATCGGCGGGGGAGCCGCTGGCATTGGCGCGGCCGGTGGAGTCAAGGCTGCAGATCCTAGCAACGAGGTCGTCGTCTACACCGAGTTCGAGGACGTCGGGTACAGCCCGTGCGGCATCCCCTATGTGCACGGCAAGGAGATCGACAGCTTCGAACGCCTCTTCCTGGCCCAGAAAGAGGCCTACGTCCAAGCGAAGATAGACGTCCACTACGAGACCCGGGTCAACTCGATCGACCTGAAACGCAAGGTGATCGACGCCGTGGGCGAGGGCGAGGTTCGCTGGGATCGCCTCGTGATTGCCACCGGGTTCGACTACGCAGATCCCGGCGTGCCCGGGGGCGACCTGGGCGGCCTGTACTACGTCAAGAACATTCGTCGGGCGATGGAGTGGGACAAGGTGCTCGACACGGTCAAGTCTGCCGTGGTCGTGCACGCGACGCCGCTGGGCGTGGAGATGACGACCGCACTGGCCCATCGGGGCCTCGAGACACACCTGATCGACCCCAACCCCTGGGCCCTCGCCGATATGGTGGATCCGGACATCATCGCTCCGGTGCAGGAGTCCTGGCTCGAGCTTGGCGTCAATCTGCACTTCAACACCACCTTGAAGTCGTTCGACGGCGATCGCTCCCTCAGCGGTGTCACGACGTCTGCCGGCACGATCCCCGCCGACCTTGCCGTCATCTGCACGCACAAGCAGTCGAACGTCACACTGGCCGCGACGGCCGGCCTGAAGGTGGGCTCAACGGGCGGCCTGATCGTCAACGAGCGGATGGCCACGTCCGCTCCGGACGTCTTTGCCGCAGGGGACTGTGCTGAGCTGCCGCATGGCCTGACACGGGTAGGTGTGTCCGGCCTGACCGGCAGCCACGCCTACGCGCAGGGCAAGGTCGCAGGCTTCAACGCCGGCGGTGGGACCAAGGCGTACCAACCCGTCTACGTGCCGTGGGGAACCCCGGCCGGGAAATGGGTCATCGGTGGCGCATCGTTCGGAGAGACCCTCGCGACCGCATTGGGAATCCCGTACGTCGTAGGGCGGGCCGAGGGGATCTCGCGAGCCCGCTACTACCCAGGCGTGAAGCCAATCAAGATCAAGCTTCTTGCCGAGCCCGACCAGCTTCGCCTCATCGGAGCGCAGATGGTTGGCCAGGAGGGCATCAAAGAACGGGCGGACTTCCTGGCCACGGCGGTGAAGTTCGGACTCACCCTGCGCGATCTCGCCGCGATGGAGAACGTGTACTCCCCCGCGATCGGAGCACTGAACGAGCCGATCGCCATGGCCGCGCAGAACGGTGTCGACAATGCCTCCGGGGGCGGCTGAGATGTCCCTCGCCGGCTGGCTGCGTGGCAACGCCGAGCACTACCTGTTGGTGGCTGCGCAGGATAGTGTCGGCCGACAGTACGGCGCCAACAGACCGCGGCGGCCGCGGGGAGTCCAGGAGAACTTCTGGCTACGGATGTTCGCGCCCACCTACAGAGTGTTTCCCTGGGCGCTGCGCATACGTGTGATCCGCGCGATGCCAGGGAGCCACCGACAGCAGTGGGCCTCCTGGGACGCACCACCCACGAAGCGGGATCCGGGGGTGTGACCACGCACGGTCGCGCCACCCGGACAACAACCAAGTAACCACCCCCAGAAAGGAATAGACACGATGGCACAGATCGTTGGAGAGCGGGTCAAGAAGGGCGATGCGATCGTTGACGCGGATGACAAGGTCTTCGAGGACATTCAGGCCCAGCCAGGCGAAAAGGCCTACATCCTCATGCACACGGTGCCGTTCGAGGGCTCGGTCGGACTCGTCAACATGCTCACCGCCACCAGGATCAATCGGAAGGGGTTCGACACTCACCTCGTGCTCTACGGCCCCGGGTCGCTCATGGCCGCCGCCAGCCGCGGGTACCCCAAGGTGGGGGACGAGGCGTTTCCCGGAGCTCTGGGATACAACAAGCAGCTGCAGATCTTCATGGACGAGGGCGGTCACGCCTACGCATGCCGATTCTCCGCCGCAGCGCTGTACGGCATGCGCGAGATCGACATGATGGAAGGCGTGCGGCCAATAAACCCGCTCGACGTGCTGGACGCCGTACTGACGGCCCGCCGCGACGGAGCCCTGATCATGCAGACGTGGACGGTGTGACCAGAGCCTGAACGGCGGCAGGGAGCCCGAGCCATCAAAGGCTGACTGCCTATCACTCGATTCGTTGCCCGCTCTCGACCTTGGGTCGGCAGCCGGTGAGCCGTATTCGCGGAAAGGAACGAAAATGGCTTCTGTCGAGCGTGTCACGGGCCATGTCATTGACGCACACAGCCACATCGGTGAGCTGGCGGCCTGGAAGTTCTACAACTTGGCTGACCCGGTCAAACCTACGGTCTATGACTTCGCCTCGTACGACGACTACATCAAGGGTCACCTTGACCGGCGCGGTCTCGAGCGTGGGCTGATCCTGCCCAACTACGGCATACCGGTCCAGGAACAGCCGTTCTCACTCAACGACCTGGTGCTGGACGCCGTCGGTCGCGACGACCGTCTCCAGGGCGGGCTGTGGGTCTCGTTCCTGCCCCAGAACAAAGAGATGACCATGAGCACCCTCAAGAAGGTTGGTGAGCCACGGATCGTGGCCATGAAGACCACCTTCCTGCTTGGGGGAAACCCCAACCCGGAGTCATGGGATGCCGAGACCCGCGAGGTCGCCGAAGCCTGCTTCGACGTAGCCGAGGAACACGACCTCGTCTTCCACTTCCACACGAGTGCCGGCGGCTCCTCGGATATCAACAACTTCATTCCGATGATCGAGGAGTTCGGGAAGCGAGTGAAGATCTACATCGTCCATTTCGGTGGCGGTGTCAGCGGTCATATCAAACTGGTTCCGCAGTTCCTCGACTGGGTCGAGCACGGCTTCAAGGTGTATGCCGACACCACGTGGGCCATCGGCTTCGGCGCCCGCTGGTTGCTGTCTGAGATCGAGAAGCGTGGCGTCGGAGAGGACCGGGTCCTGTTTGCCTCGGATGAACCGTGGAGCGACTTCTGGGGCGAGTACTACAAGATCGCGGGCGCGGACGTGAGCCAGGAACTCAAGGAGCGTGTCCTGCACGGAAACTTCGAGGAACTTTACGGGACTCGTTGACCGCGCAGGCCCATGGGCAACTCCGCTGCGATCTGATCGGCTCTCACGCCTACCTCCGGGAGGTGGCGGCCGCCTCCGAAGCGGTACGGAGCGACGAGGCCTGACTCACAGACGCCGTCCAGACGGCACGAGCACAGGGCCGGTCATGGCACCAACTAGCTGTTGCTCGGAGTCACCCGGCAGGCCGCCCGGCAGCGGTTCAACGAGACGGTACGTCGCTCACGCGACTGCCAGCAGGTACCTGTAACAGCCGCCTGGCCCGGTCCGAGTCACCTCAGCCGTCACGCCGAGAGAGATTGGTGAAGGTGAGACAGGTGGCCGGACTGTCAAAGTTCGGGGAAGTTAAGAGAAATCATAGAAGCGACGTTCGGTAATCCGCGGGTTGTGGGTTCGAGTCCGACGGGGCGCCTCCGATCTGGACTACATATCGCCAGCCGGCTGCCGGTACGGGTGGCACAGATCGCCTACAAGTTCCACGTCACCGCATGTGCCGAGAACCCGTCAGCCGGCGGGGAGATCACCAGGGCGGTTGAAACGGGTAGAAGAACGGCCCGAGACCGCCGCGCGACGCCATCTGCGTCATCGCAACCAGATTCTCGAGGCCGCGCGCCTGGTCGAGGCCTCCTAGGTAGATCGGGTCGAAGCCAGCGTCCTCGATCAGTTGCTCGGTCACCGTGCGCGCATCGAAGTCGCAGACGAACATGGTGCCCGGTCTGACGGGTTCGGCATCGACATCGTCGTACAGTGCAGCGAAGTTCGTGTTGAACGCCTTCGCGGTCGGGCCACCGACCAGCGACTTGACCTGACTAGCCAACGAGTCGAAACCCGCGGGATAGCTTTCGTACATGTTGGTAGCGTCGATCGTCAACTGGCCGGCCAGACCTTCTACCTTGTCCATGGCGTCAGCGATAGCCCCACCCGGCACAGCCACGGCGATGACATCTGCAACGCTGGCGTCACCGCCAGCCGAGAGTCTCCGCAGGCACACTGTGATCTCAAGAGATCGGCGACAGGTCGAACCTCGGGTTCACCCAGGTACGGATTCCACGCGCAAAACCTCTCTGCGATGGTCGTCAACGCGTACCTCGGCGCGAGCCGATCGTGCGGAAGGCGTACCTCGGCGCG
>JBDUDR010000116.1:0-9689 GCA_040002845.1 Nocardioidaceae bacterium
ACCACCGGCTTGGAGATGAACTGGGGGTCGCCGATCGTCGGGTGGGTGTGCATCCGGAACCCGGGTGCCGCGTTGACCTCGCAGATCGCTCCTCCCGTCTCACGCACCGGTTCTGTGATGTCTGGGCAGATGAAGTCGATGCCGGCGATGTCGAGCCCGATGACCCGGGCGGCCTCCTCCGCAACCTCGATGTTCTCCGGATGGGCCTCCAGCGTCCGGTCTATTGCGATACCGCCGGTCGACATGTTGCCGGTCAGTGCCAGCTTGATCTCGGTGCCCGCGGGTGGAATGTCATCCATCGAGAAACCCTGGTGGCGTACCAGCTCGACGGCGGCGTCATCCACCGCGATCCTGGTCAGCACCTTCTCGTGACCAACCCCGCGGCGAGGGTCTGCGTTGGTGAGTTCGACAAGCTCGGAGACCGTGTGGGCGGAGTCACCGGTCACCGAGGCGGGCTCTCGTTCCGCGACGGCGTGGATGCGTCCGTCGATCACCAGGCAGCGGTAGTCCTTGCCGGTGATCTGACTCTCCACCAGTACTACACCTCGCCGAGATTGGCCCTCGGCGATCGGAAAGGCCTCCTGCACGTCCCCGGCTGACTTCAGATCGAGGCAGACTCCTCGCCCGTGGTTGCCGTCCAGCGGCTTGCACACGACCGGGTATCCGATCCGGTCAGCCACCGCGACCGCTTGGTCGGCCGTTCGTACCGACTCCGACCGGGGCACCGGAAGCCCGGCCGCCGCCAGCAGGCGGGTCGTCAGCTCCTTGTCGGAGGCGACGTCAACGGCGATGCCCGATGTCTGCGAGGTCATGGTCGCCCGGACCCGCTTCTGGTGGACACCCTGACCGAGCTGGACCAGCGAGTGCTCGTTGAGCCTGATCCACGGGATGTCGCGAGACATCGCCTCGTCGAGGATCGCCTGTGTCGAGGGGCCAAACGCGGTGCGCTCAGCGCGGACGATGAACCGTTCGAGCTCGTGCTCGAAGTCGAAGTCGGGATCGGTCTCCACCAGATGGTTGACGATGCGGGCGGCCATCCGCCCGGCGGCCAGGCCCACCTGTTCGTCGACGTACCCATAGATGACGTTGTAGTGCCCGCGCAGGCCCTTGACCTGGCGGGTCTTGCCGCGGCGCATGTCCTGACCGACCTCTTGCTGGAGCTGCAACGCGACGTGCTCTGTGACGTGACCGAGCCAGGTGCCCTCATCCAGCCGCTCGACGAACCCTCCCCGCCGGCCACGCGAGCATGAATGCTCCCGGAGGCCGGGCAGCAGCTGCAAGAGGTTCTCGGTGAACCCGGGCAGTGTGTTGGTCGGCCAGTCCTCCAGCACCCCGAGTTGCACCACCAGATGGATGGCCGGGTCGTACGACCAGATGTTGGGCCCTCGATAGACCCTCGTCTCAACGATCACCAGTTCCGCGTGGGGCTTGGACGATTCTCTCGTGGTGGTCTGCTCGTCGGTCACCTCGAGTCACCTTTTCCGCCGGTCGGACGCCCTGCGGCGCTGACGACGACGCAGGTTCGTGGGAGACACGCCTTCCGCTGCGATGTCCCGGGCCAGCGCGCGCAGGTCATCGCCCGCCCGCTCCAGGTCGGCGGCGACGGCAGGGTCGACGACGGGTGGGCCCACGAGCAAGGTCCGTTCGGTGAGGTCGAACACCGAGCCGGCCGGCAGCACGTGGAGCACCGCGTCTGAGACGAGCAGCGGCGCCGTGTGCCTAGCGGCGTGCGCGTTGGTTCGGACCCGTGAACCGTCCATCACGGTGACCACCCCTCGGCCGGCTACCTCGAGCACTGAGCCCTCGTGAACGATGGCCGCTGTGTCCTCGTCGACCCCGATGCCGAGCAGTGCAGGCGACTGCGCCACCAGCATGAGCAATCTCCCGTAGCGGTTGCGCTGCGCGAAGTGCTGGTCGATGACACAACCGTCGAGGAGTCCCAGCCCGGCCGCCAGCTGCGTCATGCGCTGCTTCGGCGTTGCCCCGCCGGAGCCGAAGGCCACCATGTGACTGGACAAGATGCTGGCGCCTGCGGACGTGCCGCCGACCGTGACGCCCAACGCGTTGGCGTCCAAGATCGCCCGGCCGAAGGCGGTGCCGGTGATCACCTGGGACAGCTTGAGCTGGTTGCCTCCGGTCATGAAGATGCCCGTCACCTCATCGAGGTCGGCGACAACCTTCGGGTCCTCCGCCTCGGCGCGCGTCTCGGGCCGCACCCCGATCACGGATCCCGCACCAAGCTTGCGGAACAATGCCGAATAGAGATCCACCACATCGGGGCCCAGGCCTGAGGCGGTGGGGACCACCGCGATCCGCCCATCCGCCCCGCCCGCATAGTCGACAAAACGACCGAGAACTTCGCGTTTGCCGAGCTTGTCCTCGGCGCCGCCGATGGCGAGCAGCGGCCCAGCGGGCACGCTCTCATCGGGGGCAGGGGGTGGGGACGCCATTCGATCAGCCTAGGGGCTGGCGCCGGAGACCCAACAGGCCCAGCGACTCCACATGTGGCAGCGTACGTACATGACCATTCAGCTGGTGATCATGCGCCACGCCAAGGCCGAACGCACGGCGGCTACGGATCACGCCAGGCAGTTGACCGATCGAGGCCGCCGGGACGCCGTTGCCGCGGGCCAGGTGCTCGCCCAGTCCGGGGCCCCGCTCGAGCTGGCCTTGGTCTCGACGGCGGCGCGGGCACAGGAGACGTGGAGCGGGGTGATGCGGGGGATGCAGATCGACCTCTCACCGACGCTCGACCGAGGCCTCTACACGGGTGCAGCCGAGGACGTGATCGAGCTGCTGACGACCATCGACGAGTCGGTGGCGTCGGTCATCGTGGTCGGGCACAACCCGGCGATGGAGATGCTCTCGCACGCGCTTGACGACGGCTCGGGGCCGGCCGAGGTGAGGACCGAACGCGACACGAGCTATCCAACCTCTGCCTGGTCGACGTTTCGGGGACAAGAGTCCTGGTCTGGCGTCCGCGAGGGCGCCCTGACGTTGACGGACTTCGGCGTTGGTCGCGGTTGATCACACCGGTGGGGCGGGGGTGATCAATCCGCTCTCCGCGTCCGCCGCCTCGATCTCCTCTCGGGTGATCCCGAGCAGATAGAGGATGGCGTCGAGGTACGGCACGTTGACGGCGGTAGCGACGGCGTTCCGTACGACTGGCTTGGCGTTGAAGGCAATGCCAAGTCCCGCGGCATTGAGCATGTCCAGGTCGTTGGCGCCATCTCCGTTGGCCACTGTCTGGCTCAACGGCACACCAGCCATCTCGGCGAACCCACGCAGGGCCAATGCCTTGCCACCGCGGTCGATGATGGGGCCCGTGAGAGCCCCCGTGAGCCTGCCACCGGCAACCTCGAGCGTGTTCGCGGCCGCGAAGTCGATGCCCAGGTCGGTCGCGAGCAGATCGGTGATCTGCGTGAAGCCGCCACTGACGATCGCGAATCGGTAGCCCAGTCGCTTGAGTGTACGGACCAGGGTGCGGGCGCCGGGGGCCAGGTCCAGGGCGCGGTAGATGTCGGCGAGCGCCTCGACCCGAAGGCCCGCGAGCAGCGCGACCCGGCGGCGGAGTGACTCTTCGAACCCGAGGTGGCCGTGCATCGCGGAGTCGGTCAACCGGGCCACCTCCTCGAGACACCCTGCCCTGGCGGCGAGCATCTCGATCACCTCGGTCTGTACGAGGGTGGAGTCGACATCCATGACGACCAGCCGGGTGCCTCGCCGCTGCAGTCCAGCGTGCTGAACCGCCACATCGACCTGCTGGCGAGCGGCCTCCGTGGCCAGCAGCGCTCGCAGCCGGTCCGGTTCAGCACCGGACACGTGGAACTCGATGGCGGTGACGGGATAACGCGCCATCCGGACGATCCGGTCGATGTTCGCGCCGCTGTCCGCGATCCGGCCGGCCATCGCGGCAACGGCCGGCGGACGCAGGGGCGTACCGAGCACTGTGACATGGCTCCGTCCGTCGCGCCTCGACCGGTTGTCGCCGATGCCCCGGGAGATCTCGACCTCCATTCCGAGGTCGGCGCCTACCTGGGACGCGGCGTTCAGCAGCTTCTTGGCATCCCGTGGCAGCGTCAGCAGGACCCCGAGGACCAGACGTCCGCGCAGGACCACCTGTTCGATGTCCAGGACCTCGACGGGGTAGCCGGACAACGCGGCAAAGACGGCTGTGGTCACGCCGGGGCGATCACGGCCGGTGAAGGTGATGAGCAGGGTCGGGAGCTCGTCCATGGCGGCTTCGAGGCTATCGGGCGCGGTCGACGCTCGACACGGTCCCCGCCGATCCGACACTTATTTTCGCGCGAAATAAGTGTCGGATCGCGTGGAATAACTGTCGGATCGTGGCGAATAAGTGTCGGATCGACGAAGAGAGACTAGCGGTCCCGGGGCGGTGCTGCGCAGGCCGCGACCAACGCACGGCGGGCCGCTCGGTCCAGCGGCGCCAAGTGAGCTCGGTCCAGCGGCGCCGGACCGAGGAGGCCTTCGCCACCAACTGGTTGCACCTGATCCTCGGCGACGGCGAGAGAGACGATTTTCAGCGCTCTCAGAGCCGCTGATGCGACCGCTAGGGATCGCGGCGGGTAGCCGGGTGCCCATCCCGTCGCGACCTGCGAGGTGCGCAGATCGACGAGCGCGTCAGCCACGTCGGGACGCCACCTCACCAGCTCGAGCCCGGCCAGCTGGTCGGCCGTCCGTCCGAGCGCGTCGCGCAGATCACGATCGGCCTCCACCAGATCGGGTGCGCCCGGCGGCGCCTCGGCAGGATGCACCCGCCAGAACACCCCGCCGCCGACAACGTCAGGGACCAGTCCGAGCCCGGATCCGGGCAGGATTAAACCCTCACCGGTCTCCAGGATCTGCTCGTTGAACGAGATCGGCCCGCCGAGACCCAAGGGGTCACCGGGGGCTGGAAACGCAAGCCTGGCCTCCGTCGCACCGAGGTTTCGCAGCCTGCCGAGGCCGAGCACGATGGGGACCGCTTCCGGGTCGTCAGGCAGGCCGGTCAGATGGTGGGCGGCGTCATCTCCGACCACCCCTTCGCGCGCGCAGTCGGTACTGGCGGCGCCACGGAGCCAGGCGTTGAACCAGATCGTCAACCTGGCTGCGCGGGGGAGCTCGAGCACCACACAATCGTACGGACGGGCTACCCGCCAGATAGGTTGGTCCCGTCCCGCTCGGTGTCCGGATCTGATCGGGCGGACGCTCTTCTCGATCCACATCGATACCCCAGGGAACCGATGAGTGCAGTTCTGGAGCTGGCCGGTGTCAGCGTTGTCCGGGGCTCGACCCGGCTGCTCGACGACATCGACTGGACCGTCCGCGAGGACGAACGCTGGGTGGTTCTCGGTGCCAACGGCGCCGGCAAGACCACTCTCCTGCAGGTCGTGGCCGCCCAGATCCACCCCACGAGCGGGGTCGCAGGGATCTTGGGCGAGGTGCTCGGGACGGTGGACGTGTTCGAGCTGCGGCCGCGGATCGGGCTCACGTCGTCGGCCCTGGCTGACCGCATCCCGGCTTCGGAGCTCGTGCACGACGTCGTCGTCTCGGCGTCGTACGCCGTGCTGGGCCGTTGGAGGGAGTCGTACGACGACCTCGACCACGACCGAGCGGCAGATCTGCTGTCCGAGGTCGGAGTCGCGCACCTGCGCGACCGTCAGTTCATCACCCTGAGCGAGGGAGAGCGAAAGCGGGTGCAGATCGCCCGGGCGTTGATGGCTGATCCTGAGATCTTGCTGCTCGACGAGCCGGGCGCCGGGCTCGATCTCGGCGGCCGGGAGACGCTGGTGAGCACGTTGGCAGTGCTGGCGTACGACAAGAGCTCACCAGCCACCGTGCTGGTCAGCCACCACGTGGAAGAGATCCCTCCCGGCTTCACACATGTGCTGCTGCTTCGCGCAGGACGCATCGTGTCACAGGGCCCGATCGAGGTCACGATGACCGAGGCCGCGTTGACCCAGACATTCGGCATCGGTCTGGAGCTGGAACACCAGGATGGTCGGTGGAGCGCTCGTGGCAGGTCAGGGTCGCACCGGCTGGGCTAATCTCGTGGTATGCGGGAGTTCCTCAGCGACAACCAGTGGGTCTTGTGGCTCGCCCTATCGGTAGGGCTGGCAGCCGCGGAGCTGCTGTCGCTCGACTTGATCCTGCTCATGCTGGCCGTCGGAGCGCTCGGCGGCGCGGTCGTCGCAGCTGTTCAAGGACCGGTGATCCTGCAGGTGCTGGTGGCACTCGCGATCTCGCTCGGCATGCTCACCTTCGTGCGACCAAACGTCGTACGCCGGTTGCATCGTGGTCCGCAGCTGACCACTGGTCATGCGGCTCTCGTCGGCAAGCAGGCGATCGTGTTGGAAACCGTCGATGCCCGAACGGGCCGGATCAAGCTTCGCGGGCAGATCTGGTCGGCTCGGTCCGTCGACGAGTCAGTGATAGCACCGGGCGCGACTGTCGACGTCTACGAGATCGACGGAGCTACCGCCGTGGTCTACAGGGTGAGCGAGCAGGGGTTGTGATCAAGGCGATCCACGGGGAAGGTCCGCCGTGAACGGTGTTGAATGTGATCCACAGATTTCTACTCCCGCGTCAGGTATGGAGGCGTCATGAATAGCAGCGGCGCGATCGCGCTACTGATCTTCTTCGGCCTGTTAGCCGCTTTGGTCATCTTGGTGCTCGCCAAGACGGTCCGGATAGTGCCGCAGGCCCGGGCCGGGATCGTCGAACGGTTCGGAAAGTACAAGGCGACCCTGCCGGCCGGGCTGAACATCGTCACCCCGTTCGTCGACCGGGTGCGCTACATGATCGACCTGCGTGAGCAGGTTGTCTCCTTCCCGCCGCAGCCGGTCATCACCGAGGACAACCTGGTGGTGTCGATCGACACCGTCATCTACTTCCAGGTGACCAACCCGGTGGCCGCAACGTACGAGATCGCCAACTACATCCAGGCGATCGAGCAGCTGACCATGACGACCCTGCGAAACATCATCGGTGGCATGGACCTGGAGGAGGCGCTCACCAGCCGCGACTCGATCAACCAGGCGCTGCGCGGCGTGCTCGACGAGGCGACCGGTCCCTGGGGCATCCGGGTCAACCGGGTCGAGCTGAAGGGCATCGATCCTCCGCCCTCGATCAAGGACTCGATGGAGAAGGCGATGCGAGCCGACCGGGACAAGCGGGCCGCCATCTTGACTGCCGAGGGCATGCGGCAGTCGGCGATCCTGACCGCCGAAGGTGAGAAGCAGTCGGCGATCCTCACCGCGGAAGGCGACCGGGAAGCGCTGATCCTGCGCGCGCAGGCCGACCGGGAGTCGCGGATCTTGCGATCACAAGGTGAAGGTCAGGCCATCCAGACCGTGTTCCAGGCGATCCATGAAGGTGAGCCGGATCAGTCGCTGCTGGCCTACCAGTACCTCCAGATGCTGCCCAAGATCGCTGAGGGTGACGCGAACAAGGTCTGGATCGTGCCGAGCGAGATCGGCCGTGCCCTAGAAGGTCTGGGATCGACCCTCGGTTCGATCCAGGGCATCCCCAAGACTCCCGACGGGACCGGTGGCCCGAAGTCGTCCGGCCCCCTCGCCTCGCTCGGAGCGTCATCGGCGAGCACCGAATCGGCCGAGAAGTCAGCAGATGAGGCCCTGTCGGCTGCCCATGCCGAGGTTGCTGCCGCGATCGCTTCCGCCGAGGCAGCTTCGCTGGGGGTCCCCACCAGGGGCAACCAGCCCGACCGGTCGTCCGCCGGACCGTCCGAGACGCCCGCTCCACCCGACCCGTCGGCAGAACCTGACAGCGGGGAGACACCGCCGAGGTGAGCCTGCTGGAGGCCGTCGCGGTATTCATCGCCGGGATGGCCGCAGGCACCATCAACACGATCGTCGGGGCGGGGACTCTGGTCACGTTCCCGACCCTGGTGGCGGTTGGGTACCCGCCGGTGCTGGCCAACGTCTCCAACACCGTCGGCCTGGTCCCGGGCTCGCTCTCAGGTGCCTTGGGCTATTTACCGGAGCTCGCCGGTCAGAGCCGGCGGCTGACCCGGTTGGGCATCGGCTCCGCAGCCGGCGCGCTCACCGGTGGGCTGCTGCTGCTGTGGCTTCCCGAGAGCGCATTCTCCACTGTCGTGCCTGCCCTGATCGGCCTCGGGTGCGTGCTGGTGGTCGCTCAACCGTGGATCTCCAGTCGCGTGTCCCGCAGCCCGGTTGCGCCCGAGCACGGGTCGACCCTGGTCTGGGTGCTCGTCTTCGCAGCCGGCGTCTACGGTGGCTACTTCGGGGCCGCCCAGGGTGTGTTGCTGATCGCCATCTTGGGCCTCGGCCTGAATGAGACCATGCAGCGGGCGAACGCGGCGAAGAATGTGCTGGCCTTGGTTGTGAACGGAGTGGCCGCGGCACTGTTCATCGTGATCTCCGATGTCTCCTGGCGAGCGGCCGGGATCATCGCCCTCGGCTCGGTGCTCGGGGGCCAGCTCGGCGCGCGGGTCGGGCGCCGGCTGCCGGCCCCGGTCTTTCGAACCATGGTGGCCGTGATAGGAGCAGTCGCCATCGTAAAGCTCGTGTGGTTCGACTGATCGATCCGATGGCGCCAGGAAGCCCAGACCTGGGGTGCGCGCCGGATAGGCTCGGTGACACCGCATCAGCCCGCCCGGACCGGTGGGGGTCATCAACGGGGAGGACACCATGACCGACAAGCCGGTGCGCACGCGGGTCAGGCTTCCGGAGATCTCATCGCGGGCCTGGGAACACCCCACCGACCGAGGAGCTCTCGTCGCGCTGCGGCGACTCAAGGGCTTCGACACGGTGCTGCGCAAGGTCTCCGGTCTGATGAGCGAACGATCCCTTCGGCTGGTGTTCCTGGGCAACGCCGTACGGGCGGACGAGAGGCAGTTCAGGCGAGTCCATCAGCTGCTTGCCGATGTGGCCGCCACGCTGGACATGAGCGAGGTTCCGGAGGTGTTCGTGGCTGCCGACCCTCGCGCGAACGCGATATGCATCGGGATGGACCAGCCCTTCCTCGTGGTGAACTCCGGCCTGCTCGACATGTGCGACGACGAGGAGCTGCGTTTTGTGCTCGGCCATGAGCTCGGCCACGCCCTGTCGGGTCATTCCGTCTACCGGACGCTGCTCTTGGTCCTCATCCGACTCACCCAGGGTTTGTCAGCGATCCCGCTGGCGGGGTTGCCGCTGCGCGCCATCGTCGCCGCCCTGACCGAATGGTCACGCAAGTCTGAGCTGTCCAGCGACCGCGCGGGGCTGTTAGCGGGCCAGGACCCGGCGGCAGCGCTCCGCGTGCACATGAAACTGGCCAGCGGCGGGCACCTCGAAGACGTGGACGCGTCCGCATTCTTGGACCAGGCCGCCGAGTACGAGGCAGTCAGCGGCAGCTTGCGCGACTCCTTCCTGAAGTTCCTGCTGCTGATGAACCGGGCACACCCATTCGCCGTGATGCGCGCGGGCGAGCTTCGACGTTGGGTCGACTCCGGGGCCTACGCCCGCGTGTTGGCCGGCGACTACCCCCGCCGCAGTGAGGACGATGCCGCCTCAGTGAGCGAGGAGGCCAAGGCGGCTGCGCGGTCCTACCAGGACGCCTTCGAGACCTCGCAGGACCCGCTGACGAAACTGGTGGCAGATATCGGAGGGACGGTCGACTCGGTCCGCGATTGGGTCACCCGCAGAGCCGGTGGCACGAAGCGCTGAGCT
>JBDUDR010000117.1:0-9477 GCA_040002845.1 Nocardioidaceae bacterium
GTCACTCCGAGAGATGATGGCTGCTGGCTGCATCAACTGTCGGCGGCTCGCCAACGCGATTGACGAGATCTATCGCGCTGGTGGATTTATTCGTTCACGCGGATGGGGCATTAGGGAGGTACACCAGGTCGGCCAGGGTGATTTGAGATCGCCCGTTGTGAGTCTGCAAATCGTCACATATCCAGAGACTTATAAGAAAACGAAGGATTCCGGACTCAAGACCACGAAGCAGGGCGAAGGGGGCTATACCCTTTGGCTCGAGCGTGTGGGCCACGGGTTCCTCATAACGAGAATCGATCCGGTCACATGAATTTCGCAGCCAGGTTCGTCCTCGCCTCGGTTATGGTTTCGCTCGCCGCTCCTATATCCCCAGCCCACGCAGGTGGTGACTCTGGCTGCCCGCCAGGGATGACCCAGGTGCATACCACCTCGACTGGTGTAACGGCTACAACGCTGGTCTGTGTGCCGGGAACGTCAACCAGCGGACAGGGCGAGATAAATGGTGGACCAGACGGGGACTACACGTACACGGAGGTCAGCTGGCTTCCGGACTGTCCCCAGGTGTCACCGGGCAACCCCGTGGACTCGGCGACCAACTGCATCTCGGCTCACAACTGCCCGAACCCGCAGCAGGAGCGATGGATCGAGTTCGGCCGCACCGTAACGGTGGAGAACAACGTGGCGACTGAGTTCTCGGCGTGGAGCGTGATCACCACGCAATGCATGACCGACCCCCCAGCCCAGACAGGACCGGTCCTGGTCGTCACCCCTGGGATGATCCTGTCGGCTGCAAAGCGACTCGGCTTACCGGCGCTGGAGGTGCGGGTCCAACCCGCCGGCGAGACCCTGGTGAACTTCCCGACGATCTTCTACACCCGACCCCGACCCTTCGACCACACGATCACCTTGCTCGGACAGTCCATCGAGGTCCAAGCGCAGCCAGCTGAGTACGAGTGGCTCTTCGGCGACGGGCAGACGCTCTCCGGCAACCGTCCGGGTCGTCCCTACCCCGCGGAGGACATCACACACACCTACGCCAACGCGCACCTGACGGTGCATCCAAGGGTCGACGTCACGTACTCCATCCGCTACCGGATCGGGGGCAACGGCTGGCAGCAGCTCGCCGACACGGTGACGGTGCCTGGTCCCGCGGCGAATTTGCGGATCGCCGAGGCAATCCCGGTGCTGTCCGGCAACGGCCACTGAACGGCCGCCGCCGCTCTCAGGCCACGACGCACCGCCTGCGGGAACTCGTCTGGCGGCCGGGTATGCGTCAACCCAGCCGGCAACCCGAAACGGGGCCGAGTTCCAGCGCGTGCGACCCGCGCAGGTAACTTGACGTCAAGCAATCCTCAGCGACCGGCAGGAGCCGACCCCATGGCCAAGATCACGGTGACCAACCCTGTCGTCGAGCTCGAGGGCGACGAGATGACGCGGATCATCTGGCGGTTCATCAAGGACCGGCTCATCCACCCGTACCTCGACGTGGATCTGAAGTACTTCGACCTCAGCATCGAGCACCGCGATGCTACCGAGGACCAGATCACGGTCGACGCGGCCAACGCGATCAAGGAGTACGGCGTTGGCGTCAAGTGCGCCACCATCACGCCTGACGAGGCGCGGGTCGTGGAGTTCGGACTGAAGAGGATGTGGCGGTCGCCCAACGGCACCATCCGCAACATCCTCGGTGGGGTCGTGTTCCGGGAGCCGATCATCATCAGCAACATCCCGCGGCTGGTACCCGGTTGGACCAAACCGATCGTCATCGGCCGTCACGCCCACGGCGACCAGTACAAGGCGACCGACTACAAAGTCCCGGGCGGAGGCAGGGTCACGCTGACCTACACCCCCAGCAACGGAGACGCGCCCGTGGAGATGGAGATCGTCAACATGCCCGAGGACGGGGGCGTCGTGATGGGCATGTACAACTTCAACAAGTCGATCGAGGACTTCGCGCGCGCCTCGCTGTCGTACGGCTTGCAGCGCAACTACCCGGTCTACATGTCGACGAAGAACACCATCCTCAAGGCGTACGACGGCGCATTCAAGGACATCTTCGCAGAGGTGTACGAGCGCGAGTTCAAGGCCGATTTCGAGGCGGCCGGGCTCACGTACGAACACCGGCTCATCGACGACATGGTCGCGGCCGCCATGAAGTGGGAGGGCGGCTACGTGTGGGCGTGCAAGAACTACGACGGTGATGTGCAGTCCGACACCATCGCACAGGGGTACGGATCGCTCGGGCTGATGACCTCGGTGCTCATGACGCCGGACGGGAAGACGGTCGAGGCGGAAGCCGCCCATGGCACCGTCACCAGGCACTTCCGCCAGCACCAGCAGGGCAAACCCACATCGACGAACCCGATCGCCTCGATCTTCGCCTGGACCGGAGGACTCAAGCATCGCGGCAAGCTGGATGGCACTCCCGAGGTCACCGGGTTCGCGGAGGCGCTCGAGCGGGTCTGCGTCGCAACCGTCGAGGACGGCAAGATGACCAAGGATCTTGCTCTCCTGGTGGGGCCAGACCAGGGCTGGCTCACCACCGAGGAGTTCCTCGGCGCGCTGGACGACAACCTCCGGGCCACGATGGCCTGACCCGCAGCCCGCGAACGCGGGATCCCGACCGCCAGGTCAGGATGACGGCTCCGCGTACTCGGACGCGAGCAGGTCGTAGTAGAACAGGTCGTCGTACGTCCCGTCCCGCATCGGCTCGGACTCGCGACCCGTGCCGAAATGCGTGAATCCGCACTGCTCGGCGACCCGCTGCGAGGCCACGTTGCCGGCGGACGCGAGCAGCGTCAATCGACGGAGTCCGAGGCCGCCGTCCTCAACAGGGATGAGCCCGTGGCGTACCGCCATCCGAACGGCCTCGGTGACGATCCCTCGACCGCGAGCATCCGGATGCGCCCAGTACGCGACCTCGCGCATGGACGGGTCGAGCAAGTCTCTGACCATGAGCGAGACCAGTCCGAGACAGACGTCCGTCGCCGGGTCGGCAATGCACCAGTGGAACCCGCTCGAGGTGTCGGACTCTGCGACGTTGCGGCGGATGAGGCCGAGCGCGTGCTCCTTGGTGTACGGGCTCGGCATCATCCACAGCCAGTGCGTGCTCAGCTCGTCGGAGGTGGCCTCCACGACCCTGTGGGCATCCGACTCTCGCCAGGCGCGGAGAGTGAGCCGATCTCCCCGGATCTCGGGGACCGGCAACCACGGCGTCTTCGGCTCACGGGAGTCATCGCAGAGCAGGGTCCCCACCCACCCGTCGTGCAGCGTTCCGCGCTTGGCTAGCAGCCTTCGAATCTCACCGTGGAATGTGAACCCCAGTGACCAGGCGACGCGACGGGAGGCCCAGTTGCCCACGTCGGCGCGCCAGTGCACCACGGAAAGGCGGCGGTCGCTGAACCCCCAGTCGAGGATCTGCGTGCAGGCTCGCTTCGCGATCCCCTGCCCACGCGCCCACGGGTGCAAGCCAAATCCCAGATCGGCGGCGCCTGCCTCGCCGATGTTCAGTCCAACGCTGCCGGCGAACCGGGCGACGCCGGTATCGTCGACCGCCTCGACCGCAAACCCGAACTTGGTCTCCTCACGCCAGCCCGCAGGCTGGGTCTCCTGAATGAACTTCCGGGCATCCTCGCGCGTGTAAGGCACCGGAACTGTTGTGAACTCCTGGGTCAGCGGGTCGATGCACTGCTCGTAAGCGTCCTCGACGTCGGAGACCCGATGCGCCCTGAGCGTCACGACACCGTCGGTCAGGACGGGCACGTCCGCAGGAAAATCCATCGACCAACCCTGCTAGTGAGCAGGTCCAGTTGGCAAGTGGGTCCGTCCATTGATGGCGACAGGCGGTCTGTTGCTGCCGCAGGGGCGGATGTGCCACAAAGTGTGACGGTGCTGCTGTCCGTCGGGTCGGCTGACTACCGGAACGTCGCATTTTGCGCTGCTCGACGGGGGAGACGATGGTCTAGAGCCGGCGAGCGCCTGGGGAGGGCACCACGGAGTACGCAGTCGGCGTCGGCAGGCCCGTGGCCGAGAAGGCGGACTTCACAGCCGAGATGAGCCGACCAGCCTGCTCGGCGTCGACCAGCGCGATCGCGGAACCTCCGAACCCGCCACCGATCATCCGGGCGCCATACGCGCCGGAGCCCAGGCTCGACTCGACAGCCAGATCCAGCTCTCGGCAGCTGACGTCAAAGTCGTCGCGGAGCGACGTGTGCGAGTCGGTGAGCAATCGGCCGATCTCGCGAACATGACCCGACCGCAGCAGCGCGGTGGTCTCGAGCACCCGGTCGTTCTCGGTGACGATGTGACGAGCCCGGGCTCGAAGAACAGGGTCCACCAGTCGGGAGAGATCCGCGGTGCCGGCATCGCGCAGCGTGCGTACCTCGAGAACGGCTGCCGCCTCCTCGCACTGGCGCCGGCGATCGGCGTACGACCCGGCAACCAGCGCGTGCCGCGCGGGCGTGCCGATGGCGATGAGGGACAACCGCTGATCCACCAGGGGCAGCGGAATCTGCTCGAGTGCACCGCTTCGGGTGTCGATCAGCATCGCGTGCGCTGTCCGTGAGTGCATGCTCGCCAGCTGGTCCATCGGGCCGCACGGCACGCCGACGTACGCGTTCTCCGCCTGCTGGCCCAGTCGCGCGAGGGTAGTGCGATCGATGGCAACACCAGCAAGATCCGCCAGCACCGCGCCGACCGAGCACTCCAAGGCCGCCGACGAAGCGAGTCCCGCCCCCATCGGCAGATCACCGTCCAGCGCCAAGTCCACACCGGGCAGGACGTGGCCAGCGTCCGTCAAGGCCCAGACCATTCCGGCCGGGTACGCGGCCCAGCCCAGCACGTCTCCCGGGGCAGTCGTCACCGGAAACTCCACCGGCTCCGGTTCCTGGGCCGAGCGGACCGTCACCAACCCGTCATCCCGGGTTCTCCCACGAGCCCGAGTTCGCTGGGCGATCGCGAACGGCAGGACGAACCCCTCGTTGTAGTCGGTGTGCTCGCCGATCAGGTTGACTCGTCCCGGCGCCTCCCACTCTGACCACGACGCTGACGCCGAGGCTGACCGCGACGGGGGCAGCGGCTCATTCATGAGGTCGACAATGGCGACCCAAACCGCCGAGACGCCAGTTGTTCGGCGGATTTCCCGGCGTGTCGAGGATCAAATGGCGTCTCACCGCGAGGGCCGCTGCCGCGGGTCCACTACGATCGGCGCATGGCCGAGCCCCTCAGACCGGGGTGCCGTCACCGGGGGACCCTGGAGGCATCACGGTGAGCGGCACGTTGTTGAACATCGGACTCGTCGTCGCGTTCGTCATGGTGGGCGGGTGCTTTGCCGCTGCCGAGCTCGCCTTGATCTCACTACGTGAGAGCCAGGCCAAGCAGCTAGCCCAGCGCGGGCGACGCGGCCAGATCGTGGCGGACCTCAACAAGGACCCGAACCGGTTTCTCGCCGCTGTCCAGGTCGGGGTCACCCTCGCAGGGTTCATGTCCGCCGCGTTCGGTGGCGCAACGCTGGCCGGCGATCTGGCCCCGGTGCTGGCTGGATGGGGACTCCCCGAGGGCCCGTCGGAGGTCGTTGCGTTGCTCGTCATCACCTTGCTGATCTCGTTCCTCGCGCTCGTGCTCGGCGAGCTGGCACCCAAACGGCTGGCGTTACAGCGCGCCGAGTCGATTGCGCTGGCTGTGGGGCCCACCATCGATCGGCTGGCCCGGTGGTCGCGTCCGGTGATCTGGCTGTTGTCGGTGTCCACCAACCTCGTGGTACGCCTGCTCGGCGGAGATCCCAACATCAGCCGCGCACATATCACCGAGGAGGAGCTGCGCGATCTGGTGGCGACCCACGAAACGCTCAGTGAGGAGGAGCGACGCATCGTCGAGGACGTGTTCGAGGCCGGGGACCGCCAGATCCGCGAGGTGATGATCCCTCGGACGGAGGTCGACTTCCTCGACTCCTCGACGCCCGTGTCCAAGGCGGTCAAGGTGGCGCTTGACCAACCACACTCCCGGTATCCGGTGATCCGCGGCTCGTCTGATGACGTGATCGGCTTCGTACACGTTCGTGATCTGATCGCACCCGAGATGTCGGGGCGCTCGGTGCGGGTCGGTGACATCGCTCGCGAGGTCTTGATGCTGCCATCGACGCGGCAGCTGCTGGCGGCCCTTGCCGACATGCGGCGCGAGGGGACTCACCTGGCGATCGTGGTGGACGAGTACGGCGGCACGGACGGCATCGTGACGCTGGAGGACCTGGTCGAAGAGTTGGTTGGCGACATCCGCGATGAGTACGACGCGGACGAGATCGAGACGACTCGCAATGGCGGCGAGATCGAGGTCGACGGACTGCTCAACCTTGACGACTTCGAGGACGAGACCGGGCTGGAGCTGCCCGATGGCCCGTACGAAACCGTCGCCGGCTATGTGATCGCTCAGCTCGGACACGTACCCGGGGTCGGTGAATGTGCGGACTTCAACGGCCACCAGCTCCAGGTCATCGCCGTGGACGGCCGCCGGATCGCCCGGGTCCGGGTGACCGCCCGGGTTGCGGCCGCCGGCCCCGTCGAGGCTGAACCGACCCAGGATGATGCATTGGGGCAGGCAGAGGCACAGTAGGCGGAGCCACCCCAATGCATCATCGTCGGGCCAGGCGAGGGCAGAATGCGCGCATGCCCTTCACCACCGCGCGTCCGCGGGTGCTCTCCGGGATCCAGCCGACGGCCGACTCGTTCCACTTCGGCAACTACCTGGGCGCCCTGCGGCAGTGGGCCAGCTTGCAGGACGATCACGACGCGTTCTACTGCATCGTCGACCTGCATGCCATCACCGTCGAGTACGACCCCGTCGAGCTTCGGCAGCGTACGCTCGCATCGGCAGCCCAGCTCATCGCTGCTGGCATCGACCCGGACCGAAGCACGCTGTTCGTTCAGTCACAGGTGCCCGAGCACACGCAACTCGGCTGGGTGCTTGGATGCATCACCGGTTTCGGCGAGGCGAGCCGGATGACCCAGTTCAAGGAAAAGACCGCCAAGGGTGGCACCGAGCGATCGACTGTCGGTCTGTTCACCTATCCCGTGCTCCAGGCCGCCGACATCTTGCTCTACCAGGCCCATCGGGTGCCGGTCGGAGAGGATCAGCGGCAACACCTGGAGCTGACCCGCGATCTGGCCGGCCGCTTCAACCACAGGTTCGGCGAGACGTTCCGGGTGCCCGAGCCGTACATCGTCAAGGAGACGGCCAAGATCGTCGACCTGCAGGACCCCTCGATCAAGATGAGCAAGTCGACCTCAACGCCGGCGGGCATCGTCAACCTGCTCGACGACCCGAGCGTTACCGCAAAGAAGATCAGATCAGCAGTCACCGATTCCGGCCGCGAGGTGCGTTTCGACGAGGCAGCCAAACCCGGCGTGTCGAACCTCTTGACGATCTACAGCGCGCTCACCAAACGCCCGATCGCCGAACTGGAGGCGGCGTACGAAGGCAAGGGCTACGGCGATCTCAAGAAGGATCTGTCAGGGATCGTGGTCGACTTCGTCACTGGGTTCCGGCGTCGCACGTTGGAGCTTCTCGACGACCGGGCGGAGCTCGACGCGCTGCTTGCGAAAGGTGCCGACCGGGCCCGCGAGGTCGCCGCCACGACACTGACAGATGTGTACAACCGCGTGGGCCTGCTTTCCGGCCGCTAAGGTGACGCGCGTGACCACTATTGGCGTAGCCATCGCCATCCCGGAGCCGTACGGCAGTGAGTTGCAACGTTGCCGCATCTCGTTCGGCGACGCGTCAGCAGGCGGCATCCCGACTCATGTGACCCTGCTGCCGCCCACCGAGGTCGACGACACTGATCTCCCGGCGATCGAGTCCCATCTCTACGATGTCGCCGCCAGCCGTCGGCCGTTTGTGTTGCATCTGCGCGGCACCGGCACGTTTCGTCCGGTTTCGCCGGTCGTGTTCATCGCCGTGGTGGAGGGGATCTCCGCCTGCGAGGTGCTGACCAACGCCGTGCGGTCGGGTCCCCTGGACCGTGAGCTCTCCTTCCCGTACCACCCGCATGTGACGGTTGCGCAGCAGATATCGGACGAGGCGTTGGACGCTGCCTTCGTGGCCCTGGCCGACTTCGACTGCACGTTCTCCGTGCCAGCGTTCTCCCTGTACGTGCACGGCGACGACGACGTGTGGCGGGAGTCACGGACGTTTGAGCTCGCGGCGGCCCGGGTACGTTGACCATCCGCCGGTAGCCATGGGGAGATCGGCATGAGCGACACCGCAGACGACTCGTCACAGGGCCTCAAGGACCGCGCTTCACGCGCCATGCGTACCTTGCGGCAACGCAGCCCCACAGCAGACCACCTCATCCGGACCTGGCAGCACTACTCGACGGTGCAGGGCAACGTGTTGGCCGGTGCGGTGACCTACTTCGGCTTCTTGTCGTTCTTCCCGATCCTGGCGCTGGCGTTTGCGGCAGTCGGCTACATCACCATCGTCTACCCAGATGCCAGGCACAACCTGACAGAGGGACTCCAGCAGGTGTTCCCCGGCATCGTGTCCAACCGGCCCTCACCGGGCAAGATCAGTCTCGACCAGATCGCCAATGCAAAGGCGGCGGCGGGGTTGATCGGTCTGGCGGGTCTGCTCTATACCGGTCTGGGCTGGCTGTCGGGCCTGCGGCAGGCGCTGCAGACCATGTTCCACGTGCCGGCCGAACAGAAGCGGGGGTTCGTGCTCGGCAAGGTCGTCGACCTGGTGGTGCTGGTCATCATCGGCATCGTGATGATCGTGTCGGTCGCGATCTCGGGCATCGTCAAGGGACTGGCCAGCGACATCCTGGACGCTGTCGGACTCGGCAGCGGACTGGGCAGCGAGACACTCCTGTGGGTGGTCGCCGTCGTGCTCGGCGTCAGCGCGAGCACCGTGCTGTTCGTCGCCATGTTCAAGCTGCTGCCCAACCCGGACCTGCCCTCGGGTGCGCTCTGGCGCGGCGCACTGTTGGCCGCTGTCGGCTTCGAGCTGCTGAAGGCGATCGTTGTCAACGTGTTGGGTGGGGTCGGGGGGACGCCGTTCGCGCCGCTGGCACTGGCCGTGACGCTGGTCATCTGGATCAACTACTTCTCCCGGCTCGTCCTGTTGGGCGCAGCCTGGGCTTGGACCGCCGACGAGTCCCAGGTCCGGTCGCCGTCGTACGCCGAGGCCGGCGAGGGTGAGGAGCAGGCCGTCCCAGCCGGTGACGGCGTCGTGGTCCGTGAGCCCGTCACCACGGGAGCTTGGTCGGGCACGGCAACCGCGGACTCTCGCGGCCGGCGAGACACCAACCTGATGAGCCTGGTCTCGGGCGCCGCGATCGGGGCGGGAGCCGCCAGCGTGTGGTGGGCCACCCGAGTCAGGTCGCGGCTTAGGAAGAACCAACGATGACCGAGCGACCGTCGCGGGGTGACGTGGAGGACGCGGCCGTGCGACTGTTCGGCAAGGTACGCCGCACTCCCATACTCGAGC
>JBDUDR010000118.1:0-9451 GCA_040002845.1 Nocardioidaceae bacterium
CAACAGACGGCACACGCCGCCTGACCGCGTGTCCACCAGATGGGGTGAGCCCCACGAGTCGGATCTGGTGCTGGGGCGGTTGTCGTGTCCTGGGTGCTCGGGCAGGCTCCGTCCGTGGGGTTGGGGGCGGTCTTGCCGGGTCCGTCACGGCATCGGTGGGCAGCAGCATGTGGTTGGTTATCGTCCGCGGCGGGCTCGGTGTGGCGGGTGTGCGGTCACGCATGTGCTGCTGGCGGTGTCGTTGGCGGCCCGGCGTGCCGATGCCGCGGAGGTGATCGCTGCTGCGGTCGAGGACAAGGTCGTGGCCGGTGACGGGCATCGGGGTGATCGCGGCCCGGTTGGGGAGGCCGGCCTCGACGGTGCGGGGTTGGCTGCGGGCGTTCGCTGTGTCCGCGGCACCGATCAGCGAGCTGTTCACTCGTCTCGCCCACCGTGTCGCCCCGGACGCCGCCGACATCTGGCCGGCTCCGGTTTCGGGGGGTCCCGCGCAGGCGCTGGCTGCGCTGGCCGCTTACGCCGAAGGGCTTGGCCGGCGTTTCGGCTCGGTCGTCACGGTGGCGTGGGTCCAGGCCGGCATCGCCGCCTGCGGCGGTTGGCTGTTCTGCGCCAGCTGGTGGGCGGGCCGGGCCCAACACGAACACGCCCTTACCGGCCGATGCCGTGCACACCAGATTGGGCAGGAGCGTCTGCCATGACAGATGGCCCGGCGTTTCTTCGTCCAGGTGAGAGGAGGAGCCCCCGATGGCCGGCTCCGGTGGTTCTACCCGTGGTGGTCTTGCCCGCAAAGACCGGGCGGAGAAGATCGCGTTGTTTCGTTACCAGCTGATCCGCGAAGTCGCCGATGAGTCGGTCACGTCCCGCCAGCGGGGACCGATGGTCCGTGCGTTGGCCCAGGTCGAGCACCCCGGCCCGTTCGGTGGCACGGTGACGGTGTCCAAGGACACCCATCGACCGGTGGATCCGGGCCTGGCGCCGCGACGGGTTCGATGGGCTCAAGCCCAAGTCTCGGGCGCAGACAAGCCGGACTCCGGTCCAGATCTTGTCGTTGGCAGCGACCCTGAAGCTTGAGCGCCCGGCCCGGACCGCGGCCCAGGTGAGACGGATCATGATCGACACCCTCGGTGACGCACCGTCGGAATCGACGCTGCTGCGCCACTTCAGAACCCTGCAGATCCGCACCGGGACCCGGGAGGTCTTCGGCCGTTTCGAGGCCGACCACCCGAACGAGCTGTGGGTCGGCGACGGGCTCCACGGACCGCGGATCGGCGGACGCAAAACGTACCTGTTCGCGTTCCTCGATGATCATTCCCGTCTTGTCGTTGCCGCCCGGTGGGCGTTCGCCGAGGACGCCGTCCGACTCTCGGCCGCGCTGCGTCCGGCCCTTCAGTCCCGCGGCATCCCCGGCACCATCTATGTCGACAACGGCTCCGCGTTCAGCGACGAGTCGCTGGCGCGGACCTGCGCCCGACTCGGTATCCGGCTCACTCATTTGGCCCCCGACCGACCCCAGGGCAGAGGAAAAATTGAGCGCTTCTTCAACACCGTGACGTCGCAGTTCCTCACCGAGATCAGCACCGACACCCACCCCAACACCAGCACCGACGCCGCGGAACCGGACACGGTCGGCAGCCCCATCTCCAGCCTCCAGGAGCTGAACGCGTTGTTCACCTCCTGGATGGAGATGGTCTACTACCACACCGTCCACTCCAGCACCGGGCAGAGCCCGCTCGCCCGGTGGGACACCGGCTGGCAGCACCGCCGGGTCGACCGCCGGGACCCGGACGTGATCGCCGAAGCGTTCCGCTGGTCCGCGCACCGCACCGTCACGAAATCAGCGACCGTGTCCCTGCAGTCCAACACCTACCAGGTCGACCCACTACTGGTCGGCGCACGCGTCGAGCTGATCTACGACCCGTTCGACCTGACCGGGCCCATCGCGGTCGCCGCCGCGAACGGGATCCCGGCCGGCGACGCCGTCCTTCTGCAGATCCGCCGCCAGGTCCACCACAAAGCAGCCCACGCCGCCGCCGACGCCGACACCGGAGCCAAGCACGCCACCTCCGGGATCGACTACCTGCGCCTAAGATACCTCTCCGAAACCTCCATGGCGCAACTCAAACCCAACCGCGATATTGAACCCATCGCCGCAATCAACAGCGGCGCGTGGTCTGGAGCTGCTACGGCGCACGGTTGACAGCCTCGGGAGGGTGGCCGCGCTGCCGACTCGTTCGTCAGTTGCCAGCAGCCTGCGGCGGCATCCTAGTGCCCGCGCCCGCCACTGACGTGTTTCTGACTTCGTGACGCACTTTGGCGATCTATTAGCCAACATGGTTGGGGTCCTGGGTGGGTCGAGTCTCTTGGTCCTGTCGGTGGGTGGCAAGCCTGTGTTGTCGGGCTTGCTCGAGGCCGGCTTGGCGGGCTTTGCGGATGGCTTCACCTCGTCCTTCGTGTTCGTCGTCGGGGGTGACGTAGCCGATGCCCTGGTGGAGCCGGACACCGTTGTAGTGGTCGCGGGTCACGGCCAGCTCGGCACGCAGGGTGGCGGGGTCACGGATCGCGAGCAGGTGCGGGTAGTCGATCTTGATGTGCCCGTTCAGGGACTCGATCCAGGCCTGGTCGGTGGGGGTGCCGGGCCGGCCGAAGTGCTGGGCGATCGCACACAGCGCCATGAACTCCCTCGTCGAGCCTGAGGTCATCTGGGCTCCGTTGTCGGAGATCGCGAGCAGGATCGGCCGGGAGTCCTCATCGACACCGATGTCGACTCTGCCGTCGTCGTGGCGGGCGTCGACGGCCTCGAGCAGCCCTTCGGCTTCGAGCGCGGCGGTGAAGGCGAGCTCGACCTGAGTGGAGGTCTCCTCGACCGAGACGATCTCGGTGATCCACTTCCGTGAGACCAGGTCCTCGATGATCAACACCGCCATCCCTGCGGCCGGGAAGTGGGTGGTGTCATAGATCCACATCGAGTTCGGGGTGTACTCGGCAGTCCGGGAAGGGTCTCCGCACCGACTTGCCTGGGCGTGGTCGTGGCCGGAAGTGCTTGTCTGCAAGGAAGAGGACCCTGCGCACCGACGATGGTGAGACCCAGACCCGGCCCAGGTAGGAGCCGCGGTGAGCGAGCTTGCGGTGGGACCGGTCGACCTCGCCCCACTGGTCGAACAGCGCCAGAATCTCCTGCTCCTCGGCCGGCAGCAGTCCATGCACCGGGGACCCTCCCGGCGCATCGTCGACCAGCCGGCCACGAGCGCGGCGGACCAGCCACCGGTGCGTGCGCCGCTCGGCCAGCTCGAGCTGGCCGCAGGCTCGGCGTAACGACCAACCCTGCGCGAGAGCGTTGTCGACCAGGTCGAGCAAACCAGCCTTGGTGGCCGCCTCGACCCGGGCAGGGACACGGCCACTCAGCCCCAACCGTCTTTTCCCTCGATCAACATCAGCTTGACCGCCATCTCCTTCAACGCCTCGCCCAGACGAGCGTTCTCGGCCTTGGCCTGTTCCAACTCGTAGTCGCGTTGCCTGGCCCCCACCCCGGGCTTGGACGCCGCCAACGCCGCCAGAGCGCCCTCCTTCGCCACGGTGCGGATCCGCATGATCGTCGAGCGGTCGACGTGCTCGGCGCCCGCAGCCTCGGCAATCGTCACCTCCTGACGCAGCAGCTGCAGCCAGATCTCGTACTTCTGCGAGGGGACAAGAACCGCTTCCTGCGCCTGCCAGCACGGTCGGTTCCACGGTCGATATCGGACATGATCTGATCCTCCGGTAGTGATCGGAGAACCCGTCGGATGTTGTCTGATCAACACGCCGATGTATGACACGAAGTCAGACGCAAACCACACCTTCACTTATGACGTGCTGAACAGCGAGACGGTACGGCCCTGTCTGCGAGCGGGCGGTGCGAGAGATCCTGCCGGCAACCTGACCACGGCATCGACAACCCGGGGGACTGTGGTGGCTCGAGGATCGGCCCGGTGGTCGGTACGGGATGGGGCTGGCGATGGGCGTAGGGGTTGGGCTGGGGGCAGGCGCGGGCTAGGGCCGTCCGGCGGACTCGAGGACATAAGCGGTCACGGCGCCGTACGCAATATGCGGGATGACGGCGCTGGCCCAGTCGACGGCACTCCACTCCCGAGGGTCGGTGATGCCCAGCAGGCTCATGGGAGCGTTGCCCGCGACCATGGCGCCGGCCGCTGCCGCTACCGATGTGGCATGGAACGACGGCCGCCAACCTGAAGACTGGAAGAGGCCCAGGGCTGCACCGACACCGACTCCGGCGGCGATGCCCAGCAACGGCCCGAGCCCGGAGATGCGGTTGTCGCGCGTCTCGTCATCCCCCGGAATCGGCAGGTGAGCCTTCTCGGCGACCTTCTCGACGGTGTGTTCGGGTGTGCTGCTGGTGGCCCTCCCTTGCAGCGCCATGTCGAGGTATGTGATCGCGTTCAGCGCGATGGTTCCAGCCGCGCCCGCGGCCGCACCTACCAGCAGACCCTTGCTCCAGCTCATGACATCAGCCCTTTCGTTTGTCGTGCCCGACGTGCGCGGCATCCTCGCCTCTCCGGGCCAGAACAGCGGATCTGTCCGTACCGGGACCAGGCACTCGCGTGGTACCCAGTCCGGCGCACCCCACGCCCCGGGGCGCGGACCTGCTCACCCGCCCTCGGCGGACGTTGGCGAGGGTGACCCCGCTCGCGGGCTTCGCCGGGAGCCGTCGCAGCGAGATGCTGAGATCCTGCACGGGTACGTCGTAGCGCACGCGGCCAGGCGCGGAAGCAGCGTCGCGAGTACGGCGATCGTGACGTCCTCCCCGGGACACCTGTGCCCGGTCCACGGGTCCCCGACACCTTGGGGGATCAGGTCGAAGCGTCCGATGGGCCGACCCATGAACCTTCCCGGGTCGAAGGTGGAGGGGTTGTGCGCCGCTTTGGTCGGCTTGCGTGTGGTGGTTGATCGCTCGGGAGAAGTGTGTGCCTCTCCGGCCCGTGGAAGCGTCCAGGCTGAACACAGCGCCCTGCAGATCCTGACGACCAGGTGCCAGTGTGGGACTCGCTCCCGCCGGCTGCGCGTCCCGCCGCCACATCCCGAACCACCCTGGGTCACCGAGGCGCAGAGCACAACAAGGGGTCGCGCCGTCGAACGAGAGGGACTAGCGCGGCTCACGCCCGGCGGCCTACTCGCTCCAACAGCCGATGACGTCGGCAGCGATGGCATAGGCCACGTCTGCACGCGACTGCTGGTCGGGGATGGTCCGAGACGCCAGACGTGTGGTGTCGACGCTGAGTGTCTTGCCGTCCTTCAGGAAGACGACCTTGCCGTCCGTGCTCTCGTAGGCGGGCAAGCCGAAAGCAGCCAGTCCCCGCAGCCGCCGGGTCGGGTCGAGGGTACCTCGGAGACGGTCGAAATACGACCGTCCCGACGCGAGCCGCGAAGAGTCCTCGACGGAAAGCACAACTCGTCCCACCCGGAGCCGGTACATGCAGCTGTACGAGGGCTCGGACCAGGTGGCGATCCCGACCGGAAGAGAAGGGAACTTCAGGATCTGCGCGATGTCTCGGCGTATCTCGGCGCTACAGACCATCCGCGCAGTAGCCGACGGCGCCGTGCTGCCATCGGGCGGCGCCAGGGACATCCCCGAAGCCACCGACGATGAACGGCCGGCCGATGATTCCCGTGCCGAATCGGGGTGCATCCCTGTCGTCGCGCAACCACTGAGGATCACTGCGGAACTCAACACGAGAGCGAGGCTGCGGTGCTGAGTGGACATCGGCTACTCCTTTCAAGCTTTGGCACGTCTGTGGATAGTTCGGGGCCGGCGCCACTTCGGATGGCGGAGCAAACGAGATCCTCCGAGCACGCGACTCCGGAGAAGATTGGTCGGGTCCTGCTCCAATCCGTTGAGCGGTTTGCTCCGAAAGACCATATATGGAACAGGATATCTCTCCGACGGGTCGTCGCAGGCTGCTGCAAGGCGCTTGGCGGCGGACACAGATGGAAAGGGAACATATGAAAGCCGCTTCACGAGTGCTACTCCCGATTGCTACGGCCGTGGCAATTTCGGCGATGACTCCACTTGCCTATGCAAGCGCGGACGCCGGAACCACCTACGGCGCTACCCTGAATCCACTCAACCATGCAACCGGTTCAGGAACGCTGACCCTGGCGTTGAACGGGAACGTCGCCACGGTCACCGAGCGCTGGTCGGGGCTGGCGTCCACCTTCGGTGGGGCGCCGTACCCGCACGTGCAGCACATCCACATCGGCGCCAAGGGCACCTGTCCGCCGGGGTCTGCCGACAAGAACGCCGACGGCGTCGTGAGTACCACGGAAGGTGCACCCTTCTACGGCGCGATCGGGACCACCCTGTCGGTCACGGGTGACACCAGCCCGGCGGCAGCCACCAACCTCAAGATCGCCCCAGCCGGTGCCAGCACTGACTATTCGCGCACTATCACGCTGAGCAGCGACACCGTGTCGTCGATCCAGGCGGGCACCGCGGTCATCGTGGTCCACGGTCTTGACCCGACCACCCTGAGCAAGAAGGCCCAGGGAGAGAAGAGCGACCTGGTTCCGTCGTTGCCGCTGGCGGCGACGTCACCTGCGTTGTGCGGGACGCTGACTGCCATGCCCGGCGCCCCCCAGACGGGGTATGGTTCGACGGCAGGAACAGAAGACCTCGGCCTGTTCGGTCTTGGTGGCAGCCTGCTGGCTGCCGGTGCGCTCGGCATGGTCGTGGCCCGGAGGCGTACGCGCGGCGCCGTCGACGCACAAAGCTGATAGATATGCCGCTTCGCCTCTATCGGGCGATCAACCGCAGCGTCGGCCGTCGGGGTGTGCTGTTCCTAGCATCCCTGGCGGTCGCCGCTGCCGGCCTCATCCTGACCTTGGTGGCGATCAACGGGCAGGAGTCCGCGCCGCAGGCATCGGCATCGTCGTACGGAAGGACCTCCGCCACACCACCCAGGACACCAAGGTCGACGACTAGGTCCTCCACGTCGCCAGCGTCAGCCCGCACGCCGTCACCGGTGACCCTGGCTCGGTCGCTGCCGACCTCGATCTCCATCCCAGCGATCGGGGTCCACTCGGAAGTGATCTCGGTCGGCGTGAACGCCGACGGCACCCTCGCTGTTCCACCGCCAGGACCGGACCTGAACAAGGTCGCCTGGTACCGAGGGTCCGTCACTCCCGGTACGGCCGGACCGTCGGTGCTTGAAGGACACGTTGACACGACCCAAGGGCCGTCGATTTTCTTTCGTCTTGGCGACACTCGTCTAGGTGACACCATCGTGATCACCCGTGCGGACCGTTCTACCGCGACGTTCACCGTCAACGCCGTCCGGTCGTACGCAACCCACGCGGACTTCCCGGTGGCTCAGATCTTCGGTGCCGACCCGGCGTATTCGACGCTGAGGCTCATCACCTGTGGCAACTTCGACTCGAGCACCGGTCACTACTTGGGTAACACCGTTGTCTTTGCGCACATCACCGGAGCCCATCATGCCTCAACACCATAGCGACGCGACACGCCATGACGAATCAAGGGGATCACAATATTCAAGTCGCCAAACCTCGAAGGACAAAGCATGAGACTGAGGCTCAACCTGGTCGCCGCAGCCGCCGCGCTATCGGTGGCAGTCCTGTCTGGATGCGACTCCTCGTCCACTGCCGGCGGGACGCCGCCGCCGCACACCTCGCACACCATGAGCCCTGGCGGGTCGATGTCGCCGTCAGATTCGTCGGCGATGGGCAACATGGTGATGATTGTCATCAAGAACTTCACATATATGGGTCCCACCTCCGTCAAACCCGGCGCCATGGTGATGGTGACCAACAAAGACAGTGAGACGCACACTCTCACCTCCGACCAGTCCGGCCTGTTCGCGGTGAACGTCGGCGCCAGCGGCGGTTCCGCAATGTTCAACGCGCCGACCAAACCCGGCAGCTACAGCTATCATTGCGACTTCCACGCGGACATGCACGGCACCCTGGTTGTCAAATGAGTAAGACCGAAACCCACGACCGGAGCGTCCATCGGGTCTGAGCAAGCTGTCGCTGCCGTCGCGAAGCGGGTCCTCACCCCAGCGGCATAGGTGGTGGATGCTGTCGCACCCCCAGGCTCGCATCGGATCACCAGCTCGCAACAGGAGGCAAGGACCGCCAGGGCGGGCCCGTTTCCGCGTTTCGAGGCCGACGTCGCCGAGGACGACGTCGCCATAGCCACGGCCCTCTGACCTTGCCGTCGGAGCCGGACAGCGTACGCGATTACCGTTCTGGTCGCCCCTTGCCGCGAGCGCCTTGTGGCCGTCCTCCTCCACCGAGACTTCGACGTGCCCCACCTCGGGCCGATCCCGTCCATGTACGAGCCGCTGGTTTTTTCGGCGCTTCGGAGTTTTCCGTGGGTCCGGTGGGGTCTTGACTCGTCGGTCGGCGGCAGGATCGGGTCATGCGCGACACCGAGTTGTACCGCCATCTGTTGGGACTGGAAGCTCCGTGGGAGGTGGATCGGGTAGAGCTGTCGGCAAGGGATGGACGCGTGGACGTGTGGGTCCAGCATGTTGACCGGACTCGGTTCGCCTGTCCGGACTGCGAGCGTGAGCTGGCGGTCTATGACCACTCGGCCGAGCGGGGGTGGCGACATCTGGATTCGTGTGCGTTCTTGACCTTCCTGCACGCCAGCCCGCCGCGGGTGCGCTGTCTTGAGCACGGGGTGCGTCAGGTCCTGCTGCCGTGGGCCGAGCCGCACTCGCGGTTCACACTCTTGTTCGAGCGGCTGGCGATCGACGTTCTCGGGGCCTGTGACGTGGCCGCTGCTGCCGAGCTGTTGCGGGTCAGCTGGGACGAGGCGTGGCACCTGATGGACCGCGCCGTCACCCGGGGCCTGGCCGCCAAACCGTTGACGGTGCCGGCCCACGTCGGGGTCGATGAGAAGGCGGCCGGGCGGGGCCAGGACTACATCACCGTGGTCTCCGACCTGGATGCCGGTACGGTCGAGTTCATCGCCGACGAGCGACGACAAGCCAGCCTGGACGGCTACTACGACCGGTTTACGCCCGAGCAACTGGCCGGCATCGAGGCGGTCGCGATGGACATGTGGGAGCCGTTCGCCGCCTCGACCCGCGCGCACCTGGCCGACGCCGAGGACAAGATCGTCTTTGACCGGTACCACCTGATGGGTTACTTGACCAAGGCCGTGGACACCGTGCGCAAGCAGGAGAACCGGGCGTTGGTCGCGGTCGGCGACAAGAGCCTGGCCGGCTCGAAGTACCTGTGGCTGTACTCGGCGGAGAACCTGCCCGAGCGGCAGCAGGACCGCTTCGCCGTTCTGCGCGTCGCGGACCTGAAGACCGGCCGGGCGTGGGCGATCAAGGAGAGCCTGCGTCACTTCTGGTCCTACAAGCGCCGCGGCTGGGGCGCCAAGCACTTCAAACGCTGGTACTTCTGGGCCACCCACTCCCGGTTGAAGCCG
>JBDUDR010000119.1:0-9303 GCA_040002845.1 Nocardioidaceae bacterium
CGCCGCAACGGAGCCGACGGCCGAAGGTAGTCCCGTTCAGACAGGGAACGCTGGCCACACGCCGAAATCGTCACAGCAGATCGAGTGGCGCCCGTTGGCGATTGAGTGGGTCAGGCAGATCAGGAATGAGCGGGTGCTCATTCGCCTGCCCTGTGGGCCGAAGGAACGAGTTCATCTCGGTTTGGACATGGACATGGGCTGGCCCAGTCTGCGAGAGCTTGCGCTTGCATTGACCGACACAAGCGGCACCACCGCCCTCGTTGTGTTGTACTCCACCGGCGACGCAGCAGTGATTGTCCCTAGGGACGACGCGGGTAATCCGCTCGCCCGCATACCGGTCCACCGCGTCGACTCAAGTTGGTTCGTGGGCGCGTACACGCGCTGCGTCGGATAGAGAAAGGCGAGGCGGGGAACATGCGTGGTGTGCACTTACTGGCGGGGATCTCGTCGGCCGGGTTGCTGGCGGCAAGCCTGGCGACCGGGGCTCCGGCCAGCGCGGCGACGGTGACCGGCACCGGCGGCGACGACCAGCTGCGAGGCAGCCCGTACTCGGACACGATCCGAGGTTTCGCTGGCGACGACCGGGTTTTTTCGTTGGCCGGCCCGGATCTCATCTTCGGCGGGTCTGGACGGGATTTTGTCCGCGCGGGTCGTGGTGATGAAACGATCCGCGGCGGCCTCGAGGGTGACGTTCTCCACGGCGCTCTGGGTGCCGACACGATCTACGCCGGCGCCGGACGGGACACCACCTTTGGGAACGCTGGCTTCGATGTGATCTTTGGCGGCGAGTTGGGCGACCGGATCCGCGACGGCCTGGGGGCAGACACGATCTACGGCGGGCTGGGACCCGACACCGTCTACCTGCAAAAGGACGGAACCCCCGACACCGTGACTTGCGGATCCGGCCATGATGTTGTCTGGGGAGCCAGCAGCCAGAACATTGTTGCCGCCGACTGCGAAGAGGTTCACGTCGTGTCGGTTTGCGGGTGCTTACTCCTCTCCGCGAGTCCGCCCACTGCGGCTGAGCCGGTCTGGGATCGAGTGAGGGACACCGGCCCTGGCCGCTGATGTGAGGCAACAGAACCGCCCGCCGATTCTCAACCAGGGGGCGGCCCGGCGGTTTCGCTGCGTTGCCGGACTCAGGAATCGGCTGGATGCGGGCACGGCAGCGTCGTCGAAACCGTCATCGCGGCGGCGGCGCCACGCTTATTCACAAGGTCGCGCAACGTCGGTTGGTGGTGTAAGTCGACGCCGAAGGCACGCAGGAAAGTGGAACGCGACCTCTAGCTTCGGTGTCGGCGTAGCACTCGCTTCACGCTCGACAGGCTGACGCCGTAGCGCTCAGCCAGACTCCGCTGCGTCGCTCCCGAGTGGCTGTCGTGGAGCATCTCCTGGATGATCTGCTCGCCAAGGCGGTCGATCAGCCTCCAGCGCTGACCAGACAAGCGAGGGGAAGCCTCGTCACCGCTCTCGACCTTGACCCTCGCGTTTGCCTGGGTAGCCTGCCCCACCACTGCCCGTACTTCGGGGTTCGAGAAACGTCCCCTCAGGTCCACTCGCAGGTGTCCGGCTCGGCCGATGCTTGACCAACGAATGTAGGCTGACGCGCGACGAAAGGCTCCCTGAGAACGGTCGAAAAGGCGCCGGCACAGGTCCATCAGCGTTATGGCGCGGTGATCCCGCGTGGGTTACGCTCGCTTCAACCACGTGGTTCGGCGGTGAAGATGATCTCGAAGCGCACCGTGCAGGTTGCCGCCGCGATTGCGCTGTCGATCGGCGTGCTCCCCGCGGACTCTTCGGGCGTCGCGGCGGCCGTCGGCGATCCGCCGTTCGGCGCACCGCAGCGCATCGACGACGCCGCGAGTGCCGCGGCCGGATACAACGCGGCGATCGATGTCGACTCCGCCGGGAATGGCGTCGCTGTCTGGCAGTCCAATGGCGTTATCTACGGGTCACGAAGACCGGTAGATGGCGATTGGAGCGCGCCGACGGCACTGATGACCACCTTCGGGCCCGATGTCGTCGCTCTACGCGAGGACGGGTCGGCATACTTCAACTACGGCATTGAGGCGCCCGACGGCGAGGCGATCGCCGTGTGGTTCCCGGACGGCAGCGTGGCCTCAACAAACGTGTTCCAACAGTACGCGCACGGCCAAGTGGCAGCGGACCTCGACGGTGACCTCATCGCCTACGCCGAGACCGCCAACGGCGCGACGACGTACCACTTCGCGGCTGCCGATACCGATCCGATTGCCGACGGATGGACGTCGACGACGACGCTGCAGGCGTTCGGCTCTTCGCGCGTGACATTCGGCCAGGGGCGGACTTACTTCGTCGCCTACCCACCGGACGCCACGGGCACCGACCGCAGATTCCGGGTCAACCACGTCGACGGCAGCACTGGACACCCGACCCTGCTTATCCGCCACCAGCTATGCCCGACCGCCGGGCGGCTGGCCGGCTACGACATCGGCGCTGGGCGGTCCGGAGCCGCAGTCTTGGCGTGGCGCTGCACAAGCCGGACTGCCGATGTCATCGACGTGCAGCGCATCCATCCCGACAGCAGTGTCGGGGCCGTGGTCGAGCTCGCTCGGTCCCGGCAGTCAGGCGTCAAAGACCGGCTCTCCGATCCCGAGGTTGCCTTCAGTCCGAAGGGGCCAACCGTGTTGTTCAGTCGCGCTAACAATGCCACTCGCCGCAATGTCCTCGCCGTCTCCACCGACTCGTCCGGGAAGTGGGGCCGACCGAGCATCGTCGTGCGCGGCGTTGCGGCCAGCTCGGCAAGGGCCCTGGGCGCCAGGCTCGACTGGGTTCCGGGCGCCGCGCTGCTGACCTATCGCACTACGCCGGGTGTGATCTGGGCGGTACGCCGACTGCCGGGCGCATCCTTCGGAGCCCCCGCGCCGGTGTTCTCGTCAGCGGTCACGAAACTCGGCGCCGTCGCCGCGGACGGCGCCGCGCTGGTCGCTCACGTGACGCAGGGCCGCTTCGCGTCACGCTTTGCACCCGGCATCACGTAGGGGGCCAACGGCAAGGATGACGCGCCGGCGCCAGTCGACCGTCAGTCCACGCTCGACGGTCTCGAGCAGGATGCCGAGCGTCGCATCGCGAGGCTCGGGCGGGACATCGCGCAGGGGACCGTGCAGATGCAGCATCGCGAAACAGGACGGACAAGATCGACGCCAACATGCGGGAGGGACTACTCGCCCTCGCCGTCGGCACCGGGCTGCACGTGATATAGCAATTGATGGGGGCGAAGTGGCCGCAGTGCGCGGCATGGCGCTGACAATTCCCCCATCGCGCACCGGCTCCGCCTTGGAGGCGCGGGGCTGTACGGGAGTTGCTGACTCGATCCGTTCGGCGCCCGGGAGGGAGACGTCAAGCGTCCGGCGGCTTGTCCTTGTAGATCGAGGCCCGCATCACCCCCTTGCTGGCGTCAAGCGCCGTCTCGTACTCGATCGGAAGGCGCCGCTTTCGGTCCTCGGGCCGCTCTAGAAAAGCGGCCAGCCTTGGCCGTCGCTCGTCCCCGGAGCCATCATCGGGGGACAGGTCATCAACTGACTGTTCGTACTCCTCCGTGAGGTCGCCGAGGAAATCGATGATCCCGGTGATGCCTTCTCGGATCAGCGCGTCATGTGGCTCAAACAGCCGCTCGGCGGCCTCCAGGTCAGCGTCGATCTCCCAGAGCTGGTTCGTCGCCCGCATCAGTTCGCGCATCTGTTCGTCGTAGACGGCGGGTCGCGTCCGGTGGGCGCGGATCAGCCACTGCGCGTACGCCACCGCAGCGTGTATCCCGCGCATTCTGGCAAGGAAGTCGAGCCGCTTGGCCCTATCCGCCCCCTCCTTCGCTTCGCGCTCTCTGACGTCATGCTCATGCTTCTCCCTGATCTCGTTGTATCTGTCGAACGCGTGCTTCACTAGGCCTGCAATCACGCCACCGACAACGCCGATCGCGGCTAGCTGAAGCAGGGAGTCCGAAACCTGTCGGCGGAAATGCCCTTGATCAGGATCGAAGAGGAGCCAGGCGAAAAGGAAACAGGCGACGCCCACCACCACAAGCCAGCCCACGAGAGGGGTCCAGAGCGCCTCGCGGACTTGGCGTCGCAAGCTGGCCGACACAGACCTCCATGTACCCAGCTTCGGCATTCCGCGACGCCCGCTCGATGGCTGGACCATAAGGGGCTCCAAATGACGGGCTGTCAAACATTCGTAGCAGCCGGTCCGGAACGGGTCAACGCCCAGCGACCCTACCCGGCTCGATGCGGGCGACGCCATGGACAAGCAGACGGCGTCTTCCGATCGGTGATCTTCGTAGCCGTGCCTCGTACTTCGCCCCATCCGCCTTCGGCCGACTCCCAGACGGCGAAGCTCATCCGCGGAGTGCGGAGAAAGCCTCGTAGACCATGTATGACGGCCAGAAGACGCCCTGGAAAACCGCGTAGAGGTACTCCCAGAAGGCGTCAGCCTGTTGCCAGTAGTACACGAGCGCGCCAAAGATACCGAGTCCGTAGATGGCGCCACCTCCCGCGACGGCACCGGCCTTGTTGCCACGGCTCATGTTGATTCCACCTCTCCGAAGGGATCGGAGTCGATCGTCCCTGAGGTTCCCTCACGCCGTCATTTGAACGACCTCTGATCAACGCAGCGGGTCCATGCAGCCCGGGGCCTAGTCGCCACCCCGACCGCCGTAGCGCTCAGCCAGACTCCGCCGCGTCGTCTCCCGAGTGGCTGGCGTGGAGCATCTACTGGATGATCTGCTCGCCGAGCCGGTCGATCAGCCTCTGGCACGGACCAGACAAGGGAGCGGAAGCCTCGTCACCACAGTCGACTTTGACTCCCGCGATTGCCTGAGTGGCCTGCGCCACCACCGCCCGTACTTCGGGGTTCGAAAACCGTCCCCTTAGGTCCACCAGCATTAGCCTTGGCACAAATCGGGCCGTGCTACCTGGTAGACAGCACTTTTTGACTTCCGATCGCTAAGCACAGACCTAAGGGGACATCGAACCCTGCCCGCTCTACTCCTTCGTGACGGCCCGCCCCTTGTGTGACCGCTTGCTGTGGGCTAGAGCTCGCGCGGCCTCGAGCAGCGCGAGCCACTGATCGCTGGCCCTTGGTCGAGATCCGCGCTAGGCGCCAGGCCGGGACGCCGCCGTGCTGGGCAGCCCCAAACAGCCCGGCGGCAGTCACGCCTCGTGACCGTGCAAGGCGACCGACGATCCGTGGCTGCGGGCAGCATGACCGACTCTGCTTGCTGCGCACGTTCAGTCGTTGATCGCCTCGATGCCAAGCCGCTTGAGCTCCTCAAGGTGGTCCCGCATGTCCTGGAGCACCTCAGGGGAATGTGGTTCCCAGTCCAAGACCTCGCCGACTACTCGCAGGGGCTCCCGAGTGCGGTAGGACCTCGTCGGGTTGCCCTGGAACCTCTTGTCGGTCAGGTTGGGGTCATCCTCAAAGGGGCCCGTGGGTTCCACGCGGTAGATCCTGCCGGGTCCCTCGCCCACCGCCAGTTCTGCACCCCAAGTGGCCGCATCCAGGGTTGCGGTCAGGTAGATGTAGTTCGCCCTCATTCGCTCGCCGAAATTCGAGCTATAGCCGGGTTCCAGCAAGTCCCCCGGCTGCAGGTCAGCCTTCGTGCCGTGAAAGAAGGGCCCGAAGTCCTTGGCCTCGGACGGCATCGGTTCATTCTCTGCTCCGGATGCTTCGTTCACCCAGAGATGATCGCTCATGCCGCCGACCGTGTGAGAACGGTGGCACCTCCTCGGCTGCCTGATGTGACGCTGCGTGGACATCACCGCCCTGCGCGACCGGCGGCGGTGTCCGGGCGTCGGGCAGCAGCGACGCCACCGGTGTTCGAAAGGCCAGAGCACCAGGTGGTCGTGTCAGTCCACGACGACGCGTAGGAAAAGCGAACGCGAACTAGCCTCGGTGTCGCCGCATCACTCGCTTCACGCTACTGACGCTGATGCCGTAGCGCTCGGCCAGCGCATGATGCGTGGCGCCAGCATGTCTGTCGCGCAGCAAGTCGCCGATGACTTGCTCGCCAAGGCGATCAACCAGCCGCCAACGACGCGGTGCCTGCGTCGGGGCTGCTGTGTGGCTGTGGTCGCTGTTGATCCCTGCGGCGAGGTGGCCAACCGACGCGACCACCTCCCGCACGTCGGGGTTCGAAAACCGTCCCTTCAGCTCCACCATGGGTGCACTCGATCTCACGGCTCTCAACCCACATCCACAGACCCTTCTATGGCGCCGTTCACGGCAGACTTGGTGGCTTCGTAGAGTTCCGCCGCTTGCTCAGGTGTCCGCCCAATCGCAGTGAGGCCGAACCGGCCGTCGATGGCAAGACACGAGAGCATGTGCAGCACTACCCCTGTCCCGGTCCGGTGGTCGAACTGCAGGCCGCGGTCGGCTACGGCCTTGATCACGAAGGCTGGCGGCAGTCCGAGCCAGGCCTGGTCGACCAGGTTGTCGGTCGCGCAGTACGAGCGTGTGGTGCCATCAGACGCCAACCATTGCCCCAGCTCGGCGTCGTACCGACCCGGAACCAGGTTGCGCAGGACGGCGTACGGGTGGGTCGTGCCACCCTTGCGAAGGTTGACCTCAAGCGCGAACACCCGCCACCCGCCGGTCAGGTCGCAGGCGGCGGCGAAGTCGACACTCAAGCGCCCGACGACGCCATGGCTGGCGAGCTGCTCGCCGATGGCCCGGCCGTAGCGGGCGAGGTCAGCAGAGTAGGCCGGATCAGCCGGGAACCGGCAACCGACATACACCTGGCCGGTCTCGCCGGCGAGCACCTGCTCATGGGTCGACAGTACGGATACCTCGCCGTACGGCGAGACCTCCAGCTGCACGCTCGGGCTGGCGAACCAGTCGCCCGCAACCAGCTCTTCGACCACGCCGCCGGCGCGCAGATCACGAAGGTACCAGTCCGGCAGCGACGTCACCCGCGCCCGGAGCTCTTCGGCGGCTGCCCGCCTCGGAACTTGACGCAGGTCGATGACAACATTCCCGTCGCCGGCGCCGCTGTTGTCATGCTTGATCACGACTCCGGGTGCCGCGGGGGTGGCTTCCCGGATGGCGGTGACGGCGTCGACGACGTCCCCGACGGTGCGGACGTCCTCGCGGCCGAGCGGGATGGGGACGCCCGCACGCGTGAACAGCCGCCGGCCGGCGCTCTTGTACCCAAGTGGCCACAGGGCCGGTGCCGTGCCGTTCATCGGTGCCCCCAGCCGCATCGCCACCTCGACCTCGAGGTCGGTCACGTTCCACGGTTCGATGAACACGGGCCGCCCGGCAAACGACGTACGCACGGCCTCCAGCAGGTCTGGCCGGTCCAGGAGCTTGGCCGCGATGGAGCGAGGCGTGTCGTCGGGTACGGCCAGCATCCGGAAGCGGGGGCGCACGCCGTCCCGGCGTTGGGTGGGCACCAGCGACGTGTAGTAGTCGAGAATCTCCTGACCGGGTGTTTGGCAGCTCAGGAACACCAGCTCGCAGGATCGGATCCGGTGCAGCATCAAGTGGCTCACCAGATACCGGTGCTCCAGGGCCGGAAGCCGGGATGCGTAGTGGGACAGCAACGTCTCCGCGAGACTGAAGGAGGGCAGCGCCACCAGCACATGGTCGACACGCACGCCCGGCTTGTTCAGGGCCAACGCATGCCCAAGCTGCGCCTGTAGCTGTTCGAAGCTCTTCATGAGCACTCCGCTGGGATGCTCCTCGGGTATCCAGCAGTATGCACAGTCGACGGTTCGAGTCCTGGAGGGCGTCGGGCGGAAAGGTGGCTGGTTAGGTCCACGCTGGTCAGAGGCCGGTCGATCGCCTACCCAGGCTCGCCCACCGACCAGCCGCGGAAAGCGGCCAACGGCTCGTCGTGTACCCACCGAGCAGTGTCGTGGTCGTCACGGCCACGTCGCGGAAGACCGCCTGGAGGTCGACGTCCTGAACGACGCCACGTCCCAGCTCGTTGGACGGGACCTGGCCGGAGATGGCGATGACCGGTGAGACGGCCGGCTTGGCGTCCTAGAGTCCGGTGAGCAGGTTGGTGGAGTCGGGTCCTGCGATCGCGAAGCAGGCCGCCGGCGGTCAGGCAGCATGCCGTACGCGCTGGCGGTGAACGCGGCTGCATCCTCGTGCCGGATGCCGATATAGGTGAGCTCACCGCGCTCCTCGGCCTTGTGCATCGCCTCGGCAAAGCCGAGGTTCGACTGTGCGAGTCACCGACACGTGCTTCGGCGGTCGCACGTAGACCGGTCGTCGCGGTGGTCGATGTCGTACGCAGCGACGGCGCCGGGGAAACCTTCCGGTGGGCGCCCACTCAGGAGGTCCTAGTCGTAGCCATACCACGGCCGCGCAACCAGCCGTTCTCGATCGAACCCTCGCCGACTGGCCCGCCCTGGTGTGGACAACGGTTCTCCAGCGCGCCGAGCGCACCGCCGCGGCGGGTCAGCGCGTTCGCTGCGGCCATCGACGACGACGCTGCGCACCTGCCCCTCCTCCGGCACGTCGACAGGGTCAACCCGGTGCCAGCCGTTGTCGCTCACCGGTAACGCCTCCTCGGTGTGCCAAGATCACCTTGTGCGCGAGCTCAGCGTCAGCGTCGACGGCCTTCCGCCGGTCAAGAACGAGGCCAAGTCGATGCTCGCCGCCGGACACGCCCACACCGGTCGCGTAATTGCTCTGCTCCAGGCAGCGCGCGCAGTCGCAGGTTAGGAGGTGATGCCGCTGTTCTCGAGCGAGGCGCTCGGTCTCGAGGTGGAGACGCTCTGTTTGACTTCCGATCTTGCGTATGACGGTAGGGGACATTGAACCCTGACCGCTGTTACGTCAGACCCCGACCTCGACCTCGACCTAACGCGCGGACTGAAGAAACACCCGGCTTCGAGTCACCATCCCGCTCAGGCCCGCAGAACGGAGCCTTCAAAGGCACGCTTCTACCGGGATCAAGTAAGGCGGCCGGCCATTGGCTCCTCGGGCTCGGGGGGCCGGACGGGGATGCGGACTTGCAGTACGGTTTCACCCGGCCGGGAGTCGATGGTGATCGTGCCACCGTGGCGCTCCACGACGATGCGTCGTGCGATGTCGAGGCCGAGGCCGGTGCCTTTTCCCACGTCCTTGGTCGTGTAGAAGGCCTCGAACGCGCGACTCGCAACATGTGGCGGCATACCCGGGCCGGTGTCGCCGATCTCGACGACGACGCTGTCACCCTCGACCCGCGTCGCTACCCGCAGCCTGCCCGTGCCGTCCATTGCGTCGGTCCGCCGCGATCAACGCCACCGGCTCGTCGCGTAGGGCGAGCTTGGTCAGCAC
>JBDUDR010000120.1:0-9149 GCA_040002845.1 Nocardioidaceae bacterium
ACCGAGCTCGCGCCGGTGCCGACGACGGCGACCCGTCCATCGGTCAGATCGTGGGCATGATCCCAGTGGGCTGAGTGGAATGCTGTGCCGCTGAAGTTCTCGAGACCTTTCAACGCCGGGATCCTGGGGACGTGCAGCGCGCCGAGCCCAGTGATCAACACCCGGCAGGCCAGGGACTCCGCTCCGTTGACCTCAACCGTCCAGGCGCCCGCCGATTCCGCGTAGCGGGCTCCGGTCATCTCGGTCAGGTAGCGGATGTGCCGCCCGATGTCGTACTTTTCGACGCAGTGACGCAGGTAGCCCCAGATCTCGTCCTGCGGCGCGAAGAACCGCGACCACCTGGGGTTCTGCTCGTACGAGAATGAGTAGAAGTACGACGGCACATCACACGCGCATCCTGGATAGGTGTTGTCGCGCCAGGTGCCGCCCAGGTCCGACTCCTTCTCGAGTACGACGAAGTCGTGAATCCCTGACTGCTTGAGCCGGATGGCCATCCCGATGCCCGCGAAGCCCGCACCGGCGATGATCACCTGATAGTCAGTCTCCGCGCTGCGCATGGGTGTGGACTCCTCAACATGGGGCCAGGGTCAGCTGTCCCGCCCATCCAAGACCTGCAGAATGTCCTCGTTGCGGTCGCCTAGCAAGCGGCTGAGACGGGAGTCGAAGGTCACGAGTCGTCCGCCGTGGCGGTCTGCAAGTGCGAGCAGGTGAGCATCCGTGACGTCTCGATGGGATGCGACCAGCGCCGCCCGCTTGGGCACACCAGTTACAAGCGCGACGTCATCCGGCCAGAACTCGTGGCCAGCCGTGGCGGCCATCCGCTCGAGGAGCCCGACGGCAACGGCAGGGGTGGTCGAAGTCTTGATTGCGGCCCGGTTGCTGGACACCCTGACGAATCCGCACTCGGTGACGGGCGTTGTCGACCAGCCGCCGGCATGATGGGCGTCGAACCAGCGGCGCGCGGGACGATGGTGAGTATGGTTCGGCCACGCCAACGCGATGAGTACGTTCACGTCCAACAGGGCGACATATCGCGCCGGTCTGCTAGGACTCACTCGTCATCCAATGCACGAGCCACGTCATCGGCGGTGATGGCTGGCGCATTCGCATCGACGTCGAAGACCGGGAAACCTCCATCATCGCGGGCTTGGACCGGCTGCAGCGCTCGCCGCGCCAGCTCGGATATGACAGCTCCGAGAGTGCGTCTGTCCGCGGCCGCGATCTGGCGCGCCTCCTCGAGGACGTCCTCATCAATCTGCAAGGTGGTGCGCATGGCATCAGTGTATCACCGCATCGCCGACCTCGGAAGCTCCGTCCTCAACTAACCGTCCGCGTACTGGACGCCGGTCGCGTGGATCGGGCAGTAGCCGTAGGGGTTCTTGTGCAGGTACTGCTGGTGGTAATCCTCGGCAAGCCAGTAGGCGCCGAGGTCGACGATCGCGGTCGTGATCTCGCCATACCCCGCCTGCGTCAACACCTTCTGGTACGCCACCAGCGACTGTTCAGCCACCTCACGCTGCTCCGGTGAAGTGACCAGGATGATCGATCGATACTGGGAGCCGACATCGTTGCCTTGGCGCATCCCCTGGGTCGGGTCGTGAGCCTCCCAGAACACCTTCAGCAGTTGAGCGTACGAAAGCACGGCCGGGTCGAACACGACCCGAACCACCTCGGCATGCCCTGTGCGCCCGCTGCAAACCTCTTCGTAATTCGGGTTGGGCGTGATGCCACCCGCATAGCCGACGGAAGTGGTCCACACGCCCGGCACCTGCCAGAGCGTCTTCTCCTCGCCCCAGAAGCAACCGAGTCCGAAGACTGCCTCCTGGTAGCCGTCAGGAATCGCGCCCTCGATCGGCGTGCCCAGAACGGCGTGGACACCGCCGACCGAAAACGGCCGCGTGTCACGGCCGGGCAGCGCCTGGTCGGAGCTAGGTAGTTCGTGGTGGCGTTTGAACAGCACTTCGACGACTCCTCGCGATGGCATGACGCTCGCTGTGTGCTCTTTCCAACGCCCGACGTGGCTCATTGCTTCCGGCGATGTCTTACGAGGAGGTGAACACACAGCGATCACGAGCGTCTAGCCTTTCGGTCATGAACGAGCTTGGCATCGAGACTCTGGCCATCCATGCAGGCCAGGACCCTGATCCGGTCACTGGTGCGGTGGCCCCGCCGATTCACCCGACGAGCACCTACCAGCAGGACGGAGTCGGGGGACTTCGCGGCGGGTACGAGTACTCCCGGACGGCCAACCCGACCCGTACCGCACTCGAGGAATGCCTGGCCGCGACCGAGCACGCCCGTCACGGGCTGGTGTTCGCCAGCGGCATGGCAGCCGAGGACACGCTGCTCCGTACGATCTGCCGGCCCGGCGACCATGTGGTGATCCCCGACGATGCGTACGGCGGAACCTACCGGCTGTTCGCGGAGGTGCTGGGGCCGTGGGGCTTGGAGTACTCACCCGCGCACGTGCCCGACATCGACTCTGTGCGGGCAGCGATCCGACCCGGTCGGACGACGGTCGTATGGGTCGAGACCCCGACGAACCCGCTGTTGGCGGTGGCCGACATCGAGGCGCTGGCGGGAGTCACGCACGACGCCGGCGCCCTGCTCGTGGTGGACAACACGTTCGCCTCGCCGTACCTCCAGCAGCCGATGCGCCTCGGCGCCGACGTCGTCGTCCACTCGACCACGAAGTACTGCGGTGGACACTCGGACGTGGTGGGGGGCGCGTTGGTGCTGGACGACGACGACCTCGCGGAACGGCTGGCGTACCACCACAACGCCATTGGCGCCGTGGGTAGCCCGTTCGACTCCTGGCTGGTTCTGCGCGGCCTGAAGACGCTGGCTGTACGCATGGACCGACACAGTGACAACGCCGAACGGGTGGCGGAGTTTCTCACCGGACACCCGGCAGTCTCATCGGTTCTGTACCCCGGACTGCCCGGCCATCCCGGCCATGACGTGGCCGTCAAGCAGATGCGGCGGTTCGGTGGCATGGTGTCGTTCCGGCTACATGCAGGCGAAGGGGCTGCCCTCGAGGTGTGCGACCGTGCTCGGCTGTTCACTCTCGCAGAGTCTCTCGGTGGCGTGGAATCCTTGATCGAACATCCCGGACGCATGACGCATGCGTCCGTCGTGGGATCACCGCTGGAGGTTCCCGCCGACCTGGTTCGCCTGTCTGTTGGTCTCGAGACCATCGATGACATCCTCGACGACCTGAAGCAGGCACTCGGCCGGTGACTGACCTGGTGTGCTGCGTCGACTTCGGTTCGACGTTCACCAAGGCCGCGCTCGTCGATGTGGATGAGGGGTCCTTGCTGTCCCAAGCGAGTCACACCACGACGCTGGACACCGACGTTCTCGACGGTTGGGAAGCCTGCAAGGCGCGCCTTTCGCGTACGCAAGCGGCGGCGAGCACGGCGCCCGTGCTGGCCTGCTCGTCGGCGGGGGGCGGGCTGCGCATCGGAGTGGTCGGCAACGAGGAGCTGGTCACCGCCGAGGCGGGTCGTCGGGTGGCGCTCAGCAGTGGCGGTCGTGTGGTGCACGTCAGCTCGGGTGGCCTGGATCCAGCCGGACTGGCTGACTTGCGCGGGACCGCGCCCGATGTGGTGCTGTTGGTCGGAGGCACTGACGGGGGCAACGCAGACGTGCTCCTGGAGTGTGCGCGAGCCCTGGCCGCGGCGGGTTGGCGCCGTCCGGTCGTGGTGGCCGGCAACGCGGATGCCCAGGCCGAGATAGGGGACCTGTTCGCGGCGGTGCATACGCCGTTCGTGCTGACCGACAACGTTGTTCCGCAGATCGGTGACCTGCGGCCGGAGCCCGCCCGGGCAGCTATTCGGGAGATGTTCCTGCGCCACGTGATCGGCGGGAAGCACCTGTCGAGCCGCACGGACTTCGTCGCGATGGTACGCGGAGCAACCCCCGACATCGTGCTGACCGCGGTCGAGTTGCTGGCCACGGGACTCGACGCCGAACGGCCAGGCGCTGGCGATGTCGCGGTCGTCGATATCGGGGGCGCCACCACAGACGTGCACTCGGTGGTGGAGGTCGATCCGGACGAAGCTGGCTCGGCTCGCCGGGTGGTCGAGACGGTGCCGGTCAGCCGGACCGTCGAGGGCGACCTCGGCATGCGCTGGAGTGCCCCGTCGACCGTCACCGCGGGGATGCACGCCGGGCTGGTCACCCTCGCCGGCGCCGAGAAGCTCGCACGTCCGGCCCGCCAGCGCAGGCGCGATCCAGGCTGGCTGCCCTCGACAACGAGGGAGCGGGATGACGAAGGCCGGCTCGCGTCCGTGGCCGTGGGTCTCGCGCTGCGTCGCCATGCGGGTCGCCAGCGGGTCGGGTTCGGCCCCGACGGCCGCCTGGTAGAGCGTGACGGCAAGGACCTGCGCGAGGTCGATCTTCTCGTCGGCTCTGGAGGGGTCCTCCGGCACAACGGTTCCGAGTTCGGTACGCGCGTGCTGGCTGAGTCGCGCGGGGACGACGTCCGGGGAGGCTGGCTCCTCCCTCGGCGGGCCCGAATCGCGATCGACGGCGACTACGTGCTCGCCGCGGCGGGCCTGTTGGCCGCAGAGCGTCCGGAGGCTGCGTACGCTCTGCTGAGCGGCCTACTGAAGGGGTGAGGCTGGGCAGTGGCTGTCGGGAGTGGGTTCGTTGACCGGCTGCGCGCGCTCGCGCGCCGCGAGGAGATCGGAGTTGACGATGGCGAAGGCGTCGTCGTCGACAAGCCCACGGCACCAGTCATCCGGAAGACGACGCCGCAGGTCGAGTCCGTTGCCGCACCCAAACGGGTGCAGATTCCTCACGGCGTGGAGGTCGCGTCGGCCTGGTCCTGGCGGTTCCTGGTCATTGTGCTGGCCTTGGCTGTGATCCTGAGGACAGTCATGTTCTTCGAGCTGCTGCTCGTACCCGTCGTGATCGCGGTGCTGATCTGCGCGCTCGTTGCTCCGGCTACCGATGTGCTGGCCACGGGGATGCCGCGGGGAGTGGCCGCGATGCTCTCGCTGCTTGCGGTGGTCGCTGTCGTCGTCGGCCTGCTGGCGCTGGTCGGTCAGCAGCTGGCCACCGGCTTCGACGACCTGGCAGCCCAGGTGAGCGACGGCATAGGACAGATCCAAGACTGGCTACGCAACGGCCCGCTCAACATCAGCCAGTCCGACCTCGACGACGCGGTCGCCAAGGCCCAGGCGTGGATCACCTCCGACAATGCCAACCTCGCCGGCCGACTCGCTTCGGTGGGCGCGACGCTCGGCCATGTCCTTGCCGGATTGTTCATCGTGCTGTTCACCACCTACTTCCTGCTCTACCAGGGGGAGCAGATCTGGGCCTGGATCGTGCGACTTTTTCCGCGGGCGGCTCGTGAGCAAGTCGACGGCGCGGGCCGCGCCGCCTGGGTGTCGCTGACGTCGTTCGTACGGGCGACTGTCGTGGTCGCGTTTGTCAACGCCGTCGGGATCACATTGGTCGCCTTGATCCTGAAGGTGCCGCTGGCGGTGCCGATCGGGGTGCTCGTGTTCCTGGGCTCGTTCGTTCCCGTCGTCGGCGCCACCGTGTCGGGATCTGTAGCTGTGCTGGCCGCGCTGGTCGCTCACGGACCGCTGGTTGCCTTGTCCATGCTCATCGGCGTGATTGCGGTGCAGCAGCTCGAGGCCCACGTGCTTCAGCCGTTCCTGCTCGGTCGTGCGGTGCGCCTGCACCCGCTCGCGGTCATCTTGGTAGTCGCCGCTGGCGTGGTCGCCGCCGGCATCGTCGGGGCCTTGGTGGCCGTGCCGGTGGCCGCGATGCTCAACACCATCGTCAAGTACCTGACGACGGCCGGCTCGCCGGCAGACGAGTCCTAGAGCCGCCGATGGCCGCCCAGGCGCCGCCCACCCAACCCGAGCCGGCCGTGCCCGAGGTGAGCCTCGACGACGTCGTGGCGGCTCGCGACCTGCTCGCCGGCGTGATCGATCCGACGCCGATGGAGACCTCCCGCTGGCTGGCCGATCGGGTCGGCGGTCCCGCATGCCTCAAGTGCGAGAACCTCCAGCGGACCGGTTCCTTCAAGATCCGAGGAGCCTACGTACGCGTCTCCCGCCTGTCGCCCGAGCAACGGGCAGCCGGGGTGGTGGCGGCGAGTGCCGGCAACCACGCGCAGGGCGTCGCGCTGGCGGCATCGCTGCTCGGCATCAAGGCGACCGTTTTCATGCCGGAGGGGGCACCGATCCCCAAAGAGAACGCAACCCGGGGGTACGGCGCCGACGTCCGCTTCGCCGGCACGAGCATCGATGAAGCCCTCGTGACGGCTCAAGAGTTCGGCGCAGAGACCGGGGCGGTGCTCATCCATCCGTTCGATCACGAGGACGTGGTCGCGGGGCAGGGGACAGTGGGCCTGGAGATCGTCGACCAATGTCCCGACGTCAAGACGGTGGTCGTGCCAGCTGGCGGCGGCGGCCTGGTGGCGGGGATCGGCGTAGCCATCAAGGCGCTGCGGCCGCAGGCCACCGTTTTCGCGGTACAAGCAGAGACGGCTGCGGCATATCCGGCGTCGTTGGCTGCCGGCCGCCCGCTCGCTGTCGATGACATGGCCACCATGGCCGATGGGATCGCGGTCGGGAAGCCGGGCCGCGTGCCGTTTGCGCAGGTTCAACGCTGCGTGGACGAGGTGCTCACGGTTTCGGAGGAGTCCTTGTCGACGGCGCTGCTGTTGCTTCTGGAGCGGGCCAAAGTGCTCGTCGAACCCGCTGGTGCTGCCGCGGTTGCGGCCATCCTGGATGCGCCGCAGGCCTTCGAACCCCCGGTCGTCGCCGTGCTCTCGGGCGGCAATATCGACCCCCTGCTGCTGATGCGAGTCATCCGGCACGGCCTGTCGGCGGCCGGCCGGTTCCTGTCGTTCAGCGTCAGGATCCCGGATCGCCCCGGCGCCCTCGCGCAACTGCTCACAGAGCTGGGCCAAGCCCAGGCGAACGTGCTCGACGTCGTCCACGCACGGACGTCCGCGCAGCTGCATCTGGACGAGGTCGAGGTGGCGCTGCAGGTCGAGACTCGAGGAGCGACCCACGCCGACACGGTGCTCGACAAGCTGCATCAGGCGGGATATCCCTTGACGTTCTCCTAGCACTTCTTTACAGAACACAAGTGTTTCCTTGCAAATTCTGTGAGGGTTGGCGTGAAATGGGGACCATGACTTCAGAATCCCCACCGGAGGGCGGCGCCAGGCCGGCGCCCGAGCCCTCGACGCAACCGGATGCCAACACCCGCCTGCGAGAGCTGCTGGACGACGTCGCGGCTGGACGCGTGTCACCGGCCCGCGCTGGTGAGTTGCTCGCGGACATGCCTGGCGGCTCACCCGAGGTCTCGGCAGCGGCCGCGGCCGACCCAGCGGCTGGTTCCGCTTCGGGCTCTTCGGCCGGTGACGTCTGGGCTGGCGTAAGCGACCAGCCGGGGAGTCGCCCCCCAACCGAATCGACCGAGAGCCGCGCGGCCAACCGCACGCCTGGTAAGGAGCCGGCCATGTCATCGGCGCGGCGAGTGGTGATCCGGGCGGTCGGTCGTCGGGTCAAGGTCATCGGCGAGCCGTCAGTGACAACGGTGTCGGTAGACGGTCCACACGTCGTACGCCGCGACGGCGACACTGTGTCGGTCAACAGCGAGGGCGAGCTGGGCGCGTCGGTCGACGGGTTCACTCTGATGCGTTCACGTTCGTTGGAAGACATCCGCGACACCCTGCTCGGTCTTCGCCGCGAGCTCGCCGTGAGAGTCAACCCCAGCCTGGAGGTCGAGATCGAGGTCACTGCGGGAGGGCTGACGGTCGAGCGGGTTCCCCACCTGTCTCAGGTCCGGGTAACCGCGGGATCAGCCAAGCTGGTGGACGCCGATGGGCCGCTGGATCTCCTGGTTCAGGCGGGCTCGGCGAGAGTGGACATGTCACCCACCACGGGGAAGTCGCGGTTGCGAGTCGAGTCCGGTTCTCTTGACGTACGGCTGGGTGATCGAGCGGACGTGCGTGTGCGGACTGACGCTCAGCTCGGCAAGGTTGTCTGGCACGGTTCACAACATCAAGGCAGCGCGGAAGAGGTGACGGTGGGCGCCGGTTCGGCGCTTCTCGATCTGGAGGTCGTGATGGGGTCTGTCCAGGTCAGGGCGCGCTGATGCAGCGGATCGGGTTCACGGCGACCCCGGCCCCACACATCCACCGCCCACCACGTGACTGTCCGGTCTGCGGTGACCTGCTGTCGGTGACGCGACTTGGCTGTCCCGGTTGCGGCACCGAGTTGTCCGGGCTGTTCGCGGCGTGTGCGTTCTGCGGTCTCAGCCAGGAGGAGCGGGACGTCCTCTCGGTCTTCCTCGCGTCACGGGGCAACATGCGCAAGGTCGAGAAGCACCTCGGGGTCAGCTACCCGACGGCCCGGCAACGGTTTGCCGACCTGCTGGCCAAGGTCGGGATCGCCGAGGACTCGGCAGATGTGGTCGAGCAGCCACCGACGGACGACGCTGGCGCACGCGGCCGCGATCAGGTGCTGGCTCGGCTGGCTGCCGGGGAGATCAGCGTCGATGAGGCCGAGGAACTCCTGGGGGCAGTCGGCTCGTAGGCACCGTTGTCTGGGTTTGTCGGTGCCGACGGTCAGGCTGGATCGCTACTTCCACAAATGACGTTCAACAACGACGTTCACAACGACTGGTGAGAGGCCATCCACAGATGAATGCCATTGTTGCGCAGGGTCTGCGCAAGACGTTCGGGTCGGGCAAGAAGCAGGTCTGCGCGCTGGACGGGTTCGACCTGACCGTCCCTGAAGGCACCGTTCTCGGGCTACTCGGACCCAACGGTGCGGGCAAGACGACGGCCGTCCGTGTGTTCACGACACTGCTGCCTCCCGACGCGGGAGAGGTCCGCGTCCTCGGCCACGACGTGACCCATGAGGCAGGCCTCGTGCGCCGTTTGATCGGCCTGTCGGGCCAGTACTCCGCGGTGGACGAGAACCTGACCGGCCGCGAGAACCTCTGGATGTTCGGGAAGCTGTACGGCCTGAGTAGCCAGGAGTCTCGCAATCGCGCCGATGACCTGCTCGAGATGTTCGAGCTCGCCGATGACGGCGACCGGGTGGCCAAGACCTACTCGGGCGGCATGAAGCGTCGCCTCGACCTGGCCGGCTCATTGATCGGCGATCCGC
>JBDUDR010000121.1:0-9118 GCA_040002845.1 Nocardioidaceae bacterium
GTCCGCTGGGCCACCTGCAACATCTTCTCGACCCAGGACCACGCCGCTGCCGCGGTCGTCGTCGGCCGCCCCGAGACCGGTGGCACTGCCGAGGACCCGAAGGGCACCCCCGTCTTCGCGTGGAAGGGCGAGAGCCTGGCGGAGTACTGGGACGAGGCCGAGAAGGTCTTCGACTTCAAGGACGCCGACGGCAACGTGGTCGGCCCCAACATGCTGCTCGACGACGGTGGCGACATCACGATGCTCGTGCACCTCGGTGTCGAGTTCGAGAAGGCCGGCAAGGTTCCCGGCCAGGACTCCACCGAGAACGAGGAGTTCAAGGAGGTGCTGCGCGTCCTGGCTCGCTCGCTCGAGACCAGCTCGACGCGCTGGACCAACATCGCCAACGAGATCAAGGGTGTCTCCGAGGAGACCACCACCGGCGTGCTCCGCCTCTACGACCGCTTCAAGGAGGGCTCGCTCCTCTTCCCGGCGATCAACGTCAACGACTCCGTCACCAAGTCGAAGTTCGACAACAAGTACGGCTGCCGACACTCTCTGATCGACGGCATCAACCGGGCCACCGATGTCCTCATCGGCGGAAAGGTCGCGGTGGTCTGCGGTTACGGCGACGTGGGGAAGGGTTGTGCCGAGTCCCTGCGCGGGCAGGGTGCTCGAGTGGTGGTGACCGAGATCGACCCGATCTGCGCTCTGCAGGCGGCCATGGACGGCTATCAGGTGTCGACTCTCGACGATGTCATCGAGCAGGCCGACATCGTCATCACCGCGACCGGGTGCTTCGATGTCGTCAGCGCGGAGCAGATGGCGCGCATGAAGCATCAGGCGGTGCTCGGCAACATCGGGCACTTCGACAACGAGATCGACATGGCGGGCCTCGAAGCCACCCCAGGAATCGTTCGCAAGACCGTCAAGCCGCAGGTCGACTTGTGGACCTTCCCCGACGGTCACAGCGTCATCGTGTTGTCGGAAGGCCGGCTGCTCAACCTGGGCAATGCGACCGGTCATCCATCCTTCGTGATGAGCAACTCGTTCACCAACCAGGTGCTCGCGCAGATCGAGCTCTTCACCAAGACCGGCGACTACCCGAACGGCGTCTACACCCTGCCCAAGCAGCTGGACGAGGAAGTGGCCAGGCTCCACCTCGCCTCGTTGGGTGTCGGCCTCACGGAGCTCACCGAGGCGCAGGCCGCCTACCTGGGCGTCCCGGTGCAGGGACCCTTCAAGTCCGACTACTACCGCTACTGACCCGACTCTTGCCGGACCACTTCTACGGAGCTGACAGGGGAGCCAGGTGGAACAGAACACTCGAGGGACCAAGGGCCGGATTCTCGTCGTCGACGACGACGCGTCGTTGGCGGAGATGCTCACGATCGTTTTGCGCAACGAAGGCTTCGAGCCCCTGATCTGCGGGTCGGGCGAACAAGCGCTGAGCATGTTTCGCGAGTTTCGCCCCGATATCGTGCTGCTCGACCTGATGCTCCCTGGCAAGGACGGGATCGACGTGTGCCGCGAGATCCGGGCCGAGTCGGGCGTCCCGATCGTGATGCTCACAGCGAAGAACGACACCATCGACGTTGTCGTCGGGTTGGAGTCGGGAGCCGATGACTACGTCATCAAGCCCTTCAAACCCAAGGAGCTGATCGCCCGGATCCGGGCCAGGTTGCGTACGTTCGATGACCAGGCGCCGGAGACGTTGGAGATCGGTGACGTCTCCGTCGATGTGGCCGGGCACGTGGTCAAGCGGGACGGTCGAACCATCGCGCTTACCCCGCTCGAGTTCGACCTGCTGGTATGCCTCGCACGCAAACCGTTCCAGGTGTTCACCCGCGAGGTGCTGCTCGAGCAGGTCTGGGGATACCGGCACGCTGCCGACACCCGGCTGGTCAACGTGCATGTTCAACGCCTGCGCTCGAAGGTGGAGCACGATCCCGAACGTCCCGAGATCGTGCTGACCGTGCGAGGCGTCGGCTACAAGGCAGGTGGGACCTGACCAGCACCGCCGATGTGCCTCGCAGCCAGACTTCGCCCCCACGAGGTCTGATCGCTCTGTTCGGCAGTCCGCTGGGTTCGGCGACCTCGCTGTGGCGGCGCTCGATCCAGGCCCGGGTCGTGATCTCGACCCTGGTCCTGTCCGCCATCGTGGTGGCCCTCGTCGGCTGGATCCTGCAGCGCCAGGTGGCCAGCGGGCTGCTGGCCGGCAAACAGACGGCCTCTGTGTCCGAGGCCGCGGCCGGCATCCAGAGCGCCCAGGCCCAGCTCACCGCCTCTGCGAGCACCGGTCAGTTCGATCCCGACGCGACAATCGGGCAGCTCTTCGACAACCTGTCGGGTCGAGCCGGGGCGTCGCGTCTTTTCGAGCTCGTGGTGACGGGCCCGGTCGGGCCGGATGTCGGACTGCGGTCGCGTAGCACCCAGAACACCAACGGGGTCGACCCGGTCAGCGTTCCCCAGTCGCTGCGTGAGCGGGTGGAGGCCGAGCCAGGCGTTTGGTGGGAGTACACCTCCTTCGTCACCAACGAGCGGCCGGCTCAGCGAGACGTGCCAGGACTCGCGGTCGGCGCGCAGGTCCAGCTGCCGTCGGCGGCCGGCACCTACGCGCTCTACTACGTCTTCCCGCTGACCGAGCAGCAGCAGACTCTCGGTCTGGTCACCCGGGCGATGATCACTGCTGGAACATTGCTGGTGCTGCTCTTGGGCGCCATCGCGCTCCTGGTTACCCGCCAGGTGGTCACGCCCGTTCGATTGGCCCGCCGCATCGCCGAGCGGCTGGCTGCCGGCCGCCTCGAGGAGCGCATGCAGGTGCGGGGTGACGACGACATAGCGCGGCTCGGGACGTCGTTCAACCAGATGGCCACCAACCTGCAGCGCCAGATCCGGCGCTTGGAGGACTTGTCACGGGTCCAGCGCCGATTCGTCTCCGACGTCTCCCATGAGCTGCGTACGCCGCTGACGACCGTACGCATGGCCGCTGACGTCCTGCACGAGGCTCGCGAGGGCTTCGAGGGCTCGACCGCGCGGTCGGCTGAGTTGCTCCAGGCTGAGCTGGACCGCTTCGAGTCACTGCTCACGGACCTGCTCGAGATCAGCCGCTTCGACGCTGGGGCGGTGGTTCTCGAGCTCGATGATGTGGACCTGCGCCTGATCGCCCACAGTGTGGTCGACGCTCTCCAGCCGGTCGCCGACAGGTACGGCACGAAGGTGGTGATCGACGAGCCGCGCCACCCCTGCACGGCGTCGGCGGACCCCCGGCGGATAGAGCGGATCGTCCGCAACCTGGTCGCGAACGCCATCGAGCACAGCGAGGGCCGTGAGGTCGTCCTACGCGTGGGTCGTGACCGCTGGTCGGTGGCCCTCAGCGTGCGCGATCACGGCGTGGGGCTGCGGCCGGGACAGGCGGCCATGGTGTTCAACCGGTTCTGGCGCGCCGACCCGGCCCGAGCGCGCACCTCGGGAGGAACCGGGTTGGGGTTGGCGATCGCGGCCGAGGACGCAAACCTGCACGGCGGGTGGCTACAGGCCTGGGGGGAGCCCGGGCACGGGTCGGTCTTCCGCCTTACGTTGCCGGTGCGTGCTGGCGAGGCGTTGCGCCGGTCTCCCCTACCACTGCGGCCGGGCGAAGCCGCGGTCAAGGTCGGCTCGGCGTACGAGCGCCTGGACACGGACTCACCGGTGGCGCCAACATGACCCCCCTCGGCGGGCGCTCGCGGCTCCTGATGATGTCCGTCTTGATGGCAGTCGTGACGACGGCGTGCGTCAGCATCCCGCACAGCGGCGCGGTGCATGCGGGGGGTGCACTGGCTGAGAACCAGGACGTCGAGCCCCCGCTCAACGCTCCGGGCCGCCCACTGGTTGGTGCCGCCCCGGAACAGGTCGTGGAGGGTTTTTTCCGCTCCATGGCCGGCTATCCGCAAAATCTGGACGTCGCTCGGCTGTTCTTGACCAACCAGGCGGCCGCGACCTGGGAACCCGAAAATCACACGCTGGTGCTGGAGGCGCACTCGCTAGGAGCTGGAGAGTCCGGCTCCGTGATCGTGGATGCGACGCAGTCCGGCTCCCTCAGTGCCAGGGGGACCTGGAGGTCCGCGCCGTACCAGGGGCGCTCTTTCGACCGCACCTTCTCGTTGGTGCGTGAGGACGGCGAGTGGCGCATCACGAACCCGCCTCAGGCGCTGCTCATCTCCCAGGACTACTTCGAGCGCTACTACGTGCCGTACTCGCTGTACTTCCCGGACGAGAAGGGGACCACCCTGGTCCCGGATCCGATTTATGTCCCCATCGGGCCGCAGGTGGCCACCCTGCTCGCACAAGGGCTGCTGGCCGGTCCGAGCCCGTGGCTCGTCGGCGCGGTGAGTGATCTGGTCCCGGCCGGCACCACCGTCGACCTGTCCGTCCCGGTCTCCGCCTCTGGTACGGCGCAGGTGTCGCTGAGCGACTCGGTGCAAGATCTTGGGCCTGATGAGCGGGTGGAGCTGCTGGCCCAGTTCCTGTGGACACTGGGGCAGGTGCCCGGCATCACGAGGGTCGAGCTCACGACCGGCGGTCAGCCGTTCGCAGTGTCGGGGCTAACCCGGCCGGTGGGGATCAACGAGCTATCCGCGTTCGACCCGGCCGGGCTGAGCGCGGCGCGGCAGATCTACGGCATCAACCAGGGCCGGATGGTCAAGGTCAGCGCCAACACGGTCGCGCCGGTGAGCGGTGCCTTCGGCAAGCAGGGACTCGACGCATCGAGTCTTGCGGTGGACTCCAGCGCGCTGCAGGCGGCGGTGGTCAGCGGCGACCGGCATACCGTGCGGGTGGCGCCCCTGCTGCCGTCGTCTGAGCAGAATCCCGCAGCCTCGACGGTCTGGTACACGGGAGGCCGCAACCTGATCCGCCCCGCCTGGGACGAGAGTGGACGACTGTGGCTCATCGACGACGCCCCCTCGGGAGCGAGACTGATCGTCGTCGGACCAGACCTGGTGGCGCACCACTATGGGGTTCCCCGGGTGACCGGCCAGGACGTGCGCGCGTTCAGAGTTTCGCGAGACGGCACCAGACTGGCTGTGGTTGTCGGAACAGGCGCCAGGTCATCGGTCGTGGTCGCGCGAATCGTGCGGCAGCCGAACGGCTCGGTGATCCGCGTCGACCGCGCATATACCCTGCAGAACCCCTATCAGCGCCTGGCCCACGTCGTTGACGTCGGTTGGGTCGCACCGGCCGCGCTGTCGGTCCTCGCCGGCTCCGAGGCGCGGGGGTTGCTCCCGTACATCGTGTCCATCGACGGTTCCGAGATCGTCCCTTCCACCGGTCTTCCGAACATCGGCGCGCGGGTGATCACGAGCTCGCCCAACCCGGAGGTGCCGCTGGTGGTGGGCAGTGCCTCCGGTGCCCTGTGGCTGCGGAGATCCGATCTGCGCTGGGGGCAGATCCCGGTCCGGGAACGGGTGTGGAAACCCACCTATCCCGGCTGAGCTCAACTGGCGCGGTTCTCCACAGCTGTGGAAGTGCGGACTAGCAGCCGTCCCGCCGTCACGGGCAGGCTGCTGTGGTGCGGATCAGGGAAGTCGTGGATGCGGGTTGCGACCTGTTTCTCGGCGGTGCTTGTGCGGGCTGCGGTAGCCCGGGTCGCGAGCTGTGCTCGCATTGCGCCTTGCTCTTGCGCCGTGACGCCCGGCTGCGCTGGCCGGTCCCGGCACCGGCGGGTCTGGCCCCACCGTATGCGTCCTCCGCGTACGAAGGCCCGGTGCGTGAGCTCGTGCTCTCGTACAAGGAGCGTCGTCGTTTCGGGCTGGTGCGGTCACTGGGAGGTGCAGTAGCCCAGGCGGTACGTGCCTCGATCCGCGACGTGCACGGGGCGCTGGCCGAGCTGGCGATGAGCTCGCTGCTCTTGGTCAGTACGCCCTCGCGGCCCGATGTCGTGCGGTCTCGTGGACACGACGCGGTGCTGCGCATGTCCCGGGCAGCGGCCTCGGAGCTGCGCAGGACCGGCATCCGCGTCACGGTCGTACCCGCCTTGACCATCGTCGGCTCGGTTGACGACCAGGCCGGCCTCGATGCCCGACAGCGGGTCACCAATCTTTGCGGCGCGTACGCCGCAACGCCTACCGGAGCTCGGCTGGTGCGAGACCGTGCATGCATCGTGGTTGACGATGTCGTGACGACCGGCGCGACTGCCGCGGAAGCGGCCCGAGCGCTCCGCGCAGTCGGTGCGCTGGTGCTCGCAACGGCAGCTGTGGCCGCCACCGAGCGCCGTCTCCCCGGCCTTCGCTCCCGATGGCCCGACCGGCTACCACCGGCGGCCAAACCCGGCTAGCGTCTGAACCAGGCAGCTGTCCAGATCCGGAGCTGCTCGACAGAGCCGAGATGACGGAGGTGCTCGTGGAGATCGTGGTCAAGGGGCGACACTGCGATGTGACAGAGCGATTCCGCGATCACGTCGAGGACAAGCTGTCCCGGTTGGAGAAGTACGACGATCGCATCATCCGCATAGACGTCGTGCTCGACAAGGAACGCAACCCCCGGCTGTCCGATCGTTCCTTTCGGGTGGAGCTGACCCTGCTCAGCAAGGGCCCTGTCGTGCGGGCCGAGGCTGCAGCGGAGGACAAGATGTCCGCGCTGGACCTGGCACTGGACCGCCTGCGCGCTCAAGCCCGCAAGGCCGCGGACCGTCGTCGCGTGCACCGCGGATCACGCGGACCGATGTCGCTCGCCCATGCCCTCGCCGGGGTTGTGAGCAACGGTGACTCCCCGGCGGATGGGGACCTCGGTGACGCGGCAACCGAGGAAGGCGCCGCCGGTCCGGTGGCGGTAGACGGTGACGGTCCGCTGGTCGTTCGCGAGAAAACTCATCACGCGGACCCGATGACCTTGGAGCAAGCGTTGTACGAGATGGAGCTGGTCGGGCACGACTTCTACCTGTTCGTTGACGACGACAGCAACCAGCCCAGCGTGGTCTATCGACGCCGCGGATACGACTACGGCGTGATCCGGCTGTCCGTGTGACGACTCGCGGCCGTCGCGGGATCGTGTCATGATCCCGTCCGTGGGTGCAGAACAGAATGGGACAGGTGGCCGGGACGGTCGTGAGCCGGTACGGGTTCTCGTGGTCGACGACCAGGAGCTCTTCCGCCGTGGCCTGGTCATGGTCATCTCCGCCGAAGACGACATCGAGGTCGTGGGTGAGGCAGCCGACGGCGTCACCGCCGCAGAGGTGGCCGGCGCCACGGTGCCCGACGTCGTCCTGCTGGATGTGAAGATGCCCAAGCGGACGGGCATCGAGGCTTGCGCGAGCATCAAGGACGCGGCCCCGTCTGCCCACATCATCATGCTGACCAACAGCGAGGACCAGACCGATCTCTACGACGCGATCCGCAGCGGCGCCTCCGGCTACCTGCTCAAGGACGCATCGACGGATGAGGTCGCCCAGGCGATCCGGGTGGTCGCGGACGGTCACTCACTCATCAGCCCCGCCATGGCGACCAAGTTGCTCACCGAGTTCAAACATATGTCGATGCAGGACTCGAAGTCACAAGTCGGCGCCCCGCGGTTGACCGACCGCGAGCTGCAGGTGCTGCGGCTGGTGGCGCGCGGCAGCAGCAACCGCGAGATTGCCAAGGAGCTGTTCATCAGCGACAACACGGTGAAGAACCACGTCCGCAACATCCTGGAGAAGCTGCAGCTGCACTCGCGCATGGAAGCCGTGATGTACGCCGTACGGGAGAAGCTGCTGGATATTCCGTGACCCCTGCGCCGATCGAGCAGCTCACGAAGACCAAGGCTCGGCGGATCGCATTGGCGGCGCAGGGTTTCTGTGACCGGCGACCATCGGTGCCCGATGCTCGCGCGCTGGCCAGGGTGCTCGACCGGGTGGCGCTGTTCCAGATCGACTCGGTCAATGTGTTGACCCGTGCGCATTACATGCCGCTGTTCAGTCGGCTTGGGCCGTACTCAACCAGTCTGCTCGACCGCGCTTATGGGAGAGCCCCGCGCCGGATGTTCGAGTACTGGGCGCACGAGGCGTCGCTGGTGCGCGTCGACCTGCACCCGGCACTGCGGTTTCGGATGGCCCGCGCTCAGCACCATGCATGGGGGGGCATGCGGCGGCTGGCCAGGGACCGTCCCGAGCTGGTCAGCTGGGTGCTGGAGGAGGTTTCAAGCAAGGGACCATTGACGTCCCGGGAGATCCAGTCCGACGTGCCGCGTCGCCGGGAGGGATGGGGCTGGAACTGGTCGGAGGTCAAGACCGCGCTGGAGTGGCTCTTCTTCTGCGGCGAGGTCACGTCTGTCAAGCGCAACTCGGCCTTCGAGCGGGTCTTCGACCTGCCGGATCGCGTGCTGCCGCCGGCGGTGGTTCGGGCGCCGACCCTTGACGACGCGGAGGCCCACCGGCAGCTCATCATGGTGGCTGCAAAGGCGCACGGAATCGGCACCGAGCAATGCCTGCGCGACTACTTCCGGCTTGGACCGGAGGAGTCCAAGACCGCCATCCGGGATCTGGTCGAGGCCGGAGAGCTGCTGCCCGTGCGCATCAGAGGCTGGCACCGGCAGGCCTACCTGCACCCGCAAGCCCGCATCCCACGATCGGTGCGCGCCCGCTCACTGATCAGCCCGTTCGACTCGCTGGTCTTCGAACGAACCAGGACGGAAGAGCTGTTCGGATTTCGGTACCGCATCGAGATCTACGTTCCGCCGGCCAAACGGGTGCACGGATACTACGTACTACCGTTCCTGCTGGGCGACCAGCTGGTCGCTCGGGTCGACCTCAAGGCGGACCGGCAGGACGGGCAGCTCAGAGTCCAGTCTGCCCACGCCGAGCCGAGCGCTCCTGCGGACACGGCCGAGGAGCTGGCCCGAGAACTGTGGGTGCTGGCCGGGTGGCTCGGACTGGAGGGGGTGTCCGTGACGGGCCTCGGTGACCTCGGACCTGCGCTGGCCCGCGCCGCTCACTCGGGTAGCTCCGACTCACCCCCGCCCTGACCGCGATCCGACACTTATTCCGCGCGATCCGATCACGATCGAGGATGTGCTGAACGCCCGCCCGATCACCTATCCCTTCACGCTGCTCGACTGCTGCCTCGTCACCGACGCGGGCGGCGCGGTGGTGATGACCTCAATGGAGCGGGCGCGCGACTGCAAGCAA
>JBDUDR010000122.1:0-8970 GCA_040002845.1 Nocardioidaceae bacterium
GCCTTGCTGCAAGAGCACGTGCTGGACCGGCAACGCTGGGTCACCTGCCAGCAACAGCAGCGCGGCGTTCACCATGAGCGTGTACGTCGTCGCCTCGGATCACTCCCTCACCGAGGGTGGCGCGATCCTCGCGCGCGCCCTGTCTGGCGGGCTCTGACCGGGCGCTTTTCGGCCTGCCGTGAGAGCGCCGTGAGAGCAAGCCTCCCCCGCTGCCTCCACGAGGTGCCTCTAGCCCAGTGTTTCCGGGCTCCCCCGACTGGGCTCGAACCAGTAACCCTCCGATTAACAGTCCGCTAAACGGGTCACCAGCCATACCCAGCTGTCACCGGATTTCCCTGCTGTGTAAGGGGATTCCTGCCCTGGACTGCCCAACCGTCACCATCTAGCACCAGGTGTCACGGGACAACGGTGGGACAACGGTGGGACAACGGCCACCGATTCCTACACGCGGGGGCCGCACCGATTCCTGGACACAGGCGTCCGCTTAGCGCCCCCCATGCTTAGCGCCCCCCCATGGCTTGCGGACTGTCATGGCTTGCGCTGCACTTCGACGGGTCAGCGAGAGCTAGCTGGCTATCGCTCAGCGGTCGAGGATGTGTCGGGTGCAGGGTGTCTACGCACGGCGTGCTACGTGCGGGTGCCGCAGGCAGCGCGCATGAACCTCGCCGCGATGCACTTCGCTATCACGTTCCGCTCGATCCGTCCGGTTTCGTCGGGCGCCACGGGCATGATGCGCACGACGATAAGGACAACACGTGACCGACCGCATCACCCTGCCCGAGCTGGTGCGCCGAGGCGATAACCTCACGCGGTGATCAAACGCGGACGTGACGAGTGAAAACGGGCGATCTGGCGCGGGTGCGCCGCACCCTGTGGGCCGCCGCCGATGAGCTACGGGCGAACTCGACACTGTCGCCCGCCGAATACCGCGGACCCGTACTTGGGCTGATCTTCCTTGCCTATGCCGAGCACCGTTTCGATCAGGTGCGTCCCAAGATGGAGGCGAAGGCCACCGCCCGGCGTCCGGTCACCGCGGATGATTACAAGGCCAACTCGGTGCTATTCGTGTCGGACGGCGCCCGGCTGTCGCACCTGGTTGACCTACCGGAGGGCGAAAACCTCGGCAAGGCGATCGACGACGCGATGAAGCTCGTCGAAGGCTCGAACCCCGAGCTTCGGGCCGTGCTTCCTCGCGGCTACCATCGACTCGCGGATGAAGTCCCGCCTGGCCGTGACCGCGCTGGACAACGCCGTCGCCCGCCGCGCCGCCGAAGGCTCCACGGCAGCCGGCTGCGTGGTTCACAGCGACCGCGGCAGTCAATTTCGATCAAGAAAGATGCAGCGTGCGCTGACTCGCCACGCGATGGTCGGCTCGATGGGCCAGGTCGGCTCCGCCGCCGACAACGCCGCGATGGAGAGCTTCTTCTCGCTGCTGCAACGCAACGTGCTCGACCGGCGTCGCTGGACCACCCGCGACGAGCTGCGCATCGCCATCGTCACCTGGATCGAACGCACCTACCACCGCCGGCGACGGCAAGCAGCGCTCGGCCGATTGACCCCCATCGGATGGGAGACGATCATGACCAACACTGCCGCACACGCGGCATAACCGGACTGTCACCAGTTCGTGCAGCAGCCCCACTCTTGAAACCATCGTTCTCGCTCGCTGATCTAGGCGCCCGCTCCGTCAACGAGAACCCACGGTTACCCACGAAGCCGGTGGTGCAACGATCGGTTGAATCCAGCTTCCAGGGCGGTCTGACCGGCAGGGCTGCGCGAAACCCGCTATCTACGTTGGGCGCGGTTCAGATAGCGCTGGACGATGACGACGACGATGACGACCACGCCGGTGACGACGGCCTGCGCGGCCTGCGGCAGGCTGGTTCCGAGATTGATGTAACTGCTCACTGCTCCGAGCAAAAGCACCCCGGCTGCGGTGCCGATCAACGAGCCCGCACCGCCGGTGAGCAGCGTGCCTCCGATCACCACCGCGGCAATCGCGTTCAACTCGTAACCTCGACCGAGATCCGGGGTGCCGGACTGGCTGTAGGCTGCGGCGAGAATTCCGGCGACGCCGGCGAGGCCGGCCGACATCACGTACAGCCAGACCTTGGTGCTACGCACTTTCAGCCCCATCAATGACGACGCATCCTCGCTGCCACCCAAGGCATAAACGGTCAAGCCGAAAGATGTGCGCGAGAGCAGCACGTGCCACACGGCATACAGGGCTATCGCCAACAGCACGGGGTAGCCGAGGGTGAGGAGCGTTCCGGTACCGAACTTGAAGAAGGCTCCGGATCGAGGGGCCGAGAAGACGTCGTTGCCGTTGTTGCTGACAAAGTAGACGAGCCCGCGAATGCCGTACAGGCCGGCGAGGGTCACGATGAACGGGGGCAGACCAACACGGGCGATGAGCAGGCCTTGGACCAAGCCGATTAGCAGAGCTGCTCCGAGCGCGAGCCCGATTGCCAGGATCGTGCCTTTGCCGTAGCCCTTATTGACATCCAGCACCTTGGTGCACAGGATCGCGGCCAGCGCATAAACCGAACCGACCGAGAGGTCGATTCCGCCGGTGACGATCACCATCGTCATTCCGATTGCGATGATCGCCGGGAACGAGACGGTGATTAATACGTTCTGCAGGTTCTTTACTGTGCCGAACGAGTTGACCAGCACCGACGCGACAACGACGAACAGCACCAACGCCACCATGGCACCGACGCCGTCGCGCTGCAGGAGATGAGCCAACTGAGCCTTTCTTGATCTCGCTCCGAGCGAGGCCTCGATTCCGGCGCCCCGCTGGGCGTCGAGGGATAGTCCTTGGGGGTCCTCGCTCATGAACGCGCTCGCTTGCGCTGGACCAGCACCGCGATGATGATGATGACCGCAGTGACCATCTGGGTGGTGGCATCACTGAAATTGTGGAAAGCCAGGGTACTGCGTAAAACCTGCATGACCAGTGCCCCGGCGACGGTGCCGATGATGCGGACGCGTCCGCCGGTGAGAGCCGTCCCGCCCACCACCACTGAGGTGATCGCGTACAACTCGTACCCGAGACCGATGGCGCTGGGGTCGTTGGTGGAGGTGAAGGTGGTGACGACCAGTCCGGCCCATGCTGCGAGCGCGCCACTGGCGATGTAGACGGTCAGGAGAGTGCGGCGGACCGGGATCCCGGACAGGTACGAGGCGCGGACGTTGTCGCCAATGGCGACGATCCGACGGCCGAAGATGGTGCGCCGCACCACAAGTGCGATGATGACGACCGGGATCAGGGCGTCGTAGAACGGGGCCTGGATTCCCAGCCATGAACCGGATCCGAATTTCAGCAAGGTCGGATCGGACACGCTCAGCGTCGCCGCCTGCATCAGTACGGCCACCCCACGCCCGGCGACCAGGATGGCCAAGGTGGCCACGATGGGCTGTACCTCGAAGAAGGCGACCAAGGTGCCGGCGATGGACCCGACCACCATTCCCGTGCTCAGCACCAGCGGAATGATCAGCCAGGTGGACAGGCCGGCATCGAGCGATTGCCCGATCACCGAGGCGGAGATCGCCATGGTCGCGCCGACCGAGAGGTCGATTCCCTCGGTGCCGATTACCAGAGCCATACCCAGGGCCACGATCAGGATGGGGGCAACCAGTACGAGCTGGAGCTTGAGGTTGGCCGGCGTCATCCAGTACTTGGTGAAGATTGCGTTGTAGAGCACCAGCAGGCCCAGCGCGAAATACACGCCGTTCTCCCGGAGGTAGTCAAGGGCCTTGGTCCGATCGAGCGTCCGTGTGGGCGGCGCAGTGGTGTCAGACATTTCCCTCCCCTCCTTGACCTTCATATCCGGTGCCGGCGATGGCCTGCACAAAATTTGCTTCGGTGAGTCGATCGCCGGACAGCTCATCGCCGATCGCGCCGTCACGCAGCACCAGGATCCGGTGCGAACCGTCGATCAGTTCCTCCGTCTCGGACGAGATCAGCAGCACACCGAGTCCTTGCTCGGCGAGTTCGTCGATCAGGGCGCGGACCTCGGCCTTGGCCCCGACGTCGATACCGCGGGTGGGCTCATCGAGCATCAAGATCTTCGGTTCCAGACACAGCCACCGCGCGAGCAGCACCTTCTGCTGATTCCCGCCCGAGAGGGTGCCAACCTTCTGTGCCGGGCCGAAAGCCTTGATCCGCAGCCGCTTCATGAAGGTGTCAACCAACTTGTTCGCGGCGCTGTCGGAGAAGATCCCGTTGCGGGAGAGCCGCGGGAGCGCCGCTAGGACGACGTTGTCCCGGATCGAGAGGTTGGGCAGGATCCCGTCAGCCTTCCGGTCCTCTGGCAGCAGCACCACCCCGGCGTCGATCATGCGGGCTGGCGAACCGGTCCGCACCTTCTGGCCGTCGACGGTCACTGTGCCCGAGTCAAGGATCTGTGCACCCAGGATGGCCTTCGCCGTCTCACTGCGGCCGGCTCCGAGTAATCCGCCCAGACCGACGACCTCCCCGGCGTGAATGTCCAAGCTGACACCGTGCAGCAGGCCACGTCGCTCCAGGTCGGTGGCCGCCAGCACCGGCTCACCGCGGTGCACCGCGTAGGGTTCCTCGGCTGCCGCCGATCGGGCGTGCTGGTCCAGCAACTCGCGCCCCAACATGGTGGCCACCAACTGTTTGCGGGGCAGCTCGCTTAGGGGGCCGGTGAGGACGAGTCGTCCGTCGCGCAACACGGTGACTTGGTCGCAGATTCGGTAGAGCTCGTCCAACCGGTGGCTCACATAGACAACGGCGATACCGTCGGCCTTGAGCCGCTCGATCAGCCGGAACAGCGTCTCGACCTCCCGCGACTCCAGGGACGAGGTCGGCTCGTCCATCACCACTACGTTGGCGTTGAGCGAAATGGCCCGTGCCACGCAGATCATCTGTTGAACACCCAGCGCCAGGGTGGCAACCGGCACCGTTGGATCGGCGTCGATGTTGAAGTCCTTGAGCAGCGCCGCCGCGTCGCGGTTCATCTTCTTGTAGTCCACCAGCCGCAGGCCCGTGCGCGGCTCGCGACCCATATACAGGTTTCGGGCACCGCTCTGTAGCGGCACCAGATTTACTTCCTGGTAGATGGTGCTGATGCGGGCGTCCTGCGCGGCCCGCGGGTTGGCGAACGAGACCGGCTGCCCATGATGCAGGAGTTCGCCGGAATCCAATTGGTAAACCCCGGTCAGCAGTTTGATGAGCGTCGATTTTCCGGCGCCGTTCTCACCGACGAGAGCATGCACCTCCCCGCCGCGGAGCGTCACAGAAACATTCTGAAGAGCCTTGACACCGGGGAATGACTTACTGATTCCACGGGCCTGAAGTACCGGTGTATCAGAGCTGTCGCCGGCCGCCATGCGCTGCGATTCCAATCACTTCGTTGTCTTGTTCAATGGCCCCTCCACCCCAACATTGTCGTTCACCTTAGGTCGACGATGCCGCTGACGTCCTCGAATCAGTGGTGACACTCTGCGCACACCGATGGGGAGTTGAACAGGCTGCCCAACAGTTACGCGACCACGCCGGCCGAGAGAATCACCGAATGGGTTCTTCCAGGGCCGGCGCGCCAGTGGCAGCAAAGCTTCCTACTGCGCACAAGCGCGTGCCCAGGCCAGGGGCCTTAGAATGTTTCGCCGATCTTCGCCTTCGCCGCAGCGGCGTCGAGGTAGTCACCGTCGGTGATGATGATCTTCGGGGCAACTGGCGTGCCGGTCTCGAAGCTCTTCAATTCCTGGAACGCCAAGGGGCCGAAACGCGGGTTGGACTGGATGACGGCGGTGTACTCGCCGGTCTCGATCTTGGAAACGGCGTCCCTGATGCCGTCAATAGAAACGATCTTGATGTCCTTGCCTGGAGCCTTACCGGCCGCCTTGATCGCGTTGTAGGCGCCTACTCCCATCTCGTCGTTCTCGGCGTAGATCCCCGTGATCGTCGGATCGGCCTGCAGCAACTGGGCGGCGGTGGCCTGGCCCTTGGCCCGGTCGAAGTCGCCAGTCTGCTGCTTGGAGATGGTTATGCCCGGGTACTTGGCCTTCATCTCGTCGACGAAGCCACTGGTGCGGTCGGTAGTCACTCCGTTTCCGGAGGACCCGAGCAGGATCACCACATTGCCCTTACCGCTCAGGGCCGCACCCATGGCGTCGGCCGCGCGCTTACCCTGGCTGACGAAATTGGAGCCGATGAACGTCAGGTAGTCCTTGCACGGGACCTGCGACACCAAGCGGTCGACGGTCACCACCGGTACCTTCGCCGCCGCGGCGGCGTCCCACGCCGGCTGTAATCCATCGCTGTTCAGCGGGGCGACGATCAGCAGCTTCGCACCCTTGGTGATGAGGTCCTTGATGTCGGCGATCTGCTTCTGCGGATCCTTATTGGCGTTGGCGTACAACAGTTCTGCGCCCTGCTTGGCCGCTTCGTCCCGCATCGACTTGGTCTCGGCGGCGCGGAAGGAAGCGTTGTCCGGCTCAGACTGGGAGAAGCCGACCTTGACGCCCTTGAAGTCGGTTATCGCCGGGTAGCCCAGTTTGGCGGAGGTGCAACCGTCAGCGGATGCGGTAGACGCCCCACTTGCCGCTACAGAGGCAGAGGCCGCGGGGGCGGCAGAGGCCGCGGGCTGCGCGGACTTCGACGTGCTGTTGCTGCTGCAGCCAACGGCGAGCAGTCCAAACGCGATGGCAACAGCCACTGTCGGGCCGGTACGGTTGAGGCGTGCGGTCACTGAGTTACTCCTTTGTGACGTTGCAGGGAACCTTCTGTATGAACCTCCGCCCGACTTCGTGCGTTGATCGGGATCGTCCACAGGCTTCGGGGCAGACTGTGCTCCGCAGAGCATGTCCTGTCAAGACTGATCACATCTCGATTTACAACGATCAAGTCAAGCAAGCCGTTTGCTTGGCCGAGCGGCGTCGGACGGGCCCGACCGTAGGACTGGCCTAGATCGTTGCCAGTGAGGATTGTGCGCACCACTGATCAGGGTGGTCTTCTTGCGGTACCTGAGCCGGCGACCATAGTGATAGATAGCTGCAAGAACTTGACAGCTTCGACGCCGTAGCCCAGATCAACGGGATAGACTTTCCCCGCATGCTATCTCCGCTAGGGGTAACAGTCGATCAGGAGAACCCGCTGTCTCATTGCGTGTTCGGTGGTTTGCCGGCCAACGTTACAAGGAGGTCTACGAAGTCATGTTTGCAACGGATCGCCGCCGGGCGATCCTCGATCTGGTCCGCCAGAACGGCGTCATGTCGCTCCATGATTTGGCCTTGGCCGTCGACAGTTCCGAAGTCACCGTCCGCCGCGACATCCAGATGCTGGACAGCGACGGGCTTGTCGATCGCCGCCGCGGAGGCGCCGCCTGGCCGGGCGGGTTGTCGCACGAGCAGAGCTACCGGCAAAAGACACTGGTCGCAGCGGCCGAAAAGGCGACCATCGCCGATCTCGCGGCCGAATTGGTCGAGGAAGGCGACGCTGTCGTCATCGGCGCCGGAACCACCACCGAAGAGTTCACCCGGCGCCTGCTCAGGTTGAGGGACCTCACCGTGGTAACCAACTCGTTGCTCGTTGCGCAGGTACTGGCCCGCAGCGCCGCCGAAGTGGTGATGACAGGGGGATCGCTACGCGGAACGACCTATGCGCTGGTGGGTGGCGCTGCGGAACATTCGTTCTCCCAACTTCGTGTCCGCCGGGCCTTCCTGTCTGGTAACGGATTGACCGTTGTTCGTGGGTTGTCGACACCGAACCCACATGCCGCCGGTGTCGATCAAGCGATTGCATCGGCCGCTCAGGAAGTCGTCGTCCTGGCCGACCACACTAAACTCGGCGTCGACACCATGTTCCAAACGGTTCCCACTTCCCGCATCACACATCTGGTGACCGATGCCTACGGGAACGCCGACCTGCTCGGCGAGTTCGCCGCGGCTGGGGTGCAGGTACACACCGCGGCTCGGGTGGCCACCGCCTAAGCATCCCAACCCCCGTCCTCGACACTCTTCCGGCTGACTCAAACTGATCGAAATCGGTTTCTTCGACGCCCTCGTGCGTGCGGCAACCGTGCACGCAATTGACCGATCCTGCGAAATCACCTTTCAGAGGTCTGCACGTCGCCGGCAAGATCTTTCAGCGAGACCGCACCGCCAACTCTCGCCAGCTCGAGGATTGCTTGGCGACCCTCGGCTACGAACCATCGCCGGACAGCACCGCGGCAGCGGAACTGCCTCGATCAGAAGTGGGACATCTCTTGACACCAATTGACCGAGAGGTGTTCATTCAAGCACGGATCTCAACCTGAACAGGAGCGGTATGCACCCACGACCCCCAAGTCCGACGGCCGAAGCGGGCGCATGGCAGCCCCGCCAGCTACATCTCATCGCCGCCGTTGATCAGGCAAGGCGACGAGGACACGCTGTCCTTGTGTCATCTGCGGACAGTCCTGATGGTCACCACCACAGTCGCAAATGGGTCCAGGGCGCCCGACGCTCCCGCGGATGGGTTCACCCGGAAGACATCGGGACGGCCGAACTGGTGAAAGCTGAACGCCGAGCGGACCCGAGCGATCACCGCCTCAGCCCGGTCGGCGTCGGTCAGCACGATCGCGCAGCCACCGAAACCGCCGCCGGTCAGTCGGGCGCCGCGCGCTCCAGCGCCGATCGCGGACTCGACTATTACGTCGACCCGCCGGACCCTGACCTCGTAGTCGTCGCGAAGGGAGGCGTGGGACTCCGTGAGCAGCGCACCGATCTCACGGGGGTCACGCCCGGAGCGCAGGAAGTCGGAGACGGCGAGCACACGGGCGTTCTCGGTGACGACGTGCCGGACCCGCCGCGCCATCACCTCGTCGTCCAGCTGGCCGCCGGCCACAGGCATGTCGGCGACGACAAGATCGCGCAGTGCGGCGATCCCCAGCCGACGTGCGGCCTCGTGGCAGGCGCTGCGGCGGTCGGCGTACTGCCCGTCGACGAGCGCATGCGGCGTGC
>JBDUDR010000123.1:0-8904 GCA_040002845.1 Nocardioidaceae bacterium
ATCGCGATGGCCAGCTACCCGACGTACAACCCGAACGTCTGGGTCGGTGGCATCACAAATGACCAGCTTGCGCGGCTCTATTCCGACCGGGCCGACACCCCGTTGCTCGATCGGGCGACCCAAGGGCAGTTCGCCCCCGGGTCGACGTTCAAGCCGTTCACTGCGGCCGGCGCCCTGACGCACGGGTACTCCCTTTCCGACAAGCTCGACTGCTCGAGCTCGCTGACAGTTGGCGACCGGGTCTTCCAGAACTACGAGTCGGCGGCGTACGGCTACATCACGTTCGCGCAGGCGCTCCAGCTGTCGTGCGACACCTTCTTCTATCGGATCGGATACGCCAAGTGGCTGGCCGAGGGTGCTGACTCCGGTGACGTCAGGGCCCGGGATGTCCTGGTTGCGAACGCCCAGCACTTCGGGTTCGGGCGGGCCACCGGCATCGACATCCCGGGTGAAGCGACCGGGCGGATCGCCGATCGCCGCTGGAAGCTGACGTACTGGCGCGCCAACCGGGGTTACTACTGCAAGATCGCGAAGCACTCCGGCTCTGACTACCTGCACGAGTTCGCTCGCGAGTTCTGCCCGGACGGCTGGCGCTATCGAGCCGGCGACGCGGTCAACTTCGCGATCGGCCAGGGGGACACCGTGCTCACCCCGCTCCAGCTTGCGACGGCGTACGGCGCCCTGGCCAATGGCGGCACCCTGTGGAAGCCCAGGGTCGGCAAGGCGATCGTGGCTGCGAACGGACACCTGGTGAAGCGCATCAGACCGGTGCGCGCCGGCCGAGTGCCGATCCCCAAGCGCGTGTTCAACTACATCGACCTGGCGCTGAAGGGCACCCCGAAGGTGGGCACGATCGCGTGGCGGTTCGAGGGCTTCCCACTCGATCGCGTGCAGATCCGGGCTAAGACCGGCACTGCGGAGGTGTACGGCAAGCAGACGACGTCGTGGGTCGCGACCTATGACGACGACTACGTGGTGGTCATGATGGTGTCCCAGGGCGGCACTGGTTCCGGCACCTCTGGCCCGGCCGTGCGCAAGATCTGGGAGACGTTGTACGGCATCCACGGCTCGAACGTCGACCTGTCAAAAGCGGCGCTCCCGGACGGCAAGCCACCTACCGGACTGCCCGAGTTCGAACCCGATGGCCAGATCAAGCCACCACAGGCTCGCCCGCGTGGCTCGGGCGGTGGCTGATGGTCCTCACCACCGCGCCGCAGCTGCGCAACGCCCGGCGGGTCAGTGCCGCTCCGACGACCCGCCCGATGTTGGCTCGGCTCGACTGGCCGTTGACGCTCGCCGTCGGTGCGCTGCTGACCCTGGGAACGCTGCTGGTCTGGTCGGCGACATCCGCCCATGACGACCTGCGCGGGTACGTCATCAAGCACCTGATCAACATCTTCATCGGCATCGGGCTTGCCGTGCTGGTTGCCGTCACGGACCACCGGTGGGTCAGGATCTGGACTCCGGTGGTCTACCTGGCCTCCGTACTCGGGCTGGCTGCGATCTTCGTGCCTGGGGTGGGCACCGTGGTCAACGGATCGCGATCGTGGATCTATCTCGGCGGTCTGTCGGTCCAGCCCGCCGAGTTCGCCAAGCTCGCAGTCGTGGTGGGCATCGCCTTGTGGGTCGCCGAGAAGACCGAGGGGGCGCTCGGCGGATCGATGCGCAGTGTCGACGTCGCACAGGCGCTGGCGATCGCGGCTCTCCCGGCAGGGCTCATCCTGGCTCAGCCCGACCTGGGCACACTGCTGATCCTGGCCGCCGTGGTGTTCGGAATGCTGGCGGTCGCAGGGGCCCACAAGAGGTGGCTGATCCCGCTCGCCCTGCTGGGCGTAGGGGGCTCCTATGCGGCGGTGCGGCTGCACATCCTGGCCGGCTACCAGCTCGACCGGCTGCTCGCGTTCACGGATCCGAGTCTCGATCCTCGCGGTGCCGGCTACAACACGATCCAGGCTCGCATCGCGATCGGAAACGGCGGCCTGTTCGGACAGGGGCTGTTCGACGGGTCGCAGACGCAGGCGGGTTTCGTACCCGAGCAGCACACAGACTTCGTGTTCACCGTCGCGGGCGAAGAGCTCGGCCTGGTCGGCGCGGGTGCCATCATCGCGTTGTTCTCGGTCGTGCTGTGGCGAGGGTTGCGGATCGCGTCCCGGGCAGAGGACCTGTTCGGGCGGCTCGCCGCCGCGGGGATCGTCTGCTGGTTCGGGCTCCAGGCGTTCCAGAACATCGGGATGTGCCTGGGCATCATGCCGGTCACGGGGGTTCCCCTGCCGTTCGTGTCATACGGCGGAACGTCGATGTTTGCGTCGCTGATGGCGGTCGGGCTGTTGCAGAACATCCACCTGCGCACTGACCATCGCTTCGGTCTCGGTGTGGTCGTGCGTTCTCGGCTGCTGCGCTCGCGTTATTGAGCGTTGCATGGCTTGGAGGGTCACCGAGTTACGCTGTGGTGTTCCGGAACGTCAGAGCCCCGAAGCCAGGAGTCGTCGATGCCAGCAGCCTCGCTGTTCTCACAGCTCGAGCCGCTGCTGCCGTTGGTGCAAAAGCCCATCCAGTACGTCGGTGGCGAGCTCAACTCCGCGGTGAAGGACTGGGACACGGTGGCCGTCCGGTGGGCCCTGATGTACCCCGACGCGTACGAGGTCGGACTGCCCAACCAGGGAGTGCAGATCCTGTACGAGATCCTCAACGAGCGGGACTGGATCCTCGCGGAGCGAACCTATGCGGTGTTCGCGGACATGGAACGGGTCATGCGGGAGCACGAGATCCCGCAGTTCACCGTCGACGGACACCGTTCGGTCAGGGAGTTCGACGTGCTCGGAGTGTCGTTCGCGACCGAGCTCGGCTACACGAACATGCTCACCGCGCTCGACCTCGCCGAGATCCCGCTGCACGCAGTCGATCGCGATGACTCGCACCCGATCGTGCTGGCCGGAGGCCATTCCGCCTTCAACCCGGAGCCCATCGCCGACTTCATCGATGCTGCGGTGCTCGGCGACGGTGAGGAGGTCGTGCTCGCGATAAGCGAGGTGATCCGGGAGTGGAAGGCCGAGGGGCGCCCGGCCGGACGCGATGGGTTGTTGATGCGACTGGCCGTCTCGGGCGGTGTCTACGTACCGAAGTTCTATGACGTCGACTATCTCCCGGACGGCCGCATCAACCGGGTCGTTCCCAATCGGCCGGGGGTCCCCTGGCGCGTGCACAAGCACACGCTGATGGATCTCGACAAGTGGCCGTACCCGAAGAAGCCGCTGGTGCCGCTCGCGGAGACGGTGCACGAGCGGTACTCGGTGGAGATCTTCCGCGGATGCACCCGCGGCTGCCGCTTCTGCCAGGCCGGCATGATCACCCGGCCGGTGCGGGAGCGGTCCCTCACGACCATCGGGGACATGGTCTCGAAAGGCCTCGACAGCACCGGTTTCGAGGAGGTCGGGCTGCTGTCGCTGTCGTCGGCCGACCATTCCGAGATCGGCGACGTCGCCAAGGGCCTCGGGGACCGGTACGACGGCACCAACGTGTCGCTCTCCCTGCCCTCGACCCGGGTAGACGCGTTCAACGTGACGCTGGCCGATGAGCTGTCCCGCAACGGTCGGCGGTCGGGCCTAACATTCGCGCCCGAAGGCGGTTCCGAGCGGATTCGCAAGGTCATCAACAAGATGGTTTCCGAGGACGACCTGATCCGTACTGTCGCGACCGCGTACTCGCACGGCTGGCGGCAGGTGAAGCTCTACTTCATGTGCGGTCTGCCGACCGAGACCGACGATGACGTGCTCGCGATCGCCGACCTGGCGAGGAAGGTCATCGCCACCGGCCGTGAGGTGTCGGGACGTCGCGACATTCGCTGCACGGTGTCGATCGGCGGCTTCGTGCCGAAGCCGCACACGCCGTTCCAGTGGGCCGCACAACTCGATCACGAGACCACCGACAGCCGGCTCGCCAAGCTACGCGAGGTCGTGCGGGCCGACAGGCAGTACGGCCGGGCCATCGGTTTCCGCTACCACGACGGCAAGCCCGGCATCGTGGAAGGCCTGCTGTCGCGCGGAGACCGGCGAGTCGGGCCTGTGATCGAGGCGGTCTGGCGGGACGGAGGTCGGTTCGACGGGTGGAGCGAGCACTTCTCCTACGATCGTTGGGCCACGTGCGCTGCGCGAGTGTTGGCCGACGAACCGGTGGACCTCGACTGGTACACCTTGCGCGAGCGTGACTACCCCGAAGTGCTGCCGTGGGACCACCTCGACTCGGGGCTCGACCGCGAATGGCTCTGGGAGGACTGGCAGGACGCGATCGACCCTGATGGTGCCGTCGAGGTCGAAGACTGCCGCTGGACGCCCTGCTTCGACTGTGGAGTGTGCCCGGAGATGGGCACGGAAATTCAGATCGGGCCCACCGGACGGCAGCTGCTGCCAATCGCCGCAGTGCGCTAGCCACCCCGCCGAGACGCCAACTTTTCGGCGCGACACGCCGGTGCTGGGCGACAACTTGGCGTCTCGGCATGGGCGCGACGGGCGTATCGGGCGGCGTGGTCTTGCTCAACACCCGGGCGCACCACGACTCGTTCCCCGACATGACGCCTGACCTGCTGGGCGAGCTCGGCCCGATGATCGCGAGGACGGAACGAGCCGTCGAGTCGATCGGCGAGGTCGGACGCGTACACCTCAACAGATGGGGAGACGGGGGTGGGCACTTCCATCTGTGGTTCATCCCGCGTCCACTGGGCGCGCTGCAGTTGCGTGGGTCCTGCCTCCCGTTGTGGTTCGACGTGCTGCCTGATCTCGACGACGATGCGGCGGTGGCGTCCCTACGCACGATCTCTGAGGCACTCTCCGCGGAGGGCGGGACAGCGCATCCCCGCAGCGGCTGGTCGCGGTGAATGGCCACCCTTCGACAGGCTGTCTTTTGTTGTCTCCCGCGACCCGAAACAGCAATTGTCAGCCTGTCGATCTTGCGAGCTGGGCGGGGCTGAAACGCGCACGGAATCCCGGCGAGACGCCGTTTGTTGCGTCCAGCACGGCGTGTCCTGCCGAAAAGCTGGCGTCTCGCCGGGATAGCGGACACGGATAGTGTCGGCAGCGTGCCCGGACAACCGACCCAGCAAGCGCCGCCGGTGCAGCGGCTGCGACTGCGGTACGCGAAGCGGGGGAGGCTGCGGTTCACCAGTCACCGGGACTTCGGACGGGCTTTCGAGCGGGCCATCCGACGGGCCGGGATACCTGTCGCGTACTCCTCCGGCTTCTCGCCGCACCCCCGCATCTCGTACGCAGGAGCCTCGCCGACTGGCGCGGCCAGCGAGGCGGAGTACCTCGAGATCGGGCTCCGAGAGGCCTGCGATCCGGCCGAGATCATGCAACGTCTCGACGCCGCGCTCCCGGTAGGACTCGATGTTCTCGAGGTCGTCCCAGCCAGGCCGGGACAGGCACTCGCCGACAGGCTCGAGGCAGGGTCATGGCGGATTGCGCTGCCCGGGGTTGACCCCACAGAGGCCGGATCCGCGGTCCGGTCATTCCTCGCAGCCGACTCGATCCAGGTCGAACGTATGACCAAGAAGGGTCGCCGGTCCTTTGACTGCCGCGCAGCTGTCGTGAGCCTTTCCGCCGCGTCTGGGCAGGTCGATGACCAGTTGTGTGCGATACTGGAGTTGGTTGTACGCCACGGAACACCGTCCGTACGACCCGACGACGTCCTCGCTGGACTCCGCGAGGTCGCCGGCCTAGATCCACCGGTTGCACCGTTGCAGACCCGGTTGGCGCAAGGGCCGCTCGACCGGGAGCACGGCACTGTGGGTGATCCACTCGGGCCAGACCGCGACGCCTCTGACTGACGGAGCCGCGACCGCGGAACAGCCTGACGGTGGTTCACCGCATGACGAACACGACGGAGGACGCGTCGTACCGCAGGCTTGATGCTGGGGCGAGCGCAGTCGCCTGCCCCAGCGACCGACACCGGTCCCGCGCGGCGCACTGCGCCCGGGACCTCGAAGGGCAGAGCGAATGCTCGACACCGACAACGGCCCGCAGACACGGGCCGACTCATCAACTCAACCATCCGCTGACGCAAACGCCGGCGCCTCCGTAGCCACGGTGACGCGCAGGCGCCGAACGGCCAGCCGCCCGGCCGGCCCACCAACAGCGCAGACACCGCCGCCGTCCGACGCGGGTTCACCGGAGCCATCCGGCGCCACGTCGGCTCAGCCGGCAGAGAAGACCACGAAGAAACCAATGAAGAAAACCGCGGCCGCGAAGGCCGCACCGAAGACATCAGCAAAGAAGACTGCCGCGAAGAGAACCGCGGTCACGAAGACAACTCCCGACCAGGCCGCCCCCGACCAGGCCGCCCCCGAGCAGACAACGCCTGAGGAGGCCAGCGCCCACAAATCTGCTGCCAAGAAGAGCGCGGCCAAGAAATCAGCGGCCAAGAAGACGGCGGGCAAGAAGACAGCTGCCAAGAAGACAGCTGCCAGGAAACCCGGCAAGAAGGCGACGGAGGGCCTGGGGCAGCCAATGCCCGAGCTCGAGCCACCCTCCGAGCCCGCCGACCGGGCCGCTGCCGAGGCCCCGGCTGCCGTTACCGTCCTGTTCCAACCACCGGATCCGGAGAAGGCGACCAGGCGACCTTCCGCCAAACAGTCCGCCGCCGAGCGGGCAGCCGATGACTCGCCGGACACGGAAGTCGGTCCTTCCACCGACGCGGGCCCGTCTCGGGACGGTCAGGAAGACTCCGACACCGAAGGGGCCGCGCGTCGCCGCCGCCGACGGGGTGGGCGCCGACGACGCAAGCCCAACGGCGAGAACGGCGAGGACGATGTCTCCGCCGCCGAAAGCAGTACGCCCGAGGCCGCCCATGAGGGCGCCGACGAGTCACCCAAGTCCAAGAGCTCACCCACCGAGAGTCGGTCCACCGACGACGAGCCCGGCGCCGATTCCGGCGACGACGAATCCACCACCGGGTCGCCCCGCCGGCGGCGGCGGCGCCGGCGGGCGGACGAGGATGTCGAGCGATCCACCGACGATCCTGCCGACACCGTCGTGCGGGTGCGCACCCCACGGGCGCCTAAGAGCGAGATCACCGGCCTCGAGGGCTCGACTCGCCTGGAGGCCAAGAAGCAGCGGCGCCGGGAGGGCCGCGAGGCAGGTCGCCGGCGGCCCCCGATCGTGTCCGAGGCGGAGTTCCTGGCCAGGCGCGAGTCCGTCGAACGCGTGATGGCGGTACGCCAGCGCAAGGACGTCATCCAGATCGCCGTCTTGGAAGACAACGTACTGGTCGAGCACTACGTGTCCCGGGAGTCCCAGAGCTCGCTGATCGGCAACGTCTACCTCGGGCGCGTACAAAATGTCCTGCCCAGCATGGAGGCGGCGTTCATCGACATCGGCAAGGGCCGAAATGCCGTGCTGTACGCCGGCGAGGTCAACTGGGATCTGCTCGGCAAGCAAGGTCAGCCACGCAAGATCGAGTCGGTCCTGAAGTCCGGCCAGAGCGTGCTGGTCCAGGCAAGCAAGGATCCAGTCGGCCACAAGGGCGCGCGCCTGACCAGCCAGATCAGCCTCGCCGGACGCTATCTGGTGTACGTGCCCGGTGGAGGCGGAAACGGCATCAGCCGCAAGCTGCCCGACACCGAGCGCACGCGGCTGAAGACCCTGCTGAAGGAGATCCTTCCCGAAGAGGCCGGCGTCATCATTCGCACCGCCGCCGAAGGCACCAGCGAGGAGGAACTGACCCGCGACGTCAACCGTCTCACCGCCCGCTGGGATGACATCGAGAAGAAGGCCGAAGCAGGGCACGCGCCGCAACTGCTCTACGCCGAGCCCGACCTTACGATCAAGGTGGTGCGCGACCTCTTCACCGAGGACTTCGTCAAGTTGGTGGTCTCCGGTGACGACGCATGGGACACCGTCCACGGATACGTCTCGCACGTCGCACCCGAGCTGTCCGAGCGGCTCGAGCGCTGGAAGGGTGACCAGGACCTCTTCGCGTCGTACCGGATCGACGAACAGATCGACAAGGCGCTCGACCGGAAGGTGTTCCTGCCTTCTGGCGGGTCGGTGGTGATCGACCGCACCGAGGCGATGACCGTGGTGGACGTCAACACAGGCAAGTTCACCGGATCGGGAGGCAACCTGGAGGAGACGGTCACCAAGAACAACCTGGAGGCAGCCGAAGAGATCGTCCGCCAGCTGCGGCTTCGCGACATCGGCGGCATCATCGTGGTCGACTTCATCGACATGGTGTTGGAGTCCAACCGCGACCTGGTGCTGCGGCGCATGGTCGAGTGCCTAGGGCGGGACCGTACGCGACACCAGGTCGCCGAGGTGACCTCGCTGGGTCTCGTACAGATGACCCGGAAGCGGATCGGCACTGGCTTGCTCGAGGCGTTCAGTCACCCCTGCGAACACTGCTCGGGACGGGGAGTGATCATCGAGCACGAGCCGATCCCGCCGGAGTCCTCCAAGTCGTCGAAAGCCGACAAGCCGGCAAAACAGGCCAAGCGTGAGAAGCAGGCGAAGTCATCCAAGTCGTCGAAGCAGTCCAAGTCATCCAAGTCGCTCGAGCCAGCCGAGTCCGACCAGAGTCTTGTGGCGAGCGACAGCCGGCCGGACCTTGGCGGCGAGGTGGCCGACCCGGCCGATCCGGACGCCGCAACGACCGGCGACGTTCGCGAGACCGATGCGGACCGTACGAAGGACGGCGCTGAACCCGACTCGGTGGGCCACGCGGCGAGGGCGGCTGCACCGGCACACCCGAAGTCGCTGCTCGACCGCGTCGAGGACGACCTTCCGGCCGCCGTCACCCCACGCAAGCGGGCCCGCAAACGAGCGACTCGACCCGCTGGGCAGCCGACACCCGCGACCTGACCATCACTTTGACCACGCCGGGGTAGGGTCCGTACACTCGATCTTCGGCGTGAATCAC
>JBDUDR010000124.1:0-8651 GCA_040002845.1 Nocardioidaceae bacterium
GCGAGTGTGGCCGAGAATGCCTTCGCCAGGCTGCGGATGACCGAGGACATGACGCACATGGCCACCCACGACATCCTCACCGGCTTACTCAACCGCGCTGTGTTCCTGGACAGGGTCAACCATGCCCTGACGGGTTCACGGCGCAAGGGCGCCGGACTCGCCGTGTTGTTCTGCGACCTGGACCGGTTCAAGAAGGTCAACGACCAGTTCGGCCACGCCGCCGGCGACACGCTCTTGATCGACGTTGCCGAGCGCATCCAGGCCTGTGTACGGAAGGCGGACACCGTGGCTCGTCTCGGCGGTGATGAGTTCGCCATCCTGTTCGAGGACATCGACATCCACCACGAGCTCGCGACCGGATGCGAGCGGATCCTGGCGGCGGTACGCGAGCCCATCAACATCGTCGGCCACTCCCGGTCCATCTCGACCAGCATCGGGGTGGCCCTCTCGGGCGTCGAGGACTCGGGCGACACCCTGCTGAGGTATGCCGACATGGCGATGTACCAGGCCAAGTTCCGCGGCCGTGACCGCTACGAGGTTTACCAAACCGCCCTCGGTGACGCGCGGGTGGAGAAGCTGGAGATGGTCGAGTCATTGCGCCGCGCGGTGGAGGACCGCAGCCTGTCCCTCGCGTACCAACCGGTTGTCGACGTTCGCACGCGACGGATCACCGGCGTGGAAACCCTGGCCCGCTGGTCGGTGGACGGGCGATCGATCTCGCCGGAGAAGTTCATCGCCGTTGCAGAGGAACATGGCCTGGTGATACCGCTCGGCGAACTCGTCTTGGAGCTGATGGCAGCCGACGCTCCGCGGCTGGCCGCCGCCTTCGGGCCCGGGCTCACCATTGGTGTCAACATCTCGGCCCAGCAACTCGCTTCCGGTGCTTTTGTGAAGTCCGTGGAGCTCGCCCGACAACGGATGGCGGGCGCCGACCTGCTGCTCGAGGTCACCGAGCGCGCCTTCGTCGGGAATGACCCGACGACGCTGAGTGCGATGTCGGATCTGTCCGGTTCAGGGGTGGCGTTCGCGGTGGACGACTTCGGAATCGGGTTCGCCTCGATCGACCATCTGCAGCAGCTCCCAGTGAAGGTACTGAAGACCGACCGCCTCTTCTCAGCAAAGATCGACAGCGACGAGAGTGCCTGCCACCTACTGCACTCGATGGTGGCGATGGGACAAGCACTCGGTCTCGACGTGGTGGTGGAGGGGATCGAACGTGAGTCGCAGGTCGAGCACCTGATCGATCACGTCGGCGGCACGTTGGCTCAGGGGTACCTGCTGCACAAACCGATGGGCGTCGACGCGCTGTGCACGATTCTCGCCAGCCAGGCAGCACATCTCGAACCCGCACCATCGATGCCTCCGCCGACCGCGTAGCCGCAGCAGGACGGTGCCCCGCCACCGTGCAGCGAGCCGACGTAGGGTCGGGGGATGTCCCTGTCTCGACCCGATCGTCCCGCGACACTTGGCGCACTGCTGGCCGCCGGCTACCGGCCTCGCACCGTCAAGCAAGAGATCCGTGACAATCTGCTGAGCCTGCTGCGTGCCGGCGAGTCGGCGTTTCCGGGGATCGTTGGTTTCGACGACACGGTGCTCCCCGAGCTCGAGTCGGCACTACTTGCCGGACATGATCTGGTGCTGCTCGGCGAGCGCGGCCAGGGCAAGACCCGCGTGATGCGTACGATCGCTGGACTGCTTGACGAGTGGATGCCCGCGGTCGAGGGTTGCGAGATCCGCGACGAACCGGTCGCACCCGTCTGCACCCGCTGCCGGAAGCTACACGGAGGGCTCGGCGACGACCTTCCGATCACCTGGGTGCATCGTGACGACCGGTACGCCGAGAAGCTGGCCACCCCCGACACAAGTGTCGGGGACCTGGTGGGTGACGTGGACCCGGTCAAGATCGCCGAGGGACGGCTGCTCGGAGACCCGGAGACCGTGCACTTCGGTCTGGTGCCACGTACCAACCGTGGCGTGTTCGGCATCAACGAGCTCCCGGACCTCGCCGAACGCATCCAGGTCGCCTTGTTCAACGTGTTGGAGGAGCGCGACATCCAGGTACGCGGGTACACCCTGCGGCTGCCATTGGACATGCTGCTGATCGCGACCGCAAACCCCGAGGACTACACCAACCGGGGCCGGATCATCACACCGCTCAAAGACCGCTTCGGTGCGGAGATCCGCACTCACTACCCCCTCGAGGTGGCAGACGAGATCGCATTGGTCACCCAAGAAGCCGAGTGCATGGCAGATGTGCCCGAACATCTCGTCGAGGTGCTCGCGAGGCTCAGCCGGGGACTGCGTGACTCGGCTTCGGTGGACCAGCGGTCGGGCGTGTCCGCCAGGTTTGCCATCGCGGCTGCAGAGGGAGTGGCGGCGTCAGCCTTGCGCCGCTCCGCCAGGCTGAAGGAGTCGGCCGCGGTAGCCAGGATCTGTGACGTGCCGACGGTGATCCCGACCTTGCTGGGCAAGGTGGAGTTCGAGATGGGCGAAGAGGGCCGGGAGATCGACGTGGTCGAGCACCTGCTGCGTGTCGCCACGGCCGACACATTCCGGGATCGCCTGCGCGGTCTCGACCTGTCCGGGTTCACCGACTTGTTTGCCGAGGGCGAGACGATTGAGACCGGGGTCCTAGTGCCGGCGGCCGACCTGCTGGCTCAGCTGGGGACGGTGCCGGGCCTGGCCAAGGTGCTGGACGGGCTCGGGCTCGGCGACGACTCCGATGTCGGTCACGTTGCATCCGCTGCCGAGTTCGTGCTGGAGGGACTTCACCTGACTCGCCGGATAGACAAGGACACCATCGACGGACGCACGGTCTACGGCTGAGGTAGGGCGGATGAGTTCAAGGCGACCCGGCGGATCCCGGTTCCGGTACGGCCCGTGGCGAGGCGGGCCCGACCCGCTGGCTCCTCCCTACGATCTGCGCGCAGCCCTCGACGAGGTGGGGCGTGACGTGCTCGCGGGCGGCAGCCTGCGGGAGTCGCTGCGGGACCTGATGCGTCGGGGCCTCAACGGGGGTCGCGGACTCGACGATGTCGCGAGCCGACTGCGGCGACGACTCGCTCAGGCGAGACGCCGTGGTGACCTCGGGGGAACCCTCGACCAGGTGCGAGCGATGCTCGACCAGGCCCTGGCCGCCGAGCGGGACACGCTGGCCCGCGATCCGGGGGACGCCGCTCGAATGGCCGAGATGGAGCTGGCCACCCTGCCCGATCGCACCGCGGCTGCCGTTCGCGCCCTGGAGCACTACGAGTGGCGGTCACCGGAGGCGGCGGCCACCTTCGAGGCCATCCGCTCGATGCTGCGCCGAGAAGTGCTCGATGCGCAGTTCGCGGGCCTGAAGCATGCCCTGACCGATGAGGATCCCGAGGCGATGGCCCGCGTGCGGGACATGCTCGCCGATCTCAACGAGCTACTGGCGGCCCACGCGCGCGGTGAGGACACCACCGACCGGTTCGCTGAGTTCATGGAGCACCATGGCGAGTTCTTCCCCGAAGGTCCTCGCAACACCGATGAGCTGATCGACGCGCTGGCGCGGCGAAATGCCGCTGCCCAACGGTTGGCTCGGTCCCTCACACCCGAGCAGCGGGCGGAGCTCGGCCAGTTGATGTCGGACGCGCTGTCCGACCCTGATCTGGCCTTCCAGATGGCCCAGCTCGGCGACAACCTGCGAGCCCTTCGACCCGGGCTCGATCGCCAGTCCTCCGCTGGGATGCGCCCGGGTGGGGAGTCCCTCGGTTACTCGGACGCCGTCGAAGCGGTCGCCGAGATCGCTGAGCTGGAAGAGCTGTCGGGCCAGCTCGGCCAGGACTATCCGGGCGCGACGTTGGACGACGTCGACGTCGAGATGCTCGAGCGGCAGCTAGGTGCCGACGTGGCGCGAGACGTGCAGGCCCTGCGCGAGCTCGAGCGCGAGCTGGAACACCAGGGGTACCTCAGACGTGACCAGGACGGCCTGCGGCTGACCCCAAGAGCCGTACGGCGGCTGGGAGAGACCGCGCTCCGCCGGATCTTCGCGCAGCTGGAGGCGGCGGGCTCGGGAGACCACAGCGACCACCGGGCCGGCGCCAGTGACGAGCCGACCGGGGCATCCCGGGCGTGGGCGTTCGGTGACGAGCTGCCGATCGACGCGGTTCGAACGGTCGGCAACGCCTTGCGTCGCCGTACCGCTGAGCAGGTGGGGCATGCCCGAGTTCCGCTGAGGGTGGACGATTTCGAGGTGGTCGAGACGGAACGGCGCTCGGCGGCTGCCGTCGCTCTCTGTGTCGACCTGTCGTTCTCGATGGCGAGCGAGGGGCGCTGGGGGCCGATGAAGCAGACCGCGCTGGCGCTGTCGCATCTCATCGCGACCCGCTTTCACCAGGACTCCCTGCAGATCATCGGGTTCGATCGGGCGGCCCGGCGGCTGTCGCCGGTCGAGCTGGCCGACGTCGAGCCCGAATGGGTCCAAGGAACCAATCTGCAGCATGCGCTGATGATCGCAGGACGCCATCTCCGCCGCCATCCGGACTCAGAGCCGGTGGTGCTCGTGGTCACCGACGGGGAGCCGACAGCTCATCTGATGGCTGACGGCGAGCCGTATTTCCAGTGGCCGACGACGTTGGAGACGCTGCGATCCACCATCGCCGAGGTCGACACCATCGCCAGGTACGGCGCCACCTTGAACCTGTTCATGCTGGGTGAGGACGAGGGTCTCGCGCGGTTCGTGGACGCCGTCGCCCGACGGGTCGGTGGACGTGTGTTCACCCCGGATGTCTCCCGGCTGGGGGAGTATGTCGTCGCGGACTACCTGCGCGCGCGTCGTGGGAGGCGCGCGAGCGCCTGAACAGTCGTCGGTTAGGTTCGCTGGTTGAGGCAGTTCGCTGGTCGGAGGACGGAGTCGCGCAGGTGCTACGCAAGACTGGCATTACGATCCTCGGCTGGCTGCTGGTGCTGGCCGGCTTGGCGGCGCTCGTGCTCCCCGGTCCTGGGCTGCTGTTGTTGGTGTGTGGGTTGGTTGTCCTGTCCCAGGAGTACGACTGGGCCGAGCGCCGGCTCGAGCCCGCGAAGGCGAGGGCGTTCGCGGTGGCGGCCGCCGGGGTGTCGAGCTGGGTGCGCATCCTCGGCAGCGGGCTGGCTGCCCTGTGCCTGACAGCGGTTGGCCTGCTCTGGGGCCTCGACCCGGAAATTCCGGAGTTCTGGATCGTTGGCCCGCGGCTCCCGTTCGGCGGCTGGCGCACCGCGAGCACGTTGTTGCTGTCGGGCGCGATCGCGATGGGTCTGCTGGTCTACAGCATCCGGCGCTTTCGGGGTTTGAGCCCGGATCAAGCCAGCGAGCAGGCTTACTCCGACAGGTCTCCGGATTCGTGACGTCCTAGAGCTCGTCGGCGTTGACGATCTTCACGATGTGGCCCCTCGACACGACTGCGAAGCGGTGGTCGTCCAACGGCAGCGTCCGCACGTTCCGAGCCCCCCTCGGGAGGGATGTCGTCGCGAGCTCGGTGAGCGACCCGTCGACCCCGACCTTGATGGCGTTCACCTGCTGCGGGCCGAACCCGGTGTACGTCGGCACCAAGGCGACCCGTGGGATCGGCAGATAGCTGAACGCGTGTGAGTCGTCTGCGACCATCGGGTAGCTGTCGGGGCCCAGGCTGATGTGATCGACCCGGGTCGGGTGCGACAGATCGCCGAGATCGAACGACGACACCTCGGCGTCCGAGCCCTGTTGTCCGACCCCCAGGATGATGCCGTCACCCACGGGGTGCAGGTAGTCGGAGAACCCTGGGATCTTCAGCGCGCCGACGATCTTCGGGTCCGTTGGATCGGACAGGTCCAGGGTGTACAGCGGGTCGATCTGCCGGAACGTCACCAGCACGGCGATGTCGCCGAACCAGCGGACCGCCTGCAGCGTCTGGTGCTCACCCATTCCGGCGACCGAGCCCACCGTCTCCAGACGCCGGCCGTGCTCGGCCAGCACGGTGACCGCGTTCTCCTTCGGTCGCCATGGCTGTCCGATCGACGTGGCTACTCGCAGCATGCCGTCGTACTCGCTGAAACCCCACTGGCTCGGGACGATCCCGCGCACATCGCCCGAGGCAACGTATGTGGTGGTCTCACCGGTGGTGTCGAAGGCGTGGATGGTCGTGCTCGTCGGTTGACTTCTGACCAACCCGGGCCGGAGCATCGGGAGGGCGTCCCAGCCGTCTTCGATGGTCGCCACGTAGAGCCGGTCGGTCGAGGAATACACCATGTCTCCGTCCGCGGCCAGACCTGTTGCCGCCGCGTCTTGTGGATCGTTCGGGTCCATGGTGAGCACGGTGATGGTGCCGTACCCGGACTGCTGTTGGGGATGTGCAACCTGAGCGCAGTCGACCAGCGGCCGTACGCTCGAGCCGGTGCCGTCGGTGACCCGCTCGGTCGGCAGCCACTCCTCGGGTGATGCCGCCTGCACGATCGCCCGGTTCTCCAGCCGGGCCTGGCGGCTGGTCAGGTGGAGGGTGGGGTGGACGAACGGCAGATGCGGCTGCGACGAGACCACCAAGCGCACCACACCCTGATGCTCGCGGGCGGATACGACGTCTCCGCTGACCCGCTGGGTGGACACAACGGTGGGGTTAGACGGGTCGGACAGGTCGACGGTGGTGATGTCGGTACGAGTCGTACCCGGGATCACGGGGAGACCCGGCCGTAGGTAGCCGATGGTTGGCCGGAAGTAGCTCTGAACCGGGCGGATCAGCACCGCCCGGTCGTTGACGAGTAGCAGGTCGCCCGGGTCATAGCGGCGCTGAAGCGGGAGACTGGCGAGCCGGACGGGAGCATCGCCGGTTATGTCATAGACGACCAGTGACCTGGCACGGAGGATCACGGCGATGTCGCCATTGGTCTTGGCGAAGTCAGGCTCGTCGACTCCTTGCTCTTGCACGTTGGTCCCGGTTGGGCCGCTGCCTACGGTGTCCAGGGCGCCGGCGCTGGTGGGGGCTCTGAGCTCGGCCCCATCCGCGTAGATGAGCGGGTAGGTGAACCCGTACGCGGTGACATTCGGCAGGGCAGCCTTGACGTACCACTCGCGAAGATCCGTGCAGTCCTGGAACGGCCGCAGCTCGGCGGCCGAGGCGCTCGACCTGCCCAACAGCGCCGCCTCGGGAGTGAGAGCAGGTGTGATCGCCAGTCCCGCACCGCAGGCGAGCGCAGCGATCCCGGTCACGGTCCATCCCCATCGAGTGCCACGCCGCATCTTCTTCACCACCCTTTCGACTTCGATGTGACGCCCGCGGCGAGCGCTCGGTTCCGTCCCGGTCGAGGTTTCCCCGGCGAGGCGGCGCTGTCGGCGGCGACTACTAATCTCGACAGGTGTCCAGACCCCTCTCGCAGGAGCAGTTGCGCCGGCTGACCCTGCGGCGACAGTTTCCCCGCATCCGCAGGCGCGGACGTTCGGCGGTCGTCGAGCTGATCGACCGGCTCGGCCCCGTCCAGTCGCAGGTGCCCCGCGCCCCGTTCATCTCGGTGGCCGCCCGGCTGCCCGGCGCTGCATACTCCGCCGTCTCGGCAGCGTTCGACGCCTATGACATCGTCAAGGCGACCAGTCTGCGCGGAACGGTGCATGTGTCGACTCGCGAGCACTACCCCCTGGTTGACGCAGTCTCGCAACGTACCTTGGCCTCTGCCCTGCGCAACCAGCTGAGGTTGGAGCGGCTGGACGTGCGGGAGGTGCGCAACGAGGTCGAGCGCTATGCGGCGGGGGAGTGGCGAATCCGCGCCGAGCTGCTGGAGCACATGCGGGCCTGGTTGGCCGAGCACGAGTCGGCCGAGTCGGCAGCGATGATGAAGGGACAGGGCGCGTCGTCGCTGGTGCGCGCGCACAGCGCCCTGTTGCGCAGGCCGACGGACGGGGCATGGGACCGCCGGACCGACGTGCTCCACCGGTCGGCATCCACGGTGTTCGAGCTCACACCCGTCGATCCCGATGTCGCGTTGGTCGAGCTGACCCGGGTGCACCTGGGGTCTTACGGCCCGGCGACGCGGCGCGATGTCGCATGGTGGACCGGCGACAACCTCACCAGGGTCGACGCGGCCATCCACCGCCTGGGCGACGAGGTGGTCCAGCTGCGCGGCGCCGACCGCGTGACCTACCTCGACCTTGCCGACCCGCCGCGAGGAGGGTTGCCCGACCCGGGCCTGCGACTCCTGCCCGAGTACGACGGCTTGATGCTCGGCTATGCGCCACCGGCGCGCTCGCGGTTCCTCAACCTGGACCATGTCGACCACGTGTGGTTCCGGAAGAATGGCGTGTCCGCGTCGGTTGTGCTCATGGATGGCCGGATCGTTGCCACCTGGCGCCTGGTGACGTCCGGTCGGCAGGTGCAGCTCGCGGTGCGCTCGATCCCGGGCGAACCGTCGGTCCCGGCCGACTCGCTCGCCGAGCCGATCGCGGCCCTGGAAACGGTGCTGAACGTCACTGTTGGCGACGTCGACTTGGGGAGGGAGACCAGATGAGCAGAACAGCTGTCGTCACAGGCGGTGGCACGGGCATCGGGCGTGGTTGACCGGACCTGCGACTCGCTTGCGGACACAAGGCGTTCAGATCCAGTAGGTGTCGTGGCGGAGGAAGAACTCTGCCCGTTCCTCGTCACTGAGCGCATCACGGCGAGCAGCATCCGCGAGGGTCTCGAAGT
>JBDUDR010000125.1:0-8584 GCA_040002845.1 Nocardioidaceae bacterium
GAGGTCTACGGCTACCTCCTCGCGAGATGCGGTACGCCTGCGGTCGCGGAGGATCTGACCGCCGAGACGTTCCTGGCTGCCGTGGACGCGGTACGCCGAGACCGGCCTCCGCAGATCACGACCGGCTGGCTGGTGGGTGTGGCGCGACACAAGCTGGCCGACCACTGGCGGCAACAGACCCGCGAGGAGCGAAAGTTGCGGGCGGTGGCATCCGACCCTCGTCAGACCCGGGCGGCTGGCGACCCGTGGGAGGCCGAGCTCGACACCATGCTCGCTCATCAGGTCCTCGCCCAGCTCGCGCCGCAACACCGCCTGGCACTCACCTTGAGGTACGTCGACGATCTGCCGGTTCGTCGCGTTGCCCAGTCGATCGATCGCACGGTTCATGCGACCGAGGCGCTGCTGGTCCGCGCCAAAGCGGCCTTCCGCCGCGTGTACACCGAAGGGAAGGAGGAGGACCGTGACTGACCCGTTCGAGGCCCTGCGGGCTCCTGCCCTCCCGGTCGACCCTGATCCCACGTTCGCCGCCGCCCTCCGGGCCCGGATCGAACGGTCACTCAACCTGCCCCGAGGAGTCATCGTGTCTGACGTGTCAACGCTGCCCGAATCCGCAGAGTCATCGCCGGCAGCCGACGAGCCCGTGCCTGCTGCCATCCCCTATCTCGCAGTACGCGGGGCGCGCGACGCCATCGACTGGTACATCGACGTGCTCGGCGCCCGGCTCGTCGGCGAGCCGATCGTGATGCGCGACGGCCGCATCGGTCACGCGACCCTGGAACTCTCCGGTGGCGTGCTCTACCTGTCCGAGGAGCACCCTGAACTCGGCGTCGTCGCGCCGACGCCCGGCGCGCATTCCGTGAGCCTGATGCTCAACGTCGCCGATGCCGATGCGACCCTGGCCCGCGCCGTCGAACGCGGCGGAAGCTCGGATCGGGAGCCATACGACGACTACGGTGCCCGCAACGCCTGGATGGTTGACCCGTTCGGACATCGGTGGTGCCTGCAAGGTCCGATTCCTGGTGCGGCCGACGCCGTGGAGTCTGACCGCATCCGCCAGGGTGACATCGGTTACGTCTCCGTATGGACCCCCGACCTCGACCGTGCCCTGCGGTTCTACGGCGACGTCCTCGGGTGGACGTACGCGTCCGGTTCGTCTGGGCAGGGTCGCTATGTCCTCGGTACGAGCCTGCCGACCGGTGTCTGGGGCGGTCAGGAGTCGAGCACGCTGTTCTGCTGCTATGCGGTCGACGACATCGACGCAGCGGTGGAGCGCGTGCGCGAAGCAGGAGGCACCGCTGACGAGCCGACCGACTCGCCGGATGGTCGTCGGGCTGACTGCGTTGACAACCAAGGCGTACCGCTGGCCTTGATGGAGGCTGGCAGCGGCCCTCGTCCTCCGCTCAACGGACGAGTGCACGGGGACCTCACCTACTTCACGATGGAGGTCGTCGACTCAGCTGCCGCGCGCAGGTTCTACGGTGCCGTGCTCGGGTGGGAGTTCTCACCCGGTGGCGTCGAGGACGGCTGGGGCCCCGCAGATGTACATCCGATGACAGGGATGTCAGGCGGGCACGATGGATCGGCAGGCGTTCCGATGTGGGTCGTCGACGACATCACGGCGGCCGTCGAACAAGTCCGAAGCGCCGGGGGAACAGCTACTGACCCCGAGCAGCAGCCGTACGCGATCAGCTCCGTGTGCACCGACGACCAGGGGGCGAAGTTCTACCTCGGGCAGTACTGATCCCCGTCTGGCAGACCGCCGATCCCGGACGGGCATCGCAAAGTGCGACGGTGCGGTAGACGGCCGGGTCGCGGGGCAGCATCACCGTCACATTTTGTGGCCGAGCGAGCCGTGCGGACGCAAGAGGGTGGCGAGGATCGACGCGGCTCGCTCAGCCTCTGCGCGGCTGACGTCGAGGTGCGTCACCAGCCGGACCTGACGGGGCCCGACAGCGCCGACCAGGAGGCCCTCGTCCCGGCAACGCGTCACCAGACCGGGCGCGTCATCTGCGTCGATGACCACGATGTTCGTCTCGACACCGGCCGGGTCGATCCCAGCCGCCTCAGCGAGCAGGCGAGCATGCGCATGGTCGTCGGCCAGCCGGGTCACATGGTTGTCCAAGGCGTACAGACCCGCAGCCGCGAGTACGCCTGCCTGCCGCCAGCCGGCCCCGAGTCGCTTCCGCCACACCCGGGCGTCCGCGATCATGTCTCGCGAGCCGGCCACCAACGACCCAACCGGCGCTCCCAATCCCTTGGAGAGGCAGACCGACACCGTGTCGGCGATCCGCCCGTACGCCGCCAACGGAACACCGGTCGCGATATGCGCGTTCCACAGCCGCGCGCCGTCGAGGTGCAGCGACACCCCAACCCGATCCGCGAGCTCGCGCAGTCTGTCCATCGAGTCGATCGGTTGTACGCGCCCGCCCGAGAAGTTGTGCGTGTTCTCCAAGGAAATCGCACTGGTACGCACCAGGAACGGGCCCAGATCCGGCGCCAGCAGTTGTTCGATCGCGTTCACATCGACCAGTCCGTGTGGGTGGGTCCAGGTGCGCATCGTGACACCGGAGATCGCACCATGTGATCCGAGCTCTGCGCGAGCGATGTGGGCCAGTGACTCGCAGAGGACCTCCTGACCTGGCGGCACCAGCGCGCGGACGGCCAGCAGGTTGGCCAGTGAGCCCGTCGCAACGAACAGGGCGGCCTCGTGACCCAACAGCTCGGCGACTAGCTCTTCGAGCGCGATGACCGTCGGGTCCTCGCCGTATACGTCATCGCCAACGGCCGCCGACGCCATCGCGGCGCGCATCCCGTCGGTCGGGCGGGTCACCGTGTCGCTGCGCAGATCGATCACGCAGGTCACCCTAGAGCTTGGGCAAACCTCACCGGTGGGCCAGCATCTCCGCGACCAGGAAGGCCATCTCCAGCGACTGCACCCGGTTGAGCCGCGGATCGCACACCGTTTCGTACCTGTTCACGAGGTCCGACTCGAGCAGGTCCTCTCCCCCGCCCACGCACTCGGTCACGTCGTCGCCGGTCAGCTCGACGTGCAGACCGCCGGGCCAGCTTCCCAGCGCCCGATGCACCTCGAAGAACCCCCGCACCTCGTCGATCACGTCGTCGAACCTTCGAGTCTTGTAACCGGTCGATGTCTCGAACGTGTTCCCGTGCATCGGGTCGCACACCCACGCCACCGAAACCCCCGATGCGATGACCTTCTCGACCAACGTTGGGAGCACGTCCCGCACCCGCGATGCGCCCATCCGCGTGATGAACGTCAACCGACCGGGCTCCCGCTCCGGGTCGAGCTTGTCCGCAAGGGCGACCGCCTCGTCGGCCGTGGCCGTCGGGCCGAGCTTCACCCCGATCGGGTTGCGCACGCGCGACATGAGCTCCACGTGAGCTCCGTCGAGCTGCCGGGTCCGCTCGCCGATCCACAAGAAGTGCCCTGAGACGTCGTACGGCAGTCCGGTGCGGGAGTCGATGCGCGTCATCGCGTGCTCGTACTCCAAGATCAACGCCTCGTGAGACGAGTGGAAGTCGACCCGATGGAACTCCTCCGGGTCCGACCCGATCACGTGCATGAACGTCAGCGCCCGGTCGATCTCGCCGGCGAGTCGTTCGTACTTCTGGCCGACCGGGGAAGACCGGACGAAGTCGGTGTTCCAGGCGTGCACCTGCTGGAGGTGTGCATAGCCCCCGGTGACGAACGCACGGCACAGGTTCAGTGTCGCCGCCGACGCGTTGTACGCCCCGACCAGCCGGGCCGGATCGGGCGTACGCCGGCTCGCGGTGAAGTCGAAGCCGTTGACGGCGTCACCCCGGTAGGCCGGCAGCGTCACCCCGTTGCGGATCTCGTCACCGCTCGACCTCGGTTTGGCGTACTGTCCCGCGATCCGGCCGAGCTTCACGATGGGAACCGAGGCGGCGTACGTCAGCACGATCGCCATCTGGAGCAGCACGCGTAGCTTGTTCCGGACGTTGTCGGCGGTCACCCCACCGAACGTCTCCGCGCAGTCCCCGCCCTGGAGCAGGAACGCCTTGCCGGCAGCAACCGAGGCCAGGTCGGCGCGCAGGTCGTCACACTCGCCGGCGAAGACCAGCGGCGGCAGATCGCGCAGCTGCGCGACGCTCGCGTCGACGGCAGCCTGGTCCGGCCAGTCGGGTTGTTGAGCCGCGCCCAGGCGATGCAGCGAAGCCAGATCGGGGATGGTCACGGGACCAGGGTACGGAGGGCGGCAACCGGGCCGCGGCGGTGGCTCACGAGCCGAACAGCACCTCGGCCTCCGCGTACAGCTCTGGAGACACGACCTTCAGCTCGTCCGTCCCCTCGCTCAGAGGTACGCGCACGATGTCCGCTCCGCGCAGCGCGACCATCTTCCCGAAATCTCCGTCGTGCACGGCGGTGATGGCGTGCAAGCCGAACCTGGTGGCCAGCCAACGGTCGAATGCCGTCGGTGTCCCGCCCCGCTGGACGTGGCCGAGGACCACGGCACGGGCCTCCTTGCCGGTGCGCTTCTCGATCTCTTGCGCGAGCCGGTCCCCGATGCCGCCGAACCTGACGTGGCCGAACGCGTCGAGCTCACTCGAGACGGTCTCCATCCCGCCCTCCGCGGGTGCAGCGCCCTCGGCGACCACGATGATCGGCGAGTAGTTCGTCCTGAACCGGCTCTCGACCTGGGCGCAGACCCGGTCCACGTCGAACGGGCGCTCGGGGATCAAGATGATGTTGGCGCCTCCGGCCAGCCCACAGTGCAGCGCTATCCAACCCGCATAACGACCCATCACCTCGACGACCAGCACGCGATGGTGCGACTCGGCGGTGGTGTGGAGGCGGTCGATCGCCTCCATGGCGATGTTCACTGCGGTGTCGAACCCGAAGGTGAAGTCGGTGCCGGACAGGTCGTTGTCGATCGTCTTGGGCACCCCGACCACGTTGACCCCGAGGTCCGACAGTCTGGTGGCGACGCCGAGGGTGTCTTCCCCACCGATGGCGATGAGTGCGTCGACGCCGTTGGAGGCCAGGTTGTCCTTGATCTGCTCGACACCGTCCTCGATCGCGAACGGGTTGGTCCGCGAAGAGCCGAGGATGGTGCCGCCGCGCGGCAGGATCCCGCGTACCTCGGGAATGCCGAGCCGGGTGGTGACATTTTCCAGCGGGCCGCGCCATCCGTCGCGGAAGCCGACGAACTCGTAGCCGAACTCGGCGACTCCCTTTCGCACTACCGCTCGGATGACGGCGTTCAGGCCGGGACAGTCGCCACCGCCGGTCAGCACTCCAACGCGCACTTTGCTCTCCTCTCAGACGCTCGACGGGCGGGCCAGCGCTCAACATAACCCCTCCCCACAAGGCCGTGTGGACCGCTCCCCGGGATGTGGACAGAGCACCGTCACACGTCTACGGACGCGGTTCCGCCCGCGCCGGTCAGTCCGAGCCGTCGCATCAACCCCAGGGCGTCGTACGGCGCACGCACCTTGGCGTCGTTGTCGAAATAGACGTACACGTCACGTCCGTCGTCGGCCCACGACCGCACCGTGCCGGCCCAGCGGTCCAGCGCCTCGTCTGTGTAACCGCTGACGTAGAGCTGCTCCGCGCCGTGCAGCCGCACATACACGAAGTCTGACGTCACCTCCTCGGTCTGCGGCCACTTCCCCGCGCTGTCGGCAACCACCAGAGCGATGTCGTGGCTTCGCAGGAGGGCGGCGGCCTCCGGTACGGCGAAACTGTTGTGCCGGACCTCCAAGGCATGCCGGATCGGGCGATCCGCGTCCGTGGTCAGCCAGGCGCGGTCGTCCGGCACCTTTCCATCGCGTCGCTCGGCCAGCCGGACGGCTTGCCGCGTCGTCCGAGGCAGCAGGTCGAAGAAAGCGGTCAGCCGTGCCTCGTCGTACCCCAGCATCGGTGGCAGCTGCCACAGGATCGGCCCAAGCTTGGGCCCCAGAGCGAGCACTCCCGAGGCGAAGAAGTTCGCCAGCGGGGTCTCCACATCGGCCAGCTTCTTCAGGTGGGTGATGAACCGACCAGCCTTGACCGAGAACACCAGGTCAGGCGGTGTCTGGTCCCGCCACGAGACGTAGCTGGTGGCCCGCTGCAACGCGTAGAACGACCCGTTGATCTCGATCGACCCGAACCGGTTCGCGGCGAACTCGAGCTCACGCCGCTGGGCCAGACCGGGTGGGTAGAAGTCTCCCCGCCAGCCCGGGTACGTCCAGCCGGAGATGCCGACCCGGATGCCCACCACGTGTGGAGGCTAGTGGGGTCTCTCCGCGCCGGACGCCTCCTGGACATCATGGATGTGCTCCCCGATCGACCGCGACGGTCGTGCTGTCGTGTAGGCCACCAACCCGACGAGGGCGATCACCACCATCACCGTGAGCGTCACCCAGTCCAGGTTGAACAGGGCGCCGCGGGGACTGTCCAGACCGGTTGGAGCGACCACGTTGACCAACATGATCGCGAGGTAGGCGGCTGCCACGATGGTCACCGGCCATGCCCAACGACCCAGCGTGAACTGGCCCTCCCCGACCCAGCCACGACTGCGCGCCACGATCGCACCGATCACCGTGAGCAGGAACGAGAGGTAGATGCCGCTCACTCCGAACGAGACCAGCGCGGTGAGCGCCGACACCTGCGCAGGGTAGGTGATGAACCCGATGCTCACGTCCTTGTCCGGCGTCAGGTTGACCAGCAGGGTGAACCCGATCGGCACCAGCGCACCGAGAAGAAGCGCGTTCACCGGGGTGTGGAACCGGCGCGACACCCGCGAGACGATCTTGCTACCGGGAATCGCTCCGTCCCGCGCGAACGAGAACGCCAGCCGGGCGCCGGCCCCCTGGACGGACGAGCCGCACGAGAAGAACGCGAAGATCACGAGCAGCAGGAGCAGGTCGTTCAGCCAGCTCGCCGAGATGTTCGAGGAGAGGATGTACGGCACTCCGCCCTCCAGCGAGGTCGCCTTGGTGTATCCCGCCGGGTCCTTTGGGGTGGCCAGCAGCAGTGAGGCGACGAGCACGAAAGAGGTGAGCCCACCGATCAACAACGCCGATCGCATGGCCCGCGGCACCTGGCGAGACGCGTCCTTCGTCTCCTCGGCGACGTCGCCGGCGGACTCGAAGCCGTAGAAGATGTACACGTGCGCGAGGATCGCCACCAGCGCGGCTCCCGTCCACCAGTTGCCGCCGAAGTCGACCCCGAGCGAGTTTGAGCTGGCTGACTCCGCACCCTGACTCGAGAACAAGAACCCGAGACCGTGGTGGAAGCCGGCGACGCCGAGGATGATCGCGATGCCGAACGTACCGACGATTTCGACGTAGGTCCCGAACCCGGCCACTCGGCCCATCATCTTCGCGCCGATGATGTTCAGGCTCGTCTGCACGGCCAGCAGGGCCAGCGTGAGCAGCAGGATCGTCGTATGACTCGTCGGGTCCAGGGTCGTCCCGAACCAGTTGTTTGCCAGGCTGGTGACGTACGGGACAACGCCCGTGTCGACGGCTGCGACGGTCACGAGCAAGGCGATCCCGTAGAACCAGCCGACCCACCAGCCGTACTGCGGGCCCACCGCGTACTTGCTGTACTGGTAGAGCGCGCCCGCGACGGGATAGTGGCTGCCGAGCTCACCGAAGACCAGCGCCACGAAGAGCATGCCGATGACCACGATCGGCATCAGCCACAGGTACCTCGGCCCGCCCGAGCCCACCCCGAAGACGAACAGTGAATAGATGCCGACCATCGGCGACAGATACGTGAAGGCGACGCTGAAGTTGGCAAACCGGCTCAGTACGCGGGACAACTCCTGCGTGTAGCCCAAGGCGGCGAGGCGGCCGGAGTCCGGATCCTCGCTGCGTGGTGTGGCGGCTGACTCCTGTGTTGCCATTGCATTCCTCCCTCGGCAACCCCGCGGCCCAATCATGCACCGTTCGTAGACTGCACGCATGGCCGCACCCTTCGGAGGACTCCCCACTCGGTGGCCGGCCACTGGTGGCAACTCGGAGGGCTCATCGAAGGTCGCGATCATCCTGCCCGGTGTCGCGTACGCCCCGAACATGGCGCTGCTCGATCTGTGCCGGCAGGCGCTGGTCTCGCGAGGCTGGACGGTCCAGCAGATCTGGTGGGATGCACCTCGCCTCGAGGATGCCGACGAGATGATCGAGTGGGTGGACGGTCAGGCCGAATCGGCCATCGCTTCCGAGCCGGACGCGGACCGGGTGCTGCTGGTCGGCAAGTCGCTGGGTTCACTCGGATGCCTGGCCGCTGCTCGACACGGTCTGCCGGCAACCTGGCTTACCCCGCTGTTGGATCAGCCGCGTGCCGTACACGCCCTTCGTCATCGAACCGCCCCCAACCTGCTGGTCGGCGGCACAGCGGACTCGAGTTGGACCGCAAGCTCTGTCTCCGGTCTCGGCGACGAGGTGCTGGAGGTTCCGGACGCCACGCACTTCCTTGACCTGCCGGGGGATGTCGTGGCGTCGGCACGGATCATGGTCGACCTGGCCAGAGCCGTCGCCAGCTTCCTGGATCAACTCGGCGTCGGCTCACACCTCTAGGAACATCCTGAGAGTTCGAGCCACCCGGATCATCGTGGCC
>JBDUDR010000126.1:0-8520 GCA_040002845.1 Nocardioidaceae bacterium
GCTGTTTGTTATGCGGATATCACCACCGGCTCATCCACCAAGGCGACTGGCAGGTGGTGATGGGCACCGACGGACACCCCTACGTGATCCCACCCGACTGGATCGACCCCACCCGTACACCGATCCGCAACAGCTACTGGCACCCCGACTGGCAACCCAAACCCCAGCCCTGAAGAAGGGCACCCCGCGGAAGCAAACGGCACCATAGCCGACTGACCACAACATGACCGCTGGCACCTGCGCGCCCCCATCACCCGCGGAGCCCAGACGCCAGCACAGCAGCCGGCACCCGCGCCGTCCGTACGATGACCGCGACCAAGCAACGGATCTTGGAGGACCATGTGATCCTGCCGTCAGAGGATGAGTGCATAGCCCAGTGGGGGCAGATGAGCCGATCTGCGTTGGCCGAGCTTGACCCGGACGGTGGTTTCGAGAAACGTCATCTGCTCAATCCAGCGGTCCTTAGGATGCTCGGCGACGTCGCCGGGAAGCGTGTTCTCGACGCGGGGAGTGGCCAAGGCTACTTCAGCCGGATGCTCGCCGAGAGGGGCGCTCGGGTGGTTTCCCTCGAGCCGGCCGAGTCACTCTTCCAGTTCTCCGTCGAGCGTGAGGCGGAGCTCAGCCAAGGAATCGATCTGATACAGGCGGACCTCACCACCGTCGACCTGCCCGCAGAGTTCGACGCCGTGGTCGCCAACATGGTGTTCCTTGCGATCCCACGATGGAAGCGGGCACTGCGCGCCACCATCAGTGCTCTTCGGCCTGGGGGTCAGCTGATCTTCTCCATCGATCATCCGTGCTTCGAGGGAATCGGCCAGAACTGGCGTAGCGACCACAGCATTGAAGTCACCGACTACCTCACTGAGTACGCGATGCCAAGGAGACATGCCACCGACTTTCACCGACCACTCCAGACGTACCTGAATGCCGTGACAAACAACGGGGGCACGATCACCGAGATCGCAGAGCCTCGACTCGATCCGAGCCTGGTCGGGGCTCCCGATGCGCCCGATGGCGCCGAAGCCCTGACGCACATCCCGAACTTCTTGATCGTCTCCGCCCGCAGGCATCAATGATTTCTCTCAGGCGTGGGCACAGGCTCCGGTCGCAATGCAGGCAAACGTTGTCCCAAGTCGATCGACAACTTAAAGTTGTCATATGGCTGAAGTCGTCTCTGGGTCGGATCTGATCAACGAGGTGCAGGCACGAACGGTTGGCTTGGACGAGCTCGGCCGAGTCGACGCCGCGCTCGCGGTGAGTCGAGAGCTCGAGGCAGCAGCCGACTCAGTGGTGGATCATTTCGTCGGCCAGGCTCGAGCGGCCGATCATTCGTGGACCGCTATCGCCGAGCTGATGGGCGTCTCCAAGCAGGCTGCCCGAGCGCGGTTCGCGCACCGAGTCGAGCGGGTTTCATGGGGCGGCATCTGGGTGGCGCCGCGGCTGGCCGCTTGCCTCGACCGCGCCGTGGCGGAGGCTCGGGACTGCGGCGATGACGAGGTGGGTACGGATCATCTGCTGATAGGGCTGATGGAAGAAGGTGTGGCCGCCGCGGCACTGGAGCGACTGGGTGTGAGCGCGACGGCGATCCGGGAAGCGATGGATGACTTGTTCGCCAGCCGGGGGCCTCGCCATGAAGACGCGTCCCAGCTGCCGGCACAGTCGCCCACGCCCTCGGCGCACATCCAGCTCTCGGCGGATGCGACCGACGCAATGAGCGGGGCACTAGCGTTATCTCGGTCGGACTCGTGCGAGGTCTTGCGCACTGAGCACCTCTTGTTCGTGCTCGCCACCGATCCCGGCGGCCGGGCGCGGCGGATCCTCAACGCGCTCGGCGTGCATGTGGCCGATGTCAAACGGGAGCTGGCGCCATGCTTGCCGCGCACGCGTCGCCACCACCGTCGTCGCGGACGGGCGAGGTCGGCGACCTGAGTGCCGCCAATCCCCCTCGAGGGCTCAGACAAAGGTGAAGGCCCGCGAAGTATGAGTCCGCGGGCCTTCGGGTTGAACGGTCCGTGACGATTCCGTCCTCCCGGATGCTTCCCCAGCCCCGTCACGCCGCGTCACCGACGGACTCCGAGTAGGTCGCCCCGCTCGGCATGGAGCTGGATCTTCATCCGTTCCCGCACCCCCGAAGGAGTGCGTGAGAGAAGTTCTACTCCCCCACGACGATCACCCGCAAGGGAATCCCGAACCTTTTCCGGCCAAATTTCTCCGAATGCCGGGTTGTTCACAACCGCGGCCGACTGCTCCACAGAAACACACCCGTACTCCACAAACCCGGCCACGCTCGTCCACAGGTAGCGGCCCCCTCACCAAGCGCGTTCCGACCCATCGCCTGCCAAACTGCAGACCATGTACGTGCGCGTTTGGGAGTACGAGGTGGTCGACGATGCCGTCGCGGACTTCGTCATTGCCTACGGAGCAGGCGGCGACTGGGCGCAGCTGTTCGCCCGCGGTGAGGGATATGTCGGGACGGAGCTGTATCAGAACGCTCGCGCCAAGACCCTCTTCCTCACGATCGACACATGGCGCAGCCAGTCAGACTGGCGTGCCTTTCTGGACGAGTGGCGAGGCCAGTACGAGGCGTTGGACTACAGGCTGGGCAGCCTGACCACCTGGGAGCGTGCACTCGTCGAGGCAACCCGCTAGGCCGCAGCGGAGGCCGCCCAAGGCCGATCACTCTTGACAGTCCGGCCTCAGACAAAGGTGAAGGCCCGCGAAGTATGAGTCCGCGGGCCTTCGGGTTGAACGGTCCGTGACGATTCCGTCCTCCCGGATGCTTCCCCAGCCCCGTCACGCCGCGTCACCGACGGACTCCGAGTAGGTCGCCCCGCTCGGCATGGAGCTGGATCTTCATCCGTTCCCGCACCCCCGAAGGAGTGCGTGAGAGAAGTTCTACTCCCCCACGACGATCACCCGCAAGGGAATCCCGAACCTTTTCCGGCCAAATTTCTCCGAATGCCGGGTTGTTCACAACCGCGGCCGACTGCTCCACAGAAACACGTCCGTACTCCACAAACCCGGCCACGCTCGTCCACAGGCACCACGCCCGAGCCGGCCACCTCACTCACCCGTCACACGATGTCCCGGCGCCGGATCCCGACCGCGGAAACGGCCGCGAGAACGGCCGCCAGCGCCGACAACACAATCAGGTCCGAGGCTGCGGTGGCATCGAAATCGGCTCCGGGCAGGTAGGCACGTGTGAGAACGGCGACACGTCCAGAACCCACCCCGACAAGTGCAGCAAGCGGCCGAACTGCCCGATCAGGACGACGAACATCAGCGCGGCCCACGCCCACACGGTCCATCGTGGCAGCCAGCCGAAGAGCACGCCGGCAAGACCCCCAACCACCCAGATCGCCGGCAACTGAGCCAGCGAGGCACCCAACAGGTTGGTGACCTGGCCGGGTACGTCACCTACGTCGACGCCGTGCGCCAGACCCATGGAGACTCCAGCGACCACCATCAACACCAGCGGGCCGCCGACGGCGTACGCGACGTGACTCCCCCACCAGCGCAATCGGGTCACCTGTGTCGCCAACACGACCTCGGCGCAGCGCGAAGCCGCTGAGAGTCAGGGCTGCGACGCCGGCGAGCGCAAACACGCTCCAACGATCGCTCGCGAACGCCCTCGTCTGCGCCGCCCACTCCAAGGGTGACAGCCAGGCGATCCAGCCCAGGCCACCGTCTGCTGGGTCGCCCATCGCGCGCAGCGCATAGGCGACGCCCAGGGCCGCGCCACTCATACCAAGAGATGTGCGAGCCGACTGGGACAGCTGGGCGCAGACGACGGCGATGGCGGCGAACACCCACCCAACGCCGCAGATCGCGGCACCCAGAGCGACCGATCCGGCAGCCGTCAACCCAACACCCACCAGGCCCACCGCGATCAGGATCGCGATGACCGCAGCGGTGCCAGCGACCAGGAGAACTGCCGCGGCAGGGGCCGCGAACCTGCCGGTCACGACAGATCCCAACAGCTTGACGCGCCCGGACTCCTCCTCGGCTGGGGTATGGCGGTTGACCGTCAGAATGCTCATCAATGCGATCAGGATCCCTGCGGTGCTGCACATGCGCCAGGCCGTGAGTCCGCCAGTCGTGTCCGTGTTGTAGACATGCCCGATCAAGGCCACCAGCGCGGGGTTGGAGTTGACGCTGTTCGCGAAGGCTCGGCGTTCGGCTAGGTCTGTGTACAGCGAAGCGAAACTTGATGCCGTCACGATCGTGAGTCCAGAGATGACAACCACCCAGACGGCCAACCGCAGGCGGTCGAGCCTGATCGCGAGTCGCAGCAGTCCTGTCGTACCGGTGAACCGTGTCATGACTCGCCGCCCGCCTGGCTGCGGCAATGCCGCAGGAACAGCTCCTCCAGAGTCGGCGGCTGGCTGCTGAGGGTTCTCACGCCCGCGGCCGTGAGGGCTCGCAGCAGCCCGTCGAGGTGATCGGCGCCGACCTGACAGCTGACCCGAAAGCCCGTCAGTCTCGAGCGCGTGCACGCCAGGCAGCCGATCCAGCCCGACGGCAGGAATGGCGAGCTCGGCGGAGACAGCGGTACGCGTGAGATGGCGCAACTCTGCCAGCGAGCCGCTGTCGACCCGTCGACCATCGCGGATGATGCTGACGCGATCGCACACGGCCTCGACCTCACCGAGAATGTGGCTCGACAGCAGCACGGTCCGGCCGTGCGCGCGTAGCTCGAAGCGTTCGAGCAGCTCTGACCGGCGGTGCTCGTCCAGGCCCCCGCGAAGCCTCCCGAGCAGGTCGATCACCTCTCCCCCGGACAGGTTCGGCCACAGCGACACGTCACCGGGTACGTACGCGAGCCTGCGGTGCAGCTCTGGTCCCTGCCGCCAGGGATCCGCCGAGCAGCTTGGCGCTGCCCGCATCGGCCTTCAGCAGGCCCAACAGGATTCTGACTCGATGTCGATAGCCAGGGTCATGGCTTCCAAGTTACGTGGAATGGCGGCGCCAACAGCCCCGCCGCGGCTACCGAGCGACCGACTACTGCCGATAGTTCTCGACAGTCGATGCCGGGCGTACGGCAGCCTCGTCTGGGTCTAGCCCCGCCGAACGCTTGGCCTGCCGCTGGCGTAGCAGGTCCCAGCACTGGTCGAGCTGCTCCTCCAAGACCTCACGCCGGCTCAGATCATGGCCGGACTCGTTGAGCTGGTGCTCCTCCTCGACCAGCGCCTTGATGTGCTCCCGGATGTCGTGGTCGTCCATCACCGCTCCAATCGCCCCTCACGTTCCGGGCATGGTACCTGTCCGAAGCGGCAGCACCTTGGGCCCGGAGCCCCGGCTAGTGTGAGCAGATGCCCAGTCTGAAGTCGGATGAAGCCCGCATCCGGGCCGCGTTGATCACCGTCATGTCCTACCAGGTCGAGCTCGACCTCACGGCCGGAGATGAGGAGTTCGGCTCGCGTACGACCATTGTCTTCGACTGCGCCGACACGTCGGCGACAACCTTCGTCGACGTCAAACCACGGTCGCTGACGTCGGCGACTCTCAACGGGCGGCAGCTGGACCCGAGCGATCTCGACGACGGGCGGCTGCCGTTGTCGGGGCTCCAGTCCCATAACACTTTTTTCGTCGCAGCGCAGATGGCGTACTCACACGACGGCGAAGGGCTGCACCGCAGTGTCGACCCCGCCGACGACAAGGTCTACCTGCACGGCATGTCGTTCCTTGACGCCGCTCCGCGGATGTTCGCCTGCTTCGACCAGCCCGACCTGAAGGCGCCCTACGCCGTCTCGGTACGCGCTCCCCGCGACTGGATGGTGATCGGCAACGGCGCGGCAACCCAGACAGCTCCCGGCGAGTGGACACTGTCGACCACCAAGCCACTGTCCACCTACTTCGTCACCGTAGTCGCGGGGCCCTACCACTCGGTGTTCCACACGCATGACGGCATCCGGCTTGGTTTACACACTCGCCACTCATTGGCCGAGCACCTCGACAAGGATGCCGACGAGCTCTTCACGGTCACCGGGCAGTCCTTCGATGCCTATCACCACCTCTTCGGCATCAGGTATCCGTTCGGCGAATACCACCAGGCCTTTGTTCCGGGTTGCAACGCGGGAGCGATGGAGAACCCCGGCTGCGTGGTGCTCCGGGACGGCTTGATCTTCCGCTCCGCAGTCACCGATGGTGAACGCAGCAGCCGGGCCCGGGTCATCGTGCACGAGATGGCTCATCAATGGTTCGGAGACTTGGTGACCATGCAGTGGTGGGACGACCTGTGGCTCAACGAGTCGTTCGCCGAGTACATGGCCTACCGAGTTACCGACGGCGTCACCGCCTTCGACGACTCGTGGGTCGAGTTCGCCTTCGCGCGAAAGCGGTGGGGGCTGATCGCAGATCAGAGCCCGTCTACACATCCGATCGCCGGCAACGGAGCGGCCGATGCGGCCAGCGCACTGACAGACTTCGACGGCATCTCGTACGCCAAGGGAGCAGCGGCTCTCAAGCAACTGAATGCGTACCTCGGCGACGAGGTCTTCTTGGCCGGCGTTCGGTCCCACCTCGACGACCACTCCTACGCGAACGCGACCCTGGCAGACCTCCTCCAGGCATGGACAGACGCCGGCGCGGTCGATCTCGATGGCTGGGCTCTGGGTTGGCTGCGAACCGCAGGGGTCGACACCCTGCAGACCGCAGAGGTCGACGGGAGCTACTCATTGAGCCGCACCCCGCCGGCGGATCGACCGGCACGGCGCCCGCACAGTGTCGTCGTCAGACAGTTCGGGGTCGCGAGTGCGTGCGATCCGGCTGCCATCACGATCGATCGAGACCGGGTGGACCTCGGGGTGGCACCCGACCCGGCTCACCCTTTGTTGCTTGTCGACTCGCGAGACGATACGTGGGCAAAGCTACGACTCGACGAGGCCAGCCAGCAAGCCTTGCCCGACGTCCTGCCGACCATAGAGGACCCGGTCAGCCGAGCCGCGCTGTGGCTGAGCATGCGCGACTCGGTCGCGGACGCGGACTTCGATCCACGGGACTACCTTGCTCTCCTCGAGTCGGCCATGCCGCACGAGTCAGAGGACATCGCTGTCTCGTCACTCCTGGGTGGAGCGCGAGCACTGTTCGGTCGCTTGTCGCCCGGGACCGAAGCGTTGGAACGGGTGGCGGCGGTTGCCCAACGCTGCCTCGACGCGGCGCTGCCGGGGACCTCTCGACAGGTGGCCGCGGCTCGCGGCTGGGTTGCCAACACCTTCGATGCGGACCGCCTCCAAGGCTGGCTTGAAGGTAACCGCGTGCCGGAGCAACTGGCCGTCGACGACGAGCTTCGCTGGCGCATCCTGCTCCGCCTGTGTGTGCTAGGCGCCGTCGGACGCCCTGCCATCGATCTGGAGCTGACGCGCGACCACACCGTCGAGGGCAGCATCCACGCTGCCGAGTGCCGGGCTGCGCTTCCCGAGGCCGACACCAAGGCGGACGCCTGGAGTGCGATCACTGGCGACGAGTCTCTCTCCAACTATGAGCTGGATGCCTTGTGCGAGGGGTTCTGGCAACCTGAGCAGATGGCTCTGGGTGAGCCATACGTCGAGCGGTACTTCGACGAGATGCCCAAGACGACGGCTATCCGGTCCGGATGGGTAGTCCAGCTGTCTGTCCAGGCGGCATTCCCGACGTTCGCAGTGGAGCAGCGCACGCTCGATCTGGCGGCAGCCGTGGCAGCCGACGGCTCGGCCACCCCAGGGGTACGCCGCGCCGTCATCGACTCCGCTGACGAGGTACGCCGAGCGCTGGCCAGCCGCGCGAAATACGGCGTTGCCTAGCGACGCGGCTCGGCGGCGTCGGGGGGAGCGGCACTACGCAGTCAAGTGTCGACGTGGCCTGCAGCACTGCCGCGCCCACCAACAGGCCGCCGATCAGGTCGGTGAACCAGTGCCACCGCAGGGTCAGCGATGTGACGGTCATCACCACGCTGAGGACGAGGACCGCAGTCCACAACACCAGCCGGGTGCGGCGTGAGACGCCGAGGTAGCGCACGATGAGAAAAACGGCCAAGCCGTACACCAACACCACGTTGGCGGTGTGGCCGGACGGGTAGAGGTCTCCCCCGTTGAAGAAGTCCGGGTCCTCCAACCGCGGCTGGCCCCGGCCGAGCCACAACTTGAGCACCAAGACGGCCAGGTTGACCGCGACAACGCTGCTTACCGCCACCGTCACCGGTCGCCAACGCCTGGCCCGCCAGGCGACGTAGCCAGTCACCAGGACGAGGAGCGGGAGGCAGACGGCACGCTGGCCGATGCGGTCCAAGACGTGCAGCATTGGCTTCCAGTCTTGTATGTGCCGCCGGTGGTTGAGCAGCACGTCAAAGTGCTCCAGTGGCCCAATCGCGGCCCAGGTCCACACCGCGAATACGACCGCAATGGCGGCTACCACCAGGAAGCCTTCGCGCAGCACGCGCCCCCGGCTCGGCTCCGCGCGGCGAGAGTGGACGGTGGGTAGCTGCTCCACCGACGATCTGCTCATGGCGGCGTGGCGTTCTCCGGTCAAGGGTGCACGGCCATC
>JBDUDR010000127.1:0-8483 GCA_040002845.1 Nocardioidaceae bacterium
GTGCCTCCGGTGCCGGAATAAGTGTCGGATCGCGCTGAATAAGTGTCGGATCGCGGGAGATGGGTCGCAGTAGGGGCACGCGGTGGGTCTGGGACGGTTCCATGACCCTGTGAGAAGGTGCACTTATGCAGGCCATCTGGAAGGGCACCATCTCGTTCGGGTTGGTGGCGATCCCGATCAAGGTGTTCTCTGCGACCGAGGAGAAGGGAATCTCGTTCCGCCAGGTGCACACCGCAGATCAGGGGAGGATTCGCTACCGGCGCGTGTGCGAGGTGTGCGGCAAGGAAATTCCGTACTCCGACATCGGCAGGGGCTACGAGCTCGCCGACGGCCGTGTAGTGGTGTTGTCCACCGAGGACTTCGCCGACCTGCCGCTGCCGACCGCCAAGTCGGTCGAGGTGCTGGAGTTCGTACCGGAGGAGCAGGTCGACCCGCTGTTCTTCGCCAAGCCCTACTACCTCGCGGCCGACGGTGCCGGGGCCAAGCCGTACGTGCTGTTGCGGGACGCCCTCGTCAAGACCGGTCAGTGTGCACTGGTGAAGGTCGCCATTCGCACGCGGGAAGCCTTGGCCCTGCTTCGCGAGCACGAGGGTGTGCTGGTGATGCAGACAATGCTGTGGCCCGATGAGGTTCGCGATCCGTCGTTCGCCGTCCCGACGGGCGTCGACGTCAAGAAGCAGGAGGTCGCGATGGCCGAGTCGTACATCGCGACCCTCACCGCTGACTTCGATCCAGACCGGTACAAGAGCGACTACCGGGACGCGCTCGAGGCGCTGGTCGCCGCGAAGGTCGAAGGCCTCGAGCTGCCCGAGACCGACGAGGGCGAGGGTCAGGTGGCCGAGGTCGTCGATCTGGTCGCTGCCCTCCGGGCTAGTGTCGCGGCGGCGAAGGCTCGGAGGGGGGAGCAATCGTCCTCGGCCGGGACAAAGCCGGCCAAGCGGGCTGCCTCCAAGTCCACGTCCCGGAAGGCCGTCTCGTCTGGCGGCAAGGCTGCGAAGAAGACCGCGTCCAAGGCGGCGAAGAAGCAGGCGGCCAAGTCGAGCTCCAAGTCGACGTCGAAGACGACCACAAAGGCAGCGGCCAAGCGCAAGTCAGCGTGACTTGGGGCGCCGCCACCAGACGTGACACGATGACGGGTGACGTCCGGAGAACCGTCACGAGCATCCGGCCACCGTGTGAAACCGCAGGCCGCCGAGGATCTTGGAGCCGCAAGCATGGATGCCATCACCACAGTCCCGCCGCCAGTCAACGAGCCGAACCTGGACTACGCACCCGGCAGCAGTGAGCGCGCCGAGCTGGAGAAACAGCTCGTGGAGCTGGCGAGCCATCAGTTCGAGCTGACACACGCGATCGGTGGCACTCGCAAGCACGGCGGCGGTCCAGAGATGGCCGTCGTACAGCCGCACAACCATCAACACGTCCTCGGTGTCATGCGAGGGTCGACCCCGCGCGACGCCAAGGCGGCCATCACGGCGGCTCGCGAGGCGGCGCCCGGCTGGCGCGCGATGTCGTTCGATGATCGGGCCGCCATCATCTTGAAGGCGGCCGACCTGCTGGCCGGCCCCTGGCGAGCCAGGCTCAACGCAGCCACCATGCTTGGCCAGTCAAAGACCGTGTGGCAGGCGGAGATCGACGCTGCCTGTGAGTTGATCGACTTCTGGCGGTTCAACGTGCACTACGCCCGGCAGATCCTGTCGGGGCAGCCGATGGCCAACTCCAAAGGCGTCTGGAACCGCAGCGACTACCGCCCGTTGGAGGGGTTCGTGTACGCCATCACGCCCTTCAACTTCACCGCGATCGCGGGGAACCTGCCGACGGCGCCGGCCTTGATGGGCAACACGGTTCTGTGGAAGCCGGCGTCAACTCAGCAGCTCGCTGCCCATCTCCTGATGGAGCTGCTCCAGGAAGCGGGCCTCCCGCCCGGCGTGATCAACATGCTGCCCGGCCACGGCATCCCGGTCTCCGAGGCTGCCCTGGCGCACCCGGATCTGGCCGGCATCCACTTCACCGGATCGACGGCGATCTTCCAGCACCTGTGGCGCACGGTAGGCGAGAACATCGCCAACTACCGGTCGTACCCGAGGATCGTGGGGGAGACGGGCGGCAAGGACTTCGTAGTGGCCCACCCTTCGGCCGACCCCGACGTGCTCCGGGTGGCCCTGATCCGGGGAGCGTTCGAGTTCCAGGGTCAGAAGTGCTCCGCCGCCTCCCGGGCATACATCGCGAAGTCCGTGTGGAAGAAGATGCGTTCCGACTTCCTCGCGGAGGTCGAGGGCCTCCCGATGGGTGACGTCACCGACCTGTCCAACTTCATGGGCGCCGTGATCGACGAACGTGCGTTCGCCAAGCACAAGCGGGCGATCACGCGGGCCAAACGGTCGAAGTCCCTGGAGATCGCAGCCGGTGGACAGCTCGACGACTCGGTCGGCTACTTCGTCCGGCCGACAGTCGTGGTCTCCTCCGATCCCACCGACGCGATGTTCGCCACGGAGTACTTCGGGCCGATCCTCTCGGTGCATGTGTACGACGACAAGACCTTCGATCAGGCAGTCGACCAGATGGAGTCGTTCGCCCCGTACGCCCTGACAGGGTCGATCATCGCCCAGGACCGCGCCGCGATCGCGGAGACCATGGAGAAGCTGCGGTTCGCGGCCGGAAACTTCTACATCAACGACAAGCCGACCGGAGCCGTCGTTGGGCAACAGCCGTTCGGCGGGGCCCGCGCGTCGGGAACCAACGACAAGGCCGGGGCTCCCCAGAATCTGCTGCGGTGGACCTCGCCGAGGTCGATCAAGGAGACGTTCGCACCTCCGAAGGACTACCGATACCCGCACATGGGCTCTTTGCCCTGATGGGATTGCCCGCGTCCAGTGACGCCGGTGAGGTCGGTGACACGAACGTTCCGGACGCGCGCATGCGGGTCCTGGTCAGCTCGGTTGCGGCCAACGGACACCTGCAACCGACGGTTTGCGAGAGGAACCCGTGACCCTCATCGTGACGGTCGGTCCTCGCAACGATCCGGAAGAGCTCGGCGTGCAACCGTCGAACGTTCGGGTGGTGAAGTACGTCCCGCACGGCCTGCTGGGCCATTGGGGTCTGACCAGTTCATCAACGCCGACCTCTGCCGACGCCGAGGGGTGGCTCACGTGTTGTCGGCCCGCGGACTCACTCCGGCCGCTGCGCGCGGGGCATTTCGCGCCCTGCTCGTTGACCGGTCGTGCGACACCGCCGCTCGGGAGGTGGCTGCAGAGATCGCCGCGATGCCCTCACCCAGCGAGGTGGTGCGTCGCCTCCAGCGACTGACCGGCCCTGGAGCGCGTTGACGCCTCCACTCCCGACGGAGGGAAGATTGCGGGGTCGATGAAGAGCGCTGCTCCGCATTCGGTGCAGGCGAACTCGGCCCGGGCAGAGCTTTCGCCGCGGCCCACCAGGTCGGCGTCGGGCTCGACGAAGATGCGCTCACCGTCGCAGTCGCTGCAGTGTCGCAACACCCCCGTGAGCATCAATGCGTCAGCGTTGGACATGTCGCAACCGTGTCATGCGCCGCCGACAATGCCTGACCGACACGCCCAGGGGCTCCTGATCCGTGCCACGCCAAGCTCAGCGCGACAGCCAACCCGCTCCCACCCTGCCCTCCAGGCGAATGCCCTCGCGCAGGCCCCTGGCGATCTCGGCCTCCAACTTGCCGCCGAGGAAGGGGATCTTGACCTTGAGCTCGCCGTTGATGATCTCGGTCGTGCCCGCACCCTCCGGACGGAGGGTGACCGTGCCCACCAGCTGACCCGGTTTGCCGGGTATCTCCATCCGCAGGCCCGCGACGCGAACACCTGCTGAGTCGGGAGGCTGCCACTGCTCGGTCTGCAGGATCTCGATCTCGTGGCCCACCAGCGCCTTCGCGAAATCTGGCACGTCTGCCGGCATGACCCGCGAGATGACCACTTTCGCCGAGTCCTGCGCCGGAGTGACCTCGACCTGATAGCGAATCGCGTGCGACTGCTTGCAGACCTCCTCGCGAAAGTCCTTGTCGCACAACATGGCGAACACGGCGTCGGGCGAGGCGTCGTACGACAGGGTTTCGGTGAAGTCCATGGGCCCCATCATGGCGCACGGCAGATACGGTGTCGGCGTGACCAGCGACAACGGCGAGCCCGTGGGCGATGCAGCCGGCGGGGTGATTGGCAAGTGGGGTGGCGTCGACATCCACTTCGGCGAGCAGGGTGCCAAGCTGACCTACGGCTCTTACCTCCAACTGACAACTCTGCTCAGTGCGCAGCAGCTCAAGGCGCATCCTTCGGCGCATGACGAGCTGCTGTTCATCACGATCCACCAGGCGTACGAGCTGTGGTTCCAGCAGCTGCTGTACGAGGCCTCCACCGCCAGGGATGCGATCGCGGCGGGGGAGGTGTGGTGGGCCCAACACCTGCTCAACCGGATGCACGTGATCGAGCGGGTGCTCGTGGAACAGGTGGACATCCTCGAGACGATGACGCCACAGGACTTCCTGAAGTTTCGTGAGATGCTCGCGCCGGCCAGCGGCTTCCAGTCCGTGCAGTTTCGCGAGCTCGAGTTCCTGTCAGGAGCCAAGGACCCGTCGTTCGTGGCCCGGTTCCGCGGGCTGACCGATGACGAGTCCTCGCGGCTGCGGCGTCGCCTCGCCGAACCCACCCTGTGGGATGTGTTCGTGGACTTCGTGGCCGATCGCGGCCTGCCGGCGGGATCGGACGACGAGCTGACGACGTCGCTGCGCATGGTGGCCCACGATCGCGGGTCGTACGCCGAGATCTGGCAGCTCGCTGAGGCGCTGCTACAACATGACGAGCTCGCAGCGGCCTGGCGGGCGCGTCACGTTGCCATGGTCGAGCGCATGATCGGAAGGAAGACGGGCACCGGCGGGTCCTCCGGGGCCACCTATCTGCGCAGCCGACTCGACCTCCGCTACTACCCATTGCTGTGGGACCTCCGCTCGTCCCTGTGACGGCACCGGTTGCAGCCGCCGCCAGGCCGGGCATTCGGTCCAGTCCAATGAAAGGTCTAGGGTCGGAGATGTCACGCAACAACGTGTGATCGCGGTACGCGCGGGGACGGATCGCGGGAGCTGTCTTCCGAGGACGGTTTTGCTATGCAATCCAAACTGGACGACGTCAAGCGCTCACTGATCGAAAAGGCCGCCGAGCTGGCGAAGAACCGGCGCGGGGAGGCCGGGCTGGACCGCCACACCGCAGCACATTTCCTCAAGCTCTACTACCGCCACATAAGTGCAGAAGACATAGCCGAGCGCACTCCGGTCGATGTGTTTGGGGCAGCCCTCAGCCAATACCGCAGCGCTGTGAACAGGCCACAGGGCACCGCCACCGTCCACGTGTTCACGCCCAATGTCGATGAACACGGTTGGACCGCCTCGGGACATACGGTGGTGGAGGTCGTCACCGACGACATGCCGTTCCTGGTCGACTCCGTCACAATGGAACTGACCCGGCTCGAGCGCGAAATCCATATGGTGATCCATCCTCAGGTCCTGGTTCGCCGGGATGTCACAGGGGCGCTGCAAGAGGTGTTCGACGCCGACGACGCACGCGATGACGGTGGTGCCCGAGCCCAGGACGTCGTCCGGGAGTCGTGGATGCACCTCGAGGTCGACCGTGAGTCCGACCCCGATCAGCTCGCCGCGATGGAAGCCGGCCTCAACCGCGTGCTCCGAGACGTCCGTGAAGCCGTCGAAGACTGGTCGAGGATGCGTGAAACCGCGTTGCTTGTGGTCGACGACCTGCATGAGAACCCGCCACCCAAGATCGATCCCGCGGAGGTCGAGGAAGCGGCCTCGCTGCTGAGTTGGCTCGTCGACGACCATTTCACGTTCTTGGGCTATCGCGAGTACTCCCTCCAGGAGGTTGACGGCACCGACTGGCTGCGCGCCGTCCCAGGAACCGGCCTCGGCATCCTGCGCTCAGACCAGGACATGTCGCCGTCGTTCGGGAAGCTGCCACCAGCGGTGAAGGCCAAGGCCCGGGAACGACGCGTGCTGATCATCACCAAGGCCAACTCCAGGGCGACCGTCCATCGCCCGACCTACCTCGACTACGTGGGCGTCAAGACATTTGACAACAAAGGAGACGTGACTGGCGAACGCCGGTTCCTTGGTCTGTTCTCATCCGCGGCGTACGCAGAAAGCGTCACCCGGATCCCGGTGCTGCGCCGCAGAGCGCAGCTGGTATTGGAGCGCGAGGGCTTCGAGCCGATGAGCCACAGCGGCAAGGCGCTGATGGACATCCTGGAGAACTATCCTCGCGACGAGTTGTTCCAGACCACGCTCGACGAGCTCGTGCCGATCGCCGATGCGGTGCTGCATCTGCACGAGCGGCGGCAGCTGCGCCTGTTCGTGCGCCGAGACGTCTATGGCCGCTACCTGTCGTGCCTCGTCTACTTCCCGCGCGACCGCTACACGACGGCGGTGCGGGAGAAGATGCAGGACATCCTCAAGTCGGCGCTGGGCGGGGAAGGCATCGACTACACACCGCAGTTGCGGGAGTCGATGCTCGCCCGGCTGCATTTCGTCGTCAGGCCCCCGCAGGGAGAGTCGATCAAGGACTTCGACGAGGAGGATCTCGAGCGCCGCCTCGCGGAGGCCACCCGTTCGTGGAAGGACGACTTCGCCAAGGAGGTTCGCGACCAGTTCGGCGAGGAGGCCGGGACCCAGCTGGCCAGGCGGTACGCCGACGCTTTCCCAGAGGCGTACAAGGAGGACTTCAGTGCCCGGGCCGCCGCCACGGACCTCAAGCGCATCGATGAGGTGGACGGCGGCGACGAGCTGGCGCTGTCGCTGTACGAGCCGCTCGACCGACCTGCCGATGAGCGCCGTTTCAAGCTGTTCACGACCAAGCAACCGCTGTCGTTGTCGCAGATGCTGCCGCTGCTGTCGGAGATGGGTGTCGAGGTCATCGACGAGCGGCCTTACCTGCTCGAACGGTCGGGCTCGGATCCCGCGTACATCTACGACTTCGGTCTGCGGTACCGGGGGGAGCTGGCCCCTGAGTCCCGGCAACTGTTCCAAGAGGGTTTCTTGGCGGCATGGAAGGGTCAGGCCGAGAGCGACGGCTTCAACCGGCTGATTCTGGGCGGCTCCCTGTCGTGGCGCCAGGTCACGATGCTGCGCGCCTACTCCAAGTACCTCCGTCAGGGCAGCACGCCTTTCAGCCAGGCCTACATCGAGCAGACGGTGGCCAGCAACGTTCAGATCGCCAGGCTGCTGGTCAAGTTCTTCGAGGTCAGCTTCGACCCGGGGAAGGAGCACGACCTCGCCGCCGACGCCGAGTCGCGGGGAGCTGCGATCGAGGACGTGCGGTCGCGCATCGAGACGGCGCTGGACAACGTTGCGAGTTTGGACGAGGACCGCATCCTGCGGTTTTACCTGTCGGTCATCCAAGCGACGCTGCGCACCAACTACTTCCAACCCGGTGCCGACGGTGAGCCCAAGCCGTACGTCTCCTTCAAGCTGGAACCGAGGGCGATCCCCGACCTGCCGGAGCCGCGCCCCCGGTTCGAGATCTTCGTGTACTCACCCCGCGTCGAAGGGGTCCATCTGCGCTTCGGCGCCGTCGCGCGAGGTGGGTTGCGCTGGTCGGACCGCCGAGAGGACTTCCGCACCGAGGTCCTCGGACTGGTCAAGGCCCAGATGGTCAAGAACGCCGTGATCGTGCCGGTGGGCGCCAAGGGCGGCTTCTACTGCAAACGGCTGCCTGACCCGGCTGGCGACCGGGAGGCTTGGCTGTCCGAAGGAGTGGAGTGCTACAAGACCTTCATCAGCGGGCTGCTCGACATCACCGACAACCTGGTGGCAGGTGAGACGGTTCCACCCCCTCTCGTGGTCCGGCACGACGGGGACGACACCTACCTGGTGGTGGCGGCCGACAAGGGGACTGCGACCTTCTCAGACATCGCCAACGGGGTCGCCAAGGCCTACGGCTTCTGGCTCGGTGACGCGTTCGCGTCCGGTGGCTCGGTCGGGTACGACCACAAGGCGATGGGCATCACTGCACGGGGAGCATGGGAGTCAGTGCGCCGTCACTTCCGCGAGATGGGGGTCGACTGTCAGTCCGAGGACTTCACGTGCGTCGGCATCGGTGACATGTCCGGGGACGTGTTCGGCAACGGCATGTTGCTCTCGGAGCACACCCGCATGGTCGCGGCGTTCGACCACAGGCACATCTTCGTCGACCCGGCTCCGGAGGCCGCTGCCTCGTTCGCCGAACGACGTCGCTTGTTCGACCTGCCGCGCTCGTCGTGGGCCGACTACGACACATCGTTGCTGTCACCTGGCGGCTTCGTGGTGGCTCGGACGGCCAAGTCGATCCCGCTCACCGACCAGGCCAAGGAGGTGCTCTGCATCGACTCGGCAGTCGACAAGATGAACCCTGCCGAGCTGATGCGGGTCATCCTGCTCGCGCCGGTCGACCTGCTGTGGAACGGCGGCATCGGCACCTACGTGA
>JBDUDR010000128.1:0-8475 GCA_040002845.1 Nocardioidaceae bacterium
CGGGTGCGGCGGTGTGCTCAAGCCGGACGTCGTCTTCTTCGGCGAGAACGTCCCACGCGAGCGTGTTGAGCGCTGCAATGCTCTGGTCGCGCGAGCGTCGGCGCTGCTGGTCGCGGGTTCGTCGCTGCAGGTCATGTCCGGTCTGCGTTTCGTGCGCCAGGCACGGCAGGCCCGGATCCCCGTCGTCATCATCAACCGCGGTCCAACTCGAGGTGATGACCTGGCTCGGTTGAAGATCGAAGCAGGGTGCTCGGAATCTCTCGCCGCGCTCAGCGCAGTCCTCCGATAACGAGATCACGCGGCCCCGCCGCATAGCCACCAGCCCGTTCCACAACAAAACCTCACCCGCGTCGCGACCATCGCAAACGTTGTATACAGCGAGCACTTCCGGGCCACCTCAAACACTCGACTGGAGGATTCACAAGAGTCGAGTTTTGCTAAGTAATTAAGGGGAATTCGGCAAACCGCATCATCGACGGGCGCACCGAGCCGCAGGTAGTGGCGCAAGGAGCTGCGGGTGCCGTCGTCGAAGGTGTTGAAGGCCCACTGGGACGCCGACATCCTCGACGTCGAAGGGGTCAAGCCGGGAACCATCATCGCAGTGACCGACGACTTCGACGTCCGCTTCCGTGTAGAGCTGATCGGAGAGCTGTGGCGCTGCCTGGCTGGCTGCTGGTGCTTCGACCTCGGCTTCACCGCCATCGGTGACGGCGAGGACTTCAACCTGTCCCGGAAGCTGCCACCGAACGTCCTGGAGATCCGCGATTGACGCGGCTGCGAGACGCGGTGCATCGAGCTGTGCTACAGAGTTCCCGCCGGAACCATTCCGGCCGACTTCTGCGCCACCCTCTACGAGGTAGGTGCGCGCTTCGCCCTGCATTGCTGCTGCAACGGCGAGCATCCGCACGAGCGGCCGATCCTCGTCGGGTACGAGCCGAAGGAGGAAATCGAGTTCTACTGACCGGGCCCGGAGCGGGTCACCGCTGTGGCCCGCTCCATCGGCTCGTGCCGGCCCCGGTCTTACGCGCCGGGGGGACGGCCAACCCTTCCGGCCGGCCGTCGCGGACACCCGACTGGCGAACGAAGAAGCGCTGCACACGCGCCACCCTATGAGCATTTAGGAGCACCCATGGCCGGCGATCTCTCCTCCATCCCCGGTCTGCAGGCCAAGCACCTGACCGTTCTGACCGGGCCGTTGCAGTTCACCGACGCCAAGGACCTGGCTAGCGCGGACCGGCGGGTGGTTCACAACGCGATGCGTCGACTGCGACCCCGCCCGACACTGGAACAGATCTCGACCTGGCAGGACCACGCCCGCGATCTGGCGGCGTCCGACTCGCCCGCTGCCCAGGACCAACCGTCGCAGGAACCAGACGCCGACCCGGTGGGGCAAGCCGCACCGGGTCGCTCCGATTCCGAAGCCTCGGCGCCGCAATCCCGGGCCCGGTCACGACCCCCGCTTACGGTCGAGGATGTTCGGCTGATCTTGGCCGACGGACTGGAGACCCCCCTCGAGTCCGCCCCGACTGGCGTTGTCCAAGCCCCGCCTGGTGCCCAGCTGCGGGTGAGGCTGAACGGACCAGCCAAGCATCCGATCGAGGTTGCGCTCCGGCTTCGCCGGGCCGGCCAGCCGTCACTTACACTGCACCGGCGGGACACTGTCGCGGGCCAGCCGGCCGAGCTGGATCTCGACAACCTGCCCGACGGCGAGCACGAGGCTGTCATCGCTGCCTCGGCCCCGGACGGTGCCGCCGCCCCGCAGGTGATCCGGCTCGGGGTCCTGCGACGGGAACGCGACAACTGACCGCACATCGCCCGCCTTGCCTGGGGTTAGCCCGCCGGTCCAACAACAGACGTGTAGCAACGCTGCTCAGACGGTCCCTCGAACTGCCCATGCGCGCGAGACCAACGAGATGGACCCGTCGGTTCCCGTAGGAAGCGCGGCCCGCAAACGCTCCCGAAGTAGCGAACGAGATTCCGCGCTCAACGACATGGCATAGCCCGGTGCGGGTCCTTGCCCACCAAGAAACGGTGACCAGTAGTCGTCGAAGTCGGCAAAAACGGTAGGCACCTCGATGCCACGACTGCTGACCTCGGACAGCTGCGCCGCCTGGAAGGAGGCCTCCAGCCGGTCAGGCCGGCAAATCGGGAACCGTCGTCCCTCGTCAAGGTTGGAGGCGGCGGGGTCCAGAGAAACCGCGGTGTCCCAGAAGTAACGCATGAGCTGCATCCCCTCGGCGTAGTCCCAGACGTACGCGGCGATGGTGCCACCGGCTCTGCTGACGCGGCGCATCTCGGAAAGGGCTCGCGCGGGGTCAGCGACGAAGTTCAGAACCAGCCCGGAGACGACGTAATCAAAGGATCCAGTGCCGAGCGGAAGCGCGAGCGCGTCGCCCGCCGAGAACGAAACGCTCCGATCAGCCGTCCGTGAGCGCGCGTGCTGGAGAAAGCCCCATGACGGATCGACACTGATGAGCCGCGCCGGGGCCACGCTGTTGGCGATGGCTTCAGTCAGGGCCCCGGTTCCGCAACCGACGTCCAGCCATCGCCCGCCCGGCTCGGGCGCCAGCCAGGTGCAGAACGCCGCGGCGATCTTGCGGCTCCACCGCCCGACGTAGGGCTCGTACAACTCGCCCGCAGCCCAGACCTCGCTTGGCACGCGCCGATTGTCACACAGTGGCCGTGTCGAACGTACAAGCGACGAGTGTCACACCCAGCGCATTGGCAGGTTCGGATCGCGCGGAATAAGTGTCGGATGGCGCCGAATAAGTGTCGGATCGCGGAATGACAGGGGTCAGCTGCACTCGGCGCAGGTACCGAAGACCTCCAAGGTGTGCTGCACGTTCGTGAAGCCGTGCTCGGCAGCCATCTTGTGGGCCCACCGCTCCACAGTCGGTCCCTCGATCTCGATCGTCCGCCCGCAGGTGCGGCAGACCAGATGATGATGATGTCCCGCGCTGCAGCGCCGATAGGCGCTCTCGCCATCGGGAGTCCGCAACACGTCCACCTGACCCGCGTCGGCTAACCCCGCGAGTGTCCGGTAGACGGTGGTCAGCCCGACGTTCTCACCAGCGTGTCTCAGCAGGTCATGGATCTCCTGGGCGCTGCGGAAGTCGTCGAACTCGTCGAGCACGGCAGCCACTGCGAGTCGCTGTCGGGTCGGCCGGGCGGTCGACAAACTCTCCTGAACCATGCTCGATCCCTCCTTCTGGCGCGCTGCTCAGTGCTCGTCGTAGTGGTCGTCGTGCGCGGTGTGGCGGTGACCGTCGTGCACGTAGTCGACGTGATCGACGTGCAGCACCGCCGGGTGGCCGCAGTCGTCGCCGTGCTGGTGCGGGTGGGTCACCGGTACGGTCTCCAGGTCGTGGACAGCTCGCACTTCTGTCGGGCTGGAGCGGCGCAGGCGGCGCCGCAGCAGCGCACCGACCGGCCAGGTGGCCACGAAGCCTCCCAGCGCCAGCACGACGATCGTCGCGCCGGGTGCGACGTTGACGTAGAACGACATCGAGACACCCGCCAGACAAGCGACCATACCCAGCCCCATGGCCAGTCCAAGGGTCACCCTGAACCCCCTAGTCACCTGTTGCGCGGTGGCGACCGGCACGACCATCAAAGCGCTCACCAGCAGCAGTCCGACAGTACGCATGGCCACCGTCACGGTGACCGCCGCGAGCACCGACGTGAGAAGTGTGTAGAAGCGGACGTTGAGTCCGGTCACCTTCGCGAACTCCTCGTCCTGGCAAACGGCGAACAGCTGTGGCATGAGTCCGACGGAGACCGAGACCACCGTGACCGCCAACCCCGCGACCACCCAGACGTCGCTTGGCGAGACCGTGGTCACCGAGCCGAAGAGATAGGTGTTCAGAGTTGCGGCGCTGCCACCGGCCAGGCCGACGACGAGCACTCCGCCGGCGATTCCGCCGTAGAACAGCAGGGCGAGCGCTACGTCACCACCCGTGTTGCCCTTCTCGCGGATCAGCTCGATCAGCACGGCGCCTACGACTGCGACCATGACCGCCGTCAGAGGTGGCGCCCAGCCGGTGAGCAGCCCGAGTCCGACACCGGTGACGGCGATATGTCCTATCCCGTCGCCCATCAGGGCCAGGCGACGCTGAACGAGGTACGTGCCGACAGCCGGGGCCGCAAGGCCGGTCAGCATGGCGGCGACGAGCGCTCGCTGCATGAAGTCGTACGACAGCATGCTCACCACGGCCACCTCCCGGTAAGGGGTACGTGGACCGTCGGCCGGTCGGGATGGGCGTGGCCGTGGAACGAGGCAGGCTGCTCTGCGGTGGGCGGCTCGCCGTCGTACACCTTGTGCCCGTCGCGGATGACCACCGCGTGGTCGATCAGTGAGTGCATGACGCCCACCTCGTGCGCCACCAGCACGATCGTCGCCCCCCGCTCGACCAACGGGCGCAGCGTCTCGACGAGCGCCTCCTGGCTCGGGAGGTCGACGCCCGCGGTTGGTTCGTCGAGCACAAACAAGTCGGGCTCGCTGGCCAGCGCCCGGGCGATCAGGACCCGCTGCTGCTGACCACCCGACAGCGCAGCGACGCCATCGGTTGCCCGGTCCGCCATGCCGACCACATCCAGCGCGTCCTGGATCGCCGCGCGGTCCGCGTTTCTGAGGGGGCGAAGGAGTCGCCGCCGGGACAACCGACCAGAGGCCACCACTTCGCGAACGGTCGCCGGGACTCCGGAGGCGGCGGTCGCCCGCTGGGGGACGTAGCCCACCCGGTTCCACTCGTCGAACCTCGGCAGCGGAACGCCGAACAACTGCACCATGCCGGCCGACAGCGGCAACAGACCAACCATGGCCTTGACCAGAGTCGACTTCCCGGAGCCGTTCGGGCCCAGGATGGCTACGACCTCACCGGCTCTGACATCGAGCGTGACCCCATGCAGTACTGGTCGCGCGCTCTGCGCCACGACAACGTCAGCGACCTGCACGATCGGGGTCATCTGCAGCCGTTCGACTGCCGGAGCGCCGCCAGGTTGGCGCGCATGATCGTCAAGTAGTTCTGTTGAGAGTCTGCGGCCGGCAGACCCTCGATCGGATCGAGCACTGCTGTCTTCACTCCAACCTCCCCGGCGAGTGTGTCGGCCAGTGCCGGACTCGCCAGGACCTCAGAGAAGATCGTTGTGATGCCATCCTGCCGGACCAACGACTCGAGCTCGCTGAGGCGTTGTGGTGAGGGCTCGGCATCAGGGCTCAGCCCGCTGATCGCGATCATCTGTAGCCCGTACCGCTGAGCGAGGTATCCGAAGGCCGCGTGGCTGGTCACGAACTGCGTGCGCTTACAGTCAGCCAGGCCGGCAGCATAGTCGCGATCGAGCGCATGAAGCCGCGCCACAAGTTTGAGGCCGTTCGCGCGGTACGCAGCGGCGTGGACAGGATCCGCCCTTGACAGCTCGGCGGCGACTGCCTCGGTGATCGAGGCAAGCCGGATCGGGTCGAGCCAGACGTGCGGGTCGCCGGTCAGGGACGGCTCGCCAGGATCATTGGGTTCCGCCGGAGCGCCGGTGTCCTCGAGGGGTACGACACTGGTCGTGTCCAGGGTCAGGCCCTGGGCGTTCTGGTCGACCGCTTCATCCACGGCCGGCTGGAAGCCCTTTTCATAGACAACGACCGTCGCGTCCTCGATGTCGGCAACCTGCTGGGGAGTCAGCTCGAGGTCGTGCGGCTCCAGGCCGGGCGCCGTGAGGTTGGTGACCGTCGCGTGATCGCCGGCGACCCGCTCCGCCACGAAGGCGTACGGATAGAACGACGCGACGACGTTCGGCCCGGACGAGGCGTCGGCTGACGACCCCCCACAGGCGGTGACCGCCGGAGCGATGGCGGCCATCGCTGCGACTATCCTGAGACCCTTCATGAAAATGATTGTCACATCATATGAAAATGATTGTCAACATCTGATCGAGCACTAGGCTCCTCGCATGCTGGCAGTGACCCGATTCCGTGTGTCGAGTGAGCAGGCCACACAGTTCGGACGGGACGTCGAGCAGGCGCTGGCTCTGCTCCGGCAGTGCTCCGGATTCATCCAGGGCGACCTGGGGCGGGCCGCTGACGATCCCACGCTGTGGGTGCTGGTGACGCGCTGGTCGAACGTGGGTTCGTATCGACGAGCATTGTCGTCCTACGAGGTCAAGGTCCACGCGATGGCGTTGTTGAGCCAGGCGATCGATGAGCCGTCGGCGTACGAGATCGTGGTCGGCGAGGGTGCGACGCCGCCCAACCAGCAGAAACCCAGAGGCGGCGCCTGATCGCGGCCGGGTACTCTTGGCGGTTCCGACAACGACCCGCCGACATCCAGCCGGATGGAGTGAACCGTGGCCGCAGACCGAAACGAAGCAGTGATAAGCCTCGCAAAACGCCGGGGGTTCGTTTACCCGTGCGGCGAGATCTACGGCGGCACCCGGTCTGCTTGGGACTATGGCCCGCTCGGGATCGAGCTGAAGGACAACATCCGGCGCGAGTGGTGGCGGGAGATGGTGCAGTCTCGCGACGACATCGTCGGGCTGGATTCCTCGGTGATCTTGCCGAGCAAGGTCTGGGAGGCATCTGGGCACCTGGACGCCTTCGCTGACCCGTTGGTCGAGTGCCAGTCCTGTCACAAGCGGTTCCGGCAAGACCATCTGCAGGAGGCCTACGCCCTGCGCAAAGGGATCGCGGACCCTGACGGCGTTGCGATGGCGGACATCCCCTGCCCGCATTGCGGTACGAGGAACGCCTGGACAGAGCCGCGGATGTTCAACGGGTTGCTCAAGACCTACCTCGGCCCGGTGGAGAACGCCGAGGGCTTGCACTACCTGCGTCCCGAGACCGCTCAGGGGATCTTCATCAACTTTGTCAACGTGATGAACTCCGCCCGCAAGAAGCCACCGTTCGGAGTCGCGCAGGTCGGTAAGAGCTTCCGCAACGAGATCACGCCGGGGAACTTCATCTTCCGGACTCGCGAGTTCGAGCAGATGGAGATGGAGTTCTTCGTCGAGCCGGGAACCGACGAGGAATGGCACGAGTACTGGCTGACCAAGCGTCATGAGTGGTATCTCCACCTTGGCCTGAGCAAGGACAACGTGCGGTTCTACGAGCATCCCCAGGAAAAGCTGTCTCATTACTCCAAGCGGACGGTCGACCTGGAATACCGCTTCAACTTCGGCGGCAAGGAGTTCGACGAGCTGGAGGGCATCGCGAACCGGACCGACTTCGATCTCAAGACTCACTCGAAGCACTCCGGTGTCGACCTGACCTACTTCGACCAGGACAAGGGGGAGCGCTGGACGCCGTACGTGATCGAGCCGGCTGCTGGATTGACCCGAGCGACGCTCGCCTTCCTCCTGGACGCTTACGCCGAGGACGAGGCGCCCAACGCGAAGGGCGGGGTCGACAAGCGCACGGTGCTCCGGCTCGACCCGAGACTCGCGCCCGTCAACGTTGCCGTGCTGCCGTTGTCTCGCAACGCCGACCTCACGCCGAAGGCGAAGGACCTGGCAGCCGAGCTGCGCATCCGTTGGAACGTCGAGTTCGACGACGCCGGCGCCATCGGCCGTCGCTATCGCAGGCAGGACGAGGTCGGGACGCCGTTCTGCGTCACCGTCGACTTCGACTCCCTGGACGACGACGCGGTCACCGTGCGCGAGCGCGACTCCATGCGACAGGACCGCATAGGCATCGACAGCGTGAACGGCTGGCTCCTCGAGCGTCTCGCTGACGTTGCCGGCAAGTCGAGGTAGGGGAATCGCCCGCGGGACGGCCCGAAGCGGCACAATGTGCCCGTGCCAACTCCTGCCAAACCGGCCGATCGAGTGTTTCGGGTCATCGCGGGCGTCTTGCTGAGCGCCTCGATCGGTGCCGTGGCTGTCGGCTGCGGTGGGGACGGGGGCGCGACGGAATCAGCCAGCTCGCCGCCTTCCTCCAGCATTCCGGGCATCCACAGCCTGCCGGCCGCGGCCGCCACGCCCGGCACCAAGTTGACGCAGACCACGTCCGCAAAGGTGCTGTTCGTGCGGAACCACATGCGCAAGGGCCTGATCTCGCTCTCCATCGACTCGGTCCGAACCGGTAGCGCCGGCGATCTCGCGAACTTCATCCTGGATCGGCAGGCGAAGTCGTCGACGCCCTACTACGTGGACGTCACGGTCACCAACGTCGGTGGTGGCCACGTCGGGGGAGCACCCGTGCCGCTGTACGGCGTGAACGGTCACAACACGTTGTTGCCCCCGGCCGATCTGATGGGGAGCTTCAAGTCGTGCCAGACCGACCGCATCCCGCGCCATCTGGGCAGGGGGCGGTCGTTCAGCACCTGCCTGATGTTTCTCTCACCCCGGCACGGCAAGCTGACCGCCGTAGAGTTCCAGTACGCCTCGGGTGTCGAACCGGTGACCTGGGCCGTTCATCCCCAGTCGGCCAAGCCCAAGAAGAAGCGTTCGCACTGATCGACCAGGTGTCGAGCTCTTCGGCGAAAGGGCGGC
>JBDUDR010000129.1:0-8406 GCA_040002845.1 Nocardioidaceae bacterium
CGACGAGATCGCCGCCGAAGTCGTGGCCGCCGAGCCGGGCGTGCTCGAGCGGCCCGATGCTGATGCACAGGAGGTGTTCCGCCGATTCGGCGTGGACATGATGTTCGTGCAGATCAAGCAGCAGCTGCGCGAGTTCGGCGTCGACTTCGACGTCTACTTCCACGAGAACTCCCTGCACGAGTCCGGAGCCGTCGAGCGGGCCATCGACCGCCTCAAGGGCCTCGACTTGATGTACGAGGCCGACGGCGCCTGGTGGCTCGAGACGAGCCAGTTCGGCGATGACAAGGACCGGGTGGTCATCAAGTCGGACGGAACCCCCGCGTACATCTCCGGCGACCTGGCCTACTACCTCGACAAACGTGAGCGTGGGTACGAGCTGCTCGTGATCGTGCTCGGAGCGGACCACCACGGCTATGTCGCCCGGATGATGGCGATGTGTCAGGCGTACGGCGACAAGCCGCACGAGAACCTGGAGATAATCATCGGCCAGATGGTCAACCTGGTTCGCAACAGCGAGCCGGTGCGGATGTCCAAACGGGCGGGCACCGTATTGACCATCGAGGATCTCGTCGACGCCGTGGGAGTCGATGCCGCTCGCTACGCGCTGGTCCGCTATTCACCTGACTCGAACATCGACATCGACCTGCAGCTGTGGGCGAGGCAGAGCAGCGACAACCCGGTCTACTACGTCCAGTACGCCCACGCCCGGCTCGCGTCGATCCTGCGGAACGCCACCGAGCTGGGACTGGCGCTCGACGGCCTTGACTTCGACGCGTCCCTGTTGTCGCACGAACGAGAGGGTGACCTGTTGCGTGCCCTCGCGGACTTCCCGCGAGTCGTACAGTCCGCTGCCGACCTGCGCGAGCCTCATCGGGTGGCGCGCTATCTGGAGGACACGGCGTCTCTGTTCCACAAGTTCTACGACGTGTGCCGCGTACTCCCGCAAGGAGACGAGGAAGCCACCGATCTCCATCGGGCACGGCTCGTGCTGGTGCGAGCGACGATGACTGTGATCCGCAACGGCTTGAGGTTGCTCGGCGTCAGCACACCAGACCGGATGTGAGCAGTGCGCGCGCATGAGGCGGGGGCGCTGCACGGCGACCTCGGATACCGGGAGCCGCCGTGGCTGGAGCGTCCGGCGGACATCAACGAAATGGTTGAAGGGCTGTGGTCCACGACCAGCGAGATCGCCAGCGACGGCGTGCTGGTCTGTGGAGGAGTCCGCGCCACCGACGTCGCCCGCGAGTTCGGGACTCCTACCTACGTGGTGGACGAGACCGACTTTCGGGCCCGAGCGTCGGCGTTCCGGGACGCCTTCGCCGACTATGACGTGTTCTACGCGGGGAAAGCCTTCTTGTGCACGGCGGTCGCCCGCTGGATCGCCGAGGCGGACCTGTGGCTCGACGTTTGTACGGACGGTGAGCTGGAGGTGGCCGTTCGAGCCGGCGTACAGCCATCGCGGATCGGCTTCCACGGCAACAACAAGTCCGAGCCGGAGCTGAGGCGCGCGCTGCAGATCGGGGTCGGCCGGATCATCGTCGACTCGGTGGCGGAGATCGACAGGTTGGTCGGACTCACCGCGGCCATGAACGTGACCGCAACCGTGATGGTGCGGGTAACGGCTGGCGTCGAGGCCCATACTCACGAGTACATCGCGACGGCGCACGAGGACCAGAAGTTCGGTCTGTCGATCGTGATGGGCGATGCTTTCGACGCCGTGCAGCGGCTGCTCGCCGAGCCGCGCATCGAGGTGCTGGGACTCCACTCGCACATCGGCTCCCAGATCTTCGACACGTCCGCGTTCGAGGTAGCCGCGCGGCGCCTGCTGGCCCTGCACAGACGGGTCCGCGCCGAACTCGGGGTCGAACTGCCTGAGCTGTGTCTCGGCGGTGGGTTCGGCATTGCCTACACCACGCAGGACGATCCGCAGTCGCCCCAGACGCTCGCCAGGTCCCTGACGGAGATCATCCGACACGAGAGTGAGGCGCTCGGCGTACCAGTTCCGCGGCTCTCGGTTGAACCGGGCCGAGCCATTGCCGGGCCGGCCACGTTCACGTTGTACGAAGTCGGGACGACCAAGCTCGTCCGGCTGGACGGCGGGGGAGACCGGATGTACGTATCCGTCGACGGCGGGATGAGCGACAACATCCGGACCGCGTTGTACGACGCCGACTACGCGTGCCGCGTGGCCTCGCGGCGGTCGGACGCCGACCCGATCCTGGGCCGAGTGGTCGGCAAGCACTGCGAGGCCGGAGACGTGGTCGTCAAGCACGAGTTCGTGCCCGCAGACATCACGGCGGGAGACCTGCTGGCCGTGCCCGGCACGGGTGCCTACTGCAGATCGATGGCAAGCAACTACAACCATGTGCCCCGCCCGGCCGTCGTCGCCGTACGCGACGGGCGGGCCAGGCTGTTGGTCCGGCGCGAGTCGGTCGATGACCTGCTGCGGTTGGAAGTCGAGTGAAGGGGCCCCCACGATGAGCCGGGGAGCGCTTCAGGTCGCGCTGTTGGGCTGCGGATCGGTGGGCAGCCAGGTCGCGCGGCTGCTGGTCGAACAACGAGCGGACCTCGCGGCACGGGTGGGGGCGTCGTTGGAGCTGGCAGGCATAGCGGTACGACGTCCCCAGCTGGTGCGCGACGTCCCGTTCGACCGCAGCCTGTTCACCACCGACGCGGCTGCCCTGGTTTCGCGACCAGACATCGATGTCGTTGTGGAGGTGATCGGCGGCATCGAACCTGCCCGCAGCCTCATCCTGTCCGCGCTCGAGCACGGTGCCTCCGTGGTCACGGCGAACAAAGCGCTGCTGGCCGAGGACGGCGCCTCGCTGTTTGCCGCCGCCGAGAAGGCAGCCCGTGACCTCTACTTCGAGGCTGCCGTGGCGGGTGCGATCCCGATCCTGCGCCCGCTCAGGGAGTCACTTGCCGGTGACAGGGTCACGCGCGTGATCGGCATCGTCAACGGCACGACCAACTTCATCCTCGACAAGATGGACACGTCAGGGTCGGGGTTCAGCGAGTCGCTGGAGGAGGCGCAGGCGCTGGGGTACGCCGAAGCCGACCCGACCGCCGACATCGACGGGTTCGACGCCGCCGCCAAGGCGGCCATCCTCGCGAGTCTGGCCTTCCACTCCCGGGTCACGTCTGCCGACGTCTATCGGGAGGGCATCTCCGAGGTGACCGCCATGGACGTCGCCTCCGCGAGGTCCATGAACCGCGTGGTCAAACTGCTCGCGATCTGCGACCTTGTCGAGGACTCTCATGGAAGAAGTGTGTGTGCGCGCGTACATCCGGCGATGCTGCCCCGCTCGCATCCCCTCGCAAACGTCGGCGGCGCGTTCAACGCCGTGTTCGTGGAGAGCGAGGCGGCGGGACAGCTGATGTTCTACGGCCCGGGAGCCGGAGGTGCGCCAACGGCGAGCGCGGTTCTCGGCGACCTCGTCACAGTGGCCCGCAACCGGCTGCAGGACGTCCGTGGCGCCGGCGAGTCGACGTACGCGCAACTCGAGATTCGCCCCATGGGTGACACACTCACTCGCTACCACGTCGCCATAGACGTCGATGATCGCGCCGGGGTGCTGGCGTCGGTTGCCCAGGCTTTTGCCCGCCACAACGTGTCGATCCAGACCGTGCGACAAGAGGGCAGGGGGCGGGACGCGCAGCTCGTCGTCGTGACCCATACGGCTCCGGACTCCGCCCTGTCCGCGACGGTCGAGGAGCTGCGTCGTATGGACATCGTCTGGGACGTGATCTCGGTGATGCGCGTCGAAGGCGAGGGGGAGGCGTGAGCACGACCGGCTGGGTACCCTCCCGCGAGCCCCAGCGTGTACGCCAGTGGCGCGGCGTGATCGAGGAATACCGCGCCTGGCTTCCGGTGGATGACGGCACTCCGGCGATCAGCCTGGGTGAGGGTGGCACTCCGCTCGTCGAGTCGGGCTGGCTGTCCCAGGCCAGCGGCTGTCGGGTCTGGCTCAAGGTCGAGGGCGACAACCCCACCGGGTCCTTCAAGGATCGTGGCATGACAGTTGCGGTCTCGCTGGCGGCCGAGCAAGGCGCGAAGGTCTGCGTCTGCGCATCTACGGGTAACACGTCGGCGTCGATGTCCGCGTACGCCGTCCGGGGTGGGTTGCGACCGCTCGTGCTCGTACCCCAGGGCCGGATCGCCGCCGGAAAGATGGCGCAGGCCGTCATGCATGGTGCCAACATCTTGCAGGTACGAGGGTGGTTCGACGACTGCTTGCGGATTGCCCGCGCTCTTGCGGACGAATATCCGGTGGCGTTGGTCAACTCGGTGAACCCCGTACGGATCGAAGGTCAGAAGACGGCAGCCTTCGAGGTGGTCGACGTGCTCGGGTACGCGCCGGACGTGCACGTCCTGCCGGTGGGCAATGCCGGAAACATCTCGGCGTACTGGAAGGGGTATCTCGACTACGCGAAGGCAGGCCTGTCGGCGAGTACCCCGCGCATGTGGGGTTATCAGGCAGCGGGCGCAGCCCCGCTCGTCCTCGGCCACGTCGTGCCCAGCCCGGAAACCGATGCGAGTGCGATTCGGGTGGGCAATCCGGCGTCTTGGAGTCTGGCTGTCGCGGCCCGTGAGGAGTCCGGCGGACTCGTCGACGCGGTCACCGATGCCGAGATCTTCTCGGCGCAGCGCGCCCTTGCCTCCCAGGACGGCGTCTTCGTGGAACCTGCGTCGGCAGCGGGTGCCGCCGGTTTGCTGAAAGCGGTCAGGGCCGGCGACCTGGATCCTGGCCAGACCGTCGTGGTGACGGTGACAGGACATGGCCTCAAGGACATCGAGGCCGCTCTGGATCACCGTGACGATCTGTCCGAGACAGTGGTCGATGCCGACGTCACGGCGATCGCCCAGCTCGCCGGGCTGGCTTGACAGTGATCACGGCCGACTTCACAGACGGTGCCGTGCGGGTGCGCGTCCCGGCCAGCTGTGGAAATCTCGGACCGGGCTTCGACAGCTTTGGGCTGGCATTGGCCCTCTACGACGACTTGACGGTGCGCGCCACCGAGTCCGGGCTGCTCGTCGAGGTGGAGGGCGAAGGCGCTGAGGACCTACCCCGTGACGAAGATCACCTCGTGGTCAAGGCGATGCGGGCCACGCTCGACCGGCTCGGCGGTCAGCCGCCTGGTCTGCATCTGCGGTGTCGCAACTCCATTCCGCAGGCATGCGGCCTCGGCTCCTCAGCCGCCGCGATCGTGGCGGGTTGCGCGGCGGCCCGGGCGCTCCGAGTCAACGGGGCCAGGCTGCTCGGCGGATCCGATCTGCTCGAGCTCGCCACGGTGCTCGAGGGGCATTCCGACAACGTGGCTGCGTGTCTTTCCGGAGGCTTCACGGTTGCCTGGACAGAGCCGTCCGGCCCCCGTTCGATCCGTCTGCAGGTGCATCCGGACATTCGGGCAGTGGTCTACGTACCGCCTGCGCGGGTGTCCACCGAGGCTGCTCGCGCACTGCTCCCGGCCCAGGTGCCCCATGGCGAGGCGGCCGCCAACGCCGCCAGGGCCGCATTGCTCACCGTCGCCATCACCCATCGCCCTGAGCTACTCGCCGATGGCACCCGGGACTGGCTGCACCAGCAGTACCGGAAGCCCGCGATGCCGGCGACGCTCGCCCTGGTGGGCCTGTTGCGAGGCTCCGGGGTGGCCGCCGTGGTTTCGGGGGCCGGGCCGAGCGTGCTGGCTCTGACCGCCGTTGGCGACGAGGCGACGCTGGCCGAGCAGGCACCCAGCGGCTGGCGGGTGTTCAGGGTCGGCATCGAACCTGACGGCGTACGCACCCGATCGTGGTAGCCAGCGCGGCCGCGATCGGGAATGCGGGCGGGGTGGCCGTCGTTAGACTGGTGGGTCACCTCTGAGCATCTATCGGGCGAATGGTGCTACCCTCGATGCTGCATCGGTCTTCCGTAACTCAAGAAGCGATGCCTTCTCCCCACCATCTGCGATTCCCAGCAGGCACCAATGGCCTGCCGCGTGGATCGACTGAACAAGCCTGGAAGGCTCACCAGGTGGGGGAGGGACCCAAGCCTTAGGCGCCGCCTCGCGCGAGCGCCTGATCGCGAATCCTGAAATCCCAGGTTTCGCGGAACCAAGGGCGTGCGAGCTTCAATCGCCGCCCCTGTACGTGGGAAGGACCTCACGTGACCGAACCAACAATCACCACCTCCGCATCCGAGGTTCCCGGCGCTCCCGCCGACTCGAAGACCACGGCTGGCTCCAGCCGACCACGCGCAGGTGGGCTGAACGGCATGGTGCTGCCCGAGCTGAAGAAGCTCGCCAGCGGCCTCGGGATCAAGGGCTCCGGCGCGATGCGCAAGGGAGCGCTGATCGAGGCGATCAAGGCAGCGCAGAGCGGATCATCCGCCAATAGCAGGCCAACGGCGTCGAAGGCGCCCTTCACGACTGACGCAGCGCCGGGCTCGAGCGCACCGCGAGAGTCGTCAGGCGACGGTGGTCAGACGACACCCGCTCGGCCCGATTCTCAGCCGCAGACGGCCCCGGCTGACAACCTTGCGGAGCACACCACGAGCGTCAAGTCGGACGGATCGGGCGGTGACCGCAGCGGCGCCCGAAGTGACAGCCGGGGCGAGGGCCGGAGCGACAACCGGGGCGACGGCCGGAACGACAATCGCGGTGACAACCGGAGCAACAGTCGGAACGACGGCGGCAGCGGCCGCAGCCGGCGTCGGCGCAGCCGCGACCGGTACCGCGACCGGGATCGCGACACCCGCGGCCCGGCTCGCGACCAGGAGCCGCAAGTCACCGAGGACGACGTGCTCATCCCGGTGGCAGGCATCCTCGATGTGCTCGACAACTACGCGTTCGTCCGGACCAGCGGATATCTCCCAGGCCCTGACGACGTCTATGTCTCGTTGTCGATGGTGCGTCGGCACGGTCTGCGCAAGGGCGACGCCATCACCGGCGAGGTTCGCCAGATCAAGGAAGGTGAACGACGCGAGAAGTTCAACCCGTTGGTGCGGCTCGCGACGGTCAACGGCGCAGACCCGGAGGCGTCGAAGCACCGCATCGAGTTCTCCAAGCTGACACCGCTATATCCGCAGGACCGCCTGCGGCTCGAGTGCGAGCCCGGCGTGCTGACCACCCGAGTGATCGACATCATCGCCCCGATCGGCAAGGGTCAACGCGGCCTCATCGTGTCGCCGTCCAAGGCCGGAAAGACGATGGTCTTGCAGGCGATCGCGAACGCCATCACCGCAAACAACCCCGAATGCCATCTGATGGTCGTGCTGGTGGACGAACGACCTGAGGAAGTCACCGACATGCAGCGCGCCGTCAAGGGTGAGGTCATAGCCTCCACCTTCGACCGGCCCGCCGAGGACCACACGACTGTCGCCGAGCTCGCGATCGAGCGAGCAAAGCGGCTCGTGGAGCTCGGACACGACGTGGTCGTACTCCTCGACTCGATAACCCGGCTCGGACGTGCGTACAACCTTGCGGCACCTGCCAGTGGACGCATCCTGTCCGGCGGCGTCGACTCTTCGGCCCTCTATCCGCCGAAGCGCTTCTTCGGCGCGGCCCGCAACATCGAGGACGGCGGCTCGTTGACAATCTTGGCCACCGCGCTCATCGAGACCGGCTCCAAGATGGACGAGGTCATCTTCGAGGAGTTCAAGGGCACCGGAAACATGGAGTTGAGACTGCGCAGGGAGTTCGCCGACAAGCGCATCTTCCCGGCCATCGACGTCGACGCATCGGGTACGCGTCGCGAGGAACTCCTGATGGGCAAGGACGAGCTGGCGATCGTGTGGAAGCTGCGGCGTGTGCTGTCCGGGCTCGATGGTCAGCAAGCCCTGGAGCTGGTGCTCGAGAAGCTCAAGACCACCAAGACCAACATCGAGTTCCTGCTCCAGGTCAACAAGACCACGCCAACCGTGGGCAGCCGCCGCGACGAGGACTAAACCCACCCCCGACGCGCGGATTAAGTGTCGGATGGCGCGAAATAAGTGTCGGATCGCGAACGTTGTGAAGGTAAGCCCGAGAGGATCCCATGAAACCCGACATTCACCCTGAGTACGTCGTGACCCAGGTGACGTGCACCTGCGGCAACTCGTTCACGACCCGCAGCACGGCCGCCAACGGCGTCATCCACGCCGAGGTGTGCTCGAACTGCCACCCCTTCTACACCGGCAAGCAGAAGATCCTCGACACCGGTGGCCGCGTGGCCAGGTTTGAGGCGAGGTACGCCAAGAAGAAGAAGTAGCTGCACGCACGACGCCGACCCCGGGGGAGCCCTGGAGGGTCGGCGTCGCTGTCTGTCCAATACCCGCGAGAATCCGGAAAGAAGCCCAACGTGTTCGATGCCGTAGAAGGGCTGCTTGCCGAGCACGCAGAGATCGAGCGGCAGCTGGCCGACCCGGAGCTGCACGCCGACCCGTCGCG
>JBDUDR010000130.1:0-8354 GCA_040002845.1 Nocardioidaceae bacterium
CGGCAATTTCGGCTTGGTCACATCGTTCACTTTTCAGTGTCACCCAGTGGGTCCAATGGTGGCGTTCGCTGGCGTGTTCCATCCCGTCGAGGACGCGGAGAACGTGTATCGACAGTTCCGCGAATGGGCCAAGACGGCGCCCGACGAGATCTCGGCGCTGATCGGATGCACCACGCTCCCGGCGAGCGAGCACACACCGCCGGAGGTCCACAACACGCCGTTCATCATCACCGGCGCCGTGTACTCCGGTGATCCGGAGGAAGGCATGAAGATTATTCAGCCCCTCCGCGAGATCGGGACTCCGCTCGTCGACATTTCGGGCCCCATACCCTTCGTCGGTGTCCAGGCTGCCTTCGACGAGTTCTTCCAGCGCGGAACGCTTCGCAGCTATTGGAAGTCCACGTTCGTCGAGGAGTTGACCGACCCGATCCTCGACATCATCGTGGACAAGGCCCGTAGCCGTCCTCATGCGCGGGTCTTCGTGGTCACGTTCTTCATGGGCGGGGCCATTAATCGCGTGGGAGCCGAAGACACGGCGTACAGCGAGCGGTCGGCGAACTGGATGGTGTCGATCGATGGCAACTGGGAGGACGCGAGCGATGACGACAAGGTCATCTCGTGGATACGAGGCGCGTGGGGTGAGGTGCACGAGCACGGGACGGGTTCGCTGTACCTGAATTTCACGGGCGTCGCCGAGGAAGCACTTACGGTGGGCGTCGACAGCGCTTTCGGCAAGAACCTCAAGCGTCTGGCCGAGATCAAGGCGAAGTACGACCCGGACAACTTCTTCCGCCTGAACAACAGCATCGTCCCGGCTTCGTAGAGCGGACGACGTACGCGACCGCGAGTGGAAGGCGCTGCTGAAGTCCGCGAGGGTTCGCGACGTACGCCTACACGATGCCCGCCACACCGCCGCGACGGTTCTCATGCCGCAAGGCGTCCCAGAGCGCACGGTGATGGGCCTGATGGGCCGGTCCAGCACCGCCATGGCCGCCCGCTACCAACACGTGATCGACCCCATCCGGCGCGATGTGGCCGAACGAGTCGCGGGCTGCTGTGGCACAAGAGCACTGATCCGAGGACGTCTGAGCAACGTGGCCCAGGACTCAACTGAGACTAAAACTGAGACTAGAGTCACCCAAGCGTCAGACCCCCGATGAGCTCCATCCGGCGTTTTGCCTGGTCAGCGTGGCGGAGGATAGGGGATTCGAACCCCTGAGAGCTTTCACTCAACACGCTTTCCAAGCGTGCGCACTAGGCCACTATGCGAATCCTCCGCCGCCGAGGCTAACGGGTTCCGAGCGCTGAACACCACGTGACTGTCGTGCTCGCGGCTACGAGCGGGAGGGGCCAGCCTGCTGGCCCACGGTTCGACCACGGCTCCCGTAGACTGCCCGCAACCCCCCGCGTGGCGGTATCTCAGCCAACTCCCCCAGGGTCGGAAGGCAGCAAGGGTAAGTGAGCTCTATCGGGTACGCGGGGGGCCCCCTCTGCCGACGCCAGTTCTTCGGCAGTTTTGTCGGTGTGTCGCGACATGATTGGCATCTCACCGCACGGCCGGCCCCGCGGCCCGTCCTGGCCGGGTGCGGATCGAAACTGTGGACGCTCAGAGGCGTCACCAACCCCGCGACCACGGCAGGCTGTCTCTTGCTGTTCCCGTTCGCGAGAAACCGCAGGCGGGCGAGAGGGACGGGACGGGCTGTCGCAGGGCGGCTATAGGGTTCGTGGGGTGGATGCACCCCTGGCTCTCTACCGGCGATACCGGCCGGACACGTTCGCTGAGGTCATCGGCCAGGATCATGTGACGGCGCCGATCCAGCAGGCCCTTGCGAACAACCGGGTGCACCACGCCTACCTGTTCTCCGGGCCACGCGGCTGTGGCAAGACCACCAGCGCGCGCATCCTGGCCCGCGCGCTCAACTGCGCGCAAGCGCCCGTCGCGGAGCCGTGCGGCGAGTGCCAGTCCTGCCACGATCTCGCGAGGGGCGGTCCGGGCTCGATCGACGTGATCGAGATCGACGCGGCGAGTCATGGTGGGGTGGACGACGCACGAGATCTGCGGGAGCGGGCGTTCTTCGCCCCGGTCGCGTCGCGCTACAAGGTCTACATCATCGACGAGGCCCACATGGTCTCTCCGGCCGGCTTCAACGCCCTCCTCAAGCTGGTCGAGGAGCCGCCTCCGCACCTGCGTTTCATCTTCGCCACCACGGCTCCCGACAAGGTGATCGGTACGATCCGGAGCCGCACCCATCACTATCCCTTCCGGCTCGTCCCCCCCAAGATGCTGGGCGAATACGTCACCCAGCTGTGCGGGTCCGAGGGCGTTGAGATCGAGCAGTCGGCCGTGCCGCTGGTGGTGCGTGCCGGTGGCGGTTCGGTACGAGACACCCTGTCGGTGCTCGACCAGCTGATCGGCGGGTCGGATGCCGACGGCGTCACCCACTCGCTCGCGGCCTCGCTGCTCGGTTTCACCCCGGACGCTCTGCTCGACGAGGTGATCGACGCCTTCTCCGCCGCCGATGGCGAGTCGGTGTTCGGGGTGGTCGACAAGGTGGTGGAGACCGGCCAGGACCCTCGCGGTTTCGCCGAAGATCTGCTCCATCGGCTCCGTGACCTGGTGATCGTGGCTGCGGTGCCCGACGCCGTCGGGAAGGGACTCGTCGACGCGCCACCCGACCAGGCCGAAAGGCTGGCGGCACAGGCAGCTCGGTTCGGCTCAGCCGAGCTGACCCGAGCGGCCGACATCATCAGCGAGACGCTGCCCGAGATGCGGGGGGCGACACCGCCTAGGTTGCTCCTGGAGCTGATGTGCGCCCGCGTGCTGCTGCCGGGGGCCGACGACTCGACGCAAGGGATCCATGCCAGGCTCGACCGGCTCGAGCGTCGCATGCTGATCGGCACATCGCATGCGGAGTCGACTAGCGAGCCGCCAGCGGCGTCGGAGCCTGCCGCGCAACTGCCTCTGGACACTTCGGAGAACGGTGAGCCGACTGCGTCTCAACAGCCCGCGGCCGTCCCACCCCAGCCGACCGCGTCGGACCAGGCCGAATCGACAGAGCCCGACACAGCGGCAACGGTCGGCTCGCCCGACACACTGAGCCTGGTCGACGTACGCCGGCTGTGGCCAGACGTACTCGAGAAGGTCAAGGCTGCGCGTCGGTTCACCTGGATCATGCTGAGCCAAAACTCGCAGGTGCTGGCGGTCGGCGAGAACACCCTCACCCTTGGGATGATCAACGCCGGGGCCCGCGACTCGTTCACCCGGTCCGGCAGCGACGAGATCGTGCGACAGGCGATGATCGACGTGCTCGGCATCGACTGGAAGGTCGAGGCGATCATCGATCCGACGGCTGGTGGCAAGGACGCTCCCCCACCCGCCCAGCCGCATCGGTCGCCCGCCCCACCGAAGGGCGAGGCCCAGCTCGGAGCGCGGGAGGCCATCCGGCCCACCCGCCCCGCCGATGAGCGTGCCGACGAGAAGTCTGTCGCGACCGCCACCTCGCAGGCCGACCTGGCGGCCAGCCCCGATGATCTCGCCCCGGCGGAAGACGCACTCGGACATGACGAGTTGTTGGCCAGGGAGCTGGGTGCGGAGGTGATCGAGGAGACCACCAACGAGTCGCCCGGTTAGGCTCGTTCCAGACACCGAACCACGATCAAGGAGTCCCCGTGTTCCCAGGCGGACAGGGCGATATGCAGTCGCTTTTCGAGCAGGCGGCGCAGATGCAGCAACAGTTGATGGCGGCCCAGGAGGAGCTGGCCGACACCGAGGTCGAAGGCACTGCGGGTGGCGGGCTGGTCACCGCCACGGTTACCGGCACGGGTGACCTCGTACGCCTCGTAATCAAACCCGAAGCTGCCGACCCTGAAGACACCGAGACGCTGGCCGATCTGGTGGTGGCCGCCGTGCGCGACGCAAGCACCAATGCGCAGGACCTGGCGGCGAGCAAGCTCGGGCCGTTGGCGGGCGGCCTCGGCGGACTTGGTGATCTGGGCGGGCTCGGCGATCTCGGCGGCGGCCTGCAGGCGCCGGAACGCTGAGGCGAGTCAGGTGTACGAAGGGGTTGTCCAGGACCTCATCGACGAGCTGGGCAGGCTGCCCGGCATCGGCCCGAAGGGAGCTCAACGGATCGCGTTCCACGTGCTTGCCGCGGACCCGCTCGACGTCAAGCGGCTCGCCGACGTGCTCACCGAGGTCAAGGACAAGGTGCGGTTCTGCACGGTCTGCGGCAACGTCGCCGAGGCCGAGCAATGCCGCATCTGCGTGGACAGCCGGCGCGATCTCACCCAGCTGTGCGTGGTCGAGGAGCCAAAGGACGTGGTGGCGGTCGAGCGTACGCGCGAATATCGCGGCCGCTACCACATCCTCGGCGGCGCGATCAGCCCGATCGAGGGGATCGGTCCCGACGATCTGCGCATCCGCGAGCTGCTGACCAGACTGGCCGACGGCGTCGTCGAAGAGGTCATCCTGGCGACCGACCCCAACCTCGAGGGTGAGGCCACCGCGACCTATCTCACGCGGTTGCTTCGGCCGATGGGGTTGCGCATCACGCGGCTGGCTAGTGGACTGCCCGTAGGCGGCGATCTCGAGTACGCCGATGAGGTAACGCTCGGACGAGCATTCGAAGGGAGGCGCGCGATCGATGAGTGATCACACGCTTCGGGGGTCCACAACGACGGTCCCCGTAGTCATGCCAGGCATATCCGGCGATCTCGAGGATCTGGCGCAGATCGTGGCCGACCAGGTCGAGAGCTTCCTGCTTGCGGTACGCGAGATCGCACGAGCCGAGGACGCCGGACCGGTCGTACCCCTGCTGCTGCTCGAGGTGAGCCAGCTGCTGCTCGCCGGGGCACGGCTCGCAGCCCACGTCGACATCGTGCCCATGGAGGAGTACGAGCCCGACGCCGGACCCGATCCCGACCTCGATGTGCTGCGTGAGCGGCTGGCCGGTCTGCTGCGCGAGGCCGACGAGTACACCGAGCTGTTCGACCCCTACGAGATGCCTCCCGAGCTCGTACCCAGCAAGTTGTCCGACGACATCGCCGGCATCGCGTCCGCGGTTGCTCACGGGTTGCGTCATCACCGTGCGGGCCGGATCGATGAGGCGCTCTGGTCGTGGCAGTTCTCCTACGTGTCGAGCTGGGGGGCTGAGGCGTCTGCTGTCCTGCGGGCGCTCCAGTCGGTCATCTCACACGACAGACTCGACGCCTGAACAAACCGGGCACCGCCGGTAGACTCCGACCCGACCTGACGGCCGACCGAAGGAGTGCCGCGTGGGTGTGGTCGTGCAGAAGTACGGCGGCTCCTCGGTGGCCGATGCCGAGGGCATCAAGCGAGTCGCGCAGCGCATCGTGGCGACCCGCAAGGAAGGTCACGACGTCTGTGTGGTGGTCTCGGCGATGGGTGACACGACAGACGAGATGACCGACCTGGCCCGCCAGGTGTCCCCGCTGCCGCCGGCTCGCGAGATGGACATGCTGCTCACGGCGGGCGAGCGCATCTCCATGGCCCTGGTCGCGATGGCCATCGCCAACCTCGGTCACCAGGCCCGGTCGTTCACCGGCAGCCAGGCCGGGGTCATCACCGACTCCGAGCACGGCAAGGCCAAGATCATCGACATCACCCCGGGGCGGATCGTGCAAACGCTCGGCGAGGGTGCGATCGCGATCGTGGCCGGCTTCCAGGGAGTGTCGGCCAAGACGAAGGACATCACGACCCTGGGGCGCGGCGCTTCCGACACCACCGCGGTCGCGCTCGCGGCTGCCCTGCACGCCGACGTGTGCGAGATCTACACAGACGTCGACGGCATCTTCACAGCCGACCCGCGCATCGTCCCCAGCGCGCGTCAGATCCCGCGCATCTCGTACGAAGAGATGCTGGAGATGGCCGCCTGCGGCGCCAAGATCCTCCACCTGCGGTGTGTGGAGTACGCCCGCCGCTACGACATCCCGATCCACGTCAGGTCGGCGTTCAGCATCCGCGACGGCACCTGGGTCACCGACACCATCGAGGAACCTGCCATGGAGCAACCGATCATCTCCGGCGTCGCGCATGACCGCAGCGAGGCCAAGGTCACGGTCGTTGGTGTGCCGGACAAGATCGGCCAGGCGGCCCGCATCTTCCAGGCCGTCGCGGACGCGGAGATCAACATCGACATGATCGTCCAGAACATCTCGGCCGCGTCGACATCCCGTACCGACATCTCCTTCACGTTGCCCCGCTCGGACGGCCAGACGGCCATGGAGGCGCTGGCGGGTCTGCAGGACGAGGTCGGGTACGACCAGCTGCTGTACGACGACCGGATCGGCAAGGTCTCGCTGGTCGGTGCCGGCATGCGGTCGCATCCTGGCATCACCGCGCGGTTCTTCGCCGCGATCGCGGCGGCCGGGGTCAACATCGAGATGATCTCGACCTCGGAGATCCGGATCTCGGTGATGGTCGACGAGAACGCGGTCGATGCGGCGGTCACGGCTGTGCACCGCGCCTTCGACCTCGACAACACGGAGGTCGAGGCTGTGGTGTATGGCGGCACCGGCAGATGAGCGGTCTGCGCGTCGGTGTGGTCGGAGCCACCGGCCAGGTGGGTGGCGTGCTGCGCCGACTCCTGACCGAGCGCTCGTTCCCGGTTGCCGACATTCGGTTCTTCGCCTCTTCACGGTCGGCCGGTACGACGCTGGGCTGGGGTGGCCGGGAGGTGCCGGTCGAGGACGCGGCGACGGCAGACCCGACGGGTTTGGATATCGCGATCTTCTCCGCCGGAGCGACGACCTCACGTGCCTTGGCCGCCCGTTTCGCAGCCGTCGGCGCGACGGTGATCGACAACTCCTCAGCGTGGCGGATGGATCCCGAGGTCCCGCTCGTGGTGAGCGAGGTCAACCCGGAGGCGATCTCGGCGGCGCGTAAGGGCATCATCGCGAACCCCAACTGCACCACGATGGCGGCGATGCCGGTGCTCAAGCCGTTGCATGACTCTTCGCGTTTGGTCCGGCTGGTCATCAGCACGTACCAAGCGGTCTCGGGGAGCGGGCTGGCCGGCGTCGACGAGTTGCACAAGCAGGCCCGCGAGGTGGTCGACCGGGCTGCCGAGCTGACCCATGACGGGAGGGCGGTGGAGTTCCCGGCGCCGTCGAAGTATGCGGGGCCGATCGCGTTCAACGTCCTGCCGCTGGCGGGGACGATCGTCGCGGACGGCTCCGGGGAGACCGACGAGGAACAGAAGCTGCGCAACGAGAGTCGCAAGATCCTCGAGATCCCCGACCTGCTGGTCTCGGGAACCTGCGTACGGGTGCCGGTGTTCACCGGACACTCGCTGTCGATCAACGCCGAGTTCGCCCGGCCGCTGTCGGTCTCGCGGGCTCGTGAGCTGCTGGCTGCGGCGCCGGGGGTGGCGCTGTCTGACGTGCCGACCCCGCTGCAGGCCGCGGGGCAGGACCCGAGCTATGTGGGGCGGCTGCGCTCGGATCCAGGAGTCCCTGATGGCCGGGGGCTGGTGCTGTTCGTGAGCAGTGACAACCTGCGCAAGGGCGCGGCGCTCAACGCCATCCAGATCGCCGAACTCGTGGCCCCCGGCTACTTGAGAAGATGATGCATCGCGGTGGTTCGGACCACCCAATTGCATCATCTTCCGCCGGCATTGGCTGCATCGTTGTCCTGTTTGTGTCGCTACTCAGCGTTGGGTGTTCGGCTGGGGCCGGGTCCTCCAGATCGGATGAGCCGGGCGCGACTCCACAGGTGGGCTCCGTATCCGCTACCACGGGGGGTTTCGGCACTCGGCATGTCACGCTCACCTGTGTTGACGCGGAGGGTGCCTCGACTCCCGGGAGCACGCCGGTTCATGGCCTGACGGTTCGCGATGTGACGTTTGGAGGGCTGAAGGATCCAAGCGGAACGGTTCCGCGAGCCGAGGATGTCGGCTTGGTGTTGCCGACGGACCTGCACTGGTATTTCAGGAAGTCTCCCCTGACGGTGAGGGCCGACGCCATGAGAGTGACGATCTCTGTTTCCGGCTCGGGGCAAGCCCTGGCTTGGGTGCCAGACGCTGTTTGGACGGCCGGAACACCAGTGGTTTTGTCAGCGTGGGCTGCGAGGTCCGTCACCGTCAGCAACTGCGCCCACAAGGACACGTCATTCCTCGGCGGTATTCTCGCCGCCGAGCCCAACCCGTGCCTCACGCTGCGCGTGCGTTCCCGGAGAAGCGGCCAGCACACCATCCAGCGGCATCTCAACGGGACGGCCTGCCACGGGTAGAGATCCCCGAAGCTGTTATGCGGTCGGGCACCATGTGCGGACGACTCGGGAAGCCGGTGGTCGACCAGACTTCGGGGATCAGTCATGACATCGGTGGAGCCATCAT
>JBDUDR010000131.1:0-8317 GCA_040002845.1 Nocardioidaceae bacterium
CCGGCCACGGCCTGAGCCCGGAGCTGGTGCTGGCGGTCCCTGGAGCGGTTCCGCGAGCTCGCCGGCGAGTCTGGGCTCGAGGTCCAGGCGACTGGTCTGCTGCCGTCGGGTCGCTTTGCAGTTGAGTGCCGCCGCCTTGCCTGAACCCGAGCCACACGCTTTCCGCCCGCCCTGCGAGGCGAGCGAGCTCAGCATCTCGCGAGATCGGAGCCTGGCCTCGGAGGCGGAAGCGCCCATAAGATCGAACAGGTAGGCCAACGGGAGGGTCGTCATGACAGCACGGGTCGCATTGGTCACAGGAGGCACCGGCGGCATCGGCACCGCCATCGTCCAGCGGCTGGCCGACCTCGGTCATACGGTCGCCACCAACTACCGCAACGAGGACAAGGCGGCGGCATGGCGCGACAAGGCGGGAGCCGCCGGCTACGACGTGACGCTCGTGAAGGGTGACGTGTCCTCGGCCGAGCAAGCCGAGACGCTGGTACGTGAGATCGAGAAACAGACCGGGCCGATCGACATCCTCGTCAACAACGCAGGCATCACCCGCGACACGACGTTCCACAAGATGCGCCCCGACCAGTGGAACGACGTGATCGACACCAACCTCAACTCGGTCTACAACATGACCCGACCAGTGATCGAGGGGATGCGCGAACGCAAGTGGGGCCGCATCGTCCAGATCAGCTCGATCAACGGGCAGAAGGGTCAGTACGGCCAGGCGAACTATGCAGCCGCCAAGGCCGGGATGCACGGGTTCACCATCTCCCTGGCGCAGGAGAATGCGAAGTTCGGGATCACGGTCAACACGGTGTCGCCGGGCTACATCGGCACCGACATGGTGATGGCCGTCCCCGAGCACGTGCGCGACAAGATCGTGGCGCAGATCCCCACCGGTCGGCTCGGGAGACCCGAGGAGATCGCTTACGCGGTCGCGTTCTTCATCTCCGATGAGGCCGGCTGGGTCACCGGCGCCAACCTGTCCGCCAACGGCGGGCAGTACATGGGCTGGTAGCGGGCGCCTGCGCCGGCCTACCGCTATTGCGGCGGCGCAGGCGGCGGCGGTGGCGTGTACGGAGGCGGCCCGGGCGGAGCCCAGCCGGACGCGCCGGGCGCAGCCCGGCCTGGTACGTCTGGTGGCCGCAGGGGTGGCCGCTTGGAGCGCCCTCGCCGGACCGCGATGACCAGGAGGCCCACGAACGAGGCGATCACCAGCAGGAAGGGCAAGCCCAGACCCAGCACGAGCCACTTCGCCAATGAGCCGAAGCCGGCACGCGGGCCGATGAAGACGTTCGCCGGGAGAAGGAACGGTGAGCTGCACGACAACTGGTACGTGCCGGCCGGCATGTCGCTCGGACTGCTTGCGACGACGTACCACTTGTCCTGATTGCGCGAAACCGTGATGCCCGACTCGCTGTCCAGCTGGATCTGCCGGCCCTGCCCGGTCGCTGTGCAGTCCATCGTCAACGAGCGTGATCGCGTGTAGACAGAGAAACCGTCGGAGTCGACGGTGATCTCCTGCCCAGCCTGGTACGGGACCCGGTCAGCGGTGATGAAGGTCACGAACCGTGAGACGGCCAGGGCCACCAGGAGGAGTGCAACGACGAGCAATGCGACCGGCAGGGCGTACCACCAAGCCGACGGCCTGACCTTGGCTCGAGCCTGCGCGGTCACCACCGGTCAATGATGACGGCTGCCCGGCCAGCCGGGGACCGAACCCGAGGCGATCAGCTCAGAATGCGGACTCCGGCAGGTCCATCACCGAGAGATCGGTGTCTTCGGCGATCGCTCGCTCGGCCGCCAGCCCCGGCAGCACGGTGTGTGCAAAGAACTGCGCAGCCACCACCTTGCCCTCGTAGAAGTCCTTATCTTTGGACGAGACCTCGCCACCGAGTGCGGACAGGGCAACCTCGGCCTGGCGAAGCAGCAACCAGGCGCAGATCACGTCGCCGAGCGCCATCAAGAGCCGGGTGGTGTTGAGCCCGGTCTTGTAGATGTTGCGGACGTCCCCGCCCTCCGTGCGCGGGTCGGATGACGTCAGCTGGTCGAGCAGGACGCCGACGATGCCATGGACGTCGCCTAGTCCTGTTGCCAGCATTTCGCGCTCGACCTTGAGGCGACCGTTCCCGGCCTCGGAGTCGATGAACTCCTCGATCTGCTCGGCGAGCCATCGAAGTGCCTGGCCCCCGTCCTTCACGATCTTGCGGAAGAACAGGTCCTGACTCTGAATCGCGGTGGTGCCTTCGTACAACGTGTCGATCTTCGCGTCCCGGACGTACTGCTCGATCGGGTAGTCGGTCAGGAAGCCCGATCCGCCGAACGTCTGGAGTGACTCGGTGCCGAGCAGCACCCAGGAGCGCTCAGATCCGTATCCCTTGACGATCGGCAGCAGCAGGTCATTTGCCCTCTCCGCCAGTTCGTCGACCTCGCCATGGTACGAAGCCGTCTCCACCGTGTCCTGGAGGGTGGCGGTGAACATCACCATCGCCCGAAGCGCCTCCGCAAAGGACTTCTGTGTCATCAGTGAGCGGCGTACGTCCGGGTGGTGGGTGATCGTCACTCGTGGTGCCGTCTTGTCAGTGGCCTGGGTCAGGTCCGCGCCCTGCACGCGTTCCTTGGCGTACTCCAAGGCGTTCAGGTAGCCGGTCGAGAGGGTGGCGATTGCCTTTGTGCCCACCATCATCCGGGCGTGCTCGATGACCTGGAACATCTGGGCGATGCCGTTGTGCTCCTCGCCCAGCAGCCAGCCCTTGGCCGGCTGGTGCTCGCCGAAGGTGAGCTCGCAGGTCGTGGAGACCTTGATGCCCATCTTCTTCTCGACGTTCGTCGCGAAGACGCCGTTCCGGTCACCGGTCAGCTCGCCGCTCTCGAGGTCGAAGTCGTGCTTGGGGACGATGAACAGGGACAGTCCCTTGGTGCCCGGTCCGCCGACCCCCTCGACACCGATCGGTCGGGCGAGCACGAGGTGGATGATGTTCTCGCTCAGGTCATGTTCGCCGGAGGTGATGAAGCGTTTCACGCCCTCGATGTGCCAGGTGCCGTCGTCTTGGGGATACGCCTTGGTGCGGCCCGCCCCGACATCGGAACCGGCGTCGGGCTCGGTGAGAACCATCGTGCCTCCCCACCTGCGCTCGACCATGTGGCGGGCGATCTGCTTGTCCCGCTCGGTGCCGTTGCGCCACAAGACTTGAGCGAACCCCGGGCCGGCGGCGTACAGGTGGACCGCCGGGTTGGCGCCGAGGACGAGTTCGGCGAGGCTCCACCGCAATGAGGGCGGGGTCGGTTGTCCGCCGAGCTCTTTGGGCAGTCCAAGACGGAACCACTCGGCGTCCATGTAAGCGTGGTAGCTCTTCTTGAACGCTTCGGGCAACGTCACCGTGTGGGTCTCGGGGTCATAGACCGGGGGAGTGCGATCCGAGCTCTCGTACGACGCGGCGAGCTCCTCGCGTGCAAGCCTGTCGACCTCCTGCAGGATGCTCCGCGCGGTGTCCTCGTCGAGCTCGTCGTAGAGACCTCGGCCGAGTACGTCACCGCGTCCGAAGACCTCGAAGAGGTTGAACTCGATGTCCCTCAGGTTGCTCTTGTAATGGCTCATCGGGGTGCACCTTCGCCAACTCGGCCGCTGATCTGCGCGGACTGCTACTCGTCAGTAACTTAAGTATCGTACTGGCGAGTAGCAGTTTCAAGAACGGCGCGCCGAATGTGACAGAAGGCACGAGGTCGGTTCGTCAAAGCCGATCCTCGCCCGAGCTGAATGGGGGACGCCCAAGATCCCCCACCCGCAGTGCTGGGGGCTGGAGCTAGTGCTGGGAGACCTGGAAGCAGGCCACGTCATACTGCGAGGTCTCGGAGTAGTGTTGCCCGCCGATCCCTCCATTGACGCTGTTGATTCCGGCTTCGTTGAACGGTGAGCCGGGGCTATCAGCCGAGTTACCCGGAGTGTTTGGTTCCAGGTCCTCACACGACTGGTTTGGCTGCCCGGGCGGCCCGGGCGGGTTGGCGGCGACGGCTGGGCCGGCAAGGCCCAAGGTGAACCCCACGATGACTGGGATGCAGAGCAGAGATCGACGCAAGACGATTCGCCTCCTGACTGGGACAAGGTCACGGCAGCCGATCCGCCGCGGCCGTTGGCTGTCCGTTACAGCAAACGCACGATGCCGCGGATCGGTTCATCGCAGCGGACGAGGTGGCGTCCGGGGCCCCGGCCAACGATGGTCGTCCTGGGTGCAGCAAAACCGGCGGTTCGTGCATCAATGAGGGTGTGGGTACGTTGAGCGAGCAGAACCGCGGTGCCGATTTCACCCGGTTTGCCGCGTCCGAGGCGGGCCGGCTCGCCCGTTTGGCGTACACCCTGACGGGCGACTATGAGGCCGCTCGCGATCTCACGCAGGACGCTTTGGTTGCCGTGTTCGGCAGCTGGGAGAGGGTCGCATCCGCGGACAGCCCGGTTGCGTACGCCCGCAGAGTCCTGATCAATCGTCGGCTGGCGGATCTTCGCCGCCCGAGGGTCGACGAGCTGCTCACCGCGGAGCCGGACGGGTGGGTCGCCGCCGCTGGATCCGAGGACGGAAAGTACGACGAACGCGAAGCGGTCTGGCAGGCGCTCTCCAACATCACGGTGCGTCAGCGGACAGTGCTCGTGCTGCGCTACTACGAAGACCTCAGCGACTCCGAGATCGCGGACCTGCTGAGGTGCCGGCAGTCGACGGTACGCAGCCTGGCCGCCCGGGGGATCGCCGGGCTCCGCTCGATCGTGCTGGGCTCGGCGGCGGTGGATCGCCGCGAGGTGGAACCTCCAGAACCGAGGAGTACGAAGACATGACTGACATCGAAACCCTGCTGCGCGCGACCCTCCGCTCGCATGCCGATCGGGCCCCGACCGCCGACGAGGTGCTGCGAGAGCTGCCCGACCTTGGATCGCTCGCACCGGGGGAACCGCGGGAGGATACCCCTCGGCGGTCGGTGAAACGCTGGGCGATTCCTGCGCTCGCCGCGGCGGCAGTGGCGATTGTGGTGGTCTCCGCAGCGGTGCTCCTGCCTGATCGAAATGGTGAATCGCGCGGGGTCTCCAACCATCCATCCACCTCGCCATTGGCTCCGCAGGCACCGCCTGGAACCCGCTTGGTCGGGATGGGACGGCTGGCGGTGGCAGTGCCCGAGGGTTGGAGCACCAACGACGAGAAATGCGGAATCCCCCTGTCGAATACGGTGCTCTTCGAAGCCAACGGTCAGCGGACGTGTCTGATAACCCTAAGGCCGAAGGTCTCGGCTCTTCACATCGTGTCCACGACCTCGGCCTTCGCCCGGCCGTGGATGAATCAGGATCTGCCGAGCAGCGAAGTTGACGGGGTCACCATCGAGCGGTCACCCACTCGTACGGGCGGCGATCCCCCGTTGGCCCACATGGGCAATGGGCTCGCGGTTGGCGCCTTGGTGGCTCCAAGCGAGGGAGTCGTGATGTGGATGACCTCACCTGACCCGACGGTGGTCGACTCGGTGCTGGACTCGGTCATAGTCCTGCCCGCGGGCTGGGTCACCATCCCGTTCAACCCCAATCTGCCGCTCCTGCCCAATGAGCTGGTGGCCCTGAAGCGCATCGGCTTGAACGTCGAGATCACACGGCGCGATCTGCCGGGCCGAAGCGCTGGAGCGCTGAGCGGGGTGACTCCCGCTTTCGGCAGCGTCGTGCCAGTGGGATCGACCGTCCATCTGGTGGTGGACTCCGGCAACTGAGCATGTTCTGGACGCGATCCGCGCCAACGCGCGGAAGTTGGAAGGGCTGTCCGCACAAAATGCGACGGTGATGTCGTCAGATCGGTCCCAGGACTACCGGACTGTCACATTTCGTGGACGTGTCATTGCTTGGCCACCGGCTTACTCGCTCACCTTGCGGGATGGCTTGGCAGCTGCCGCCAACTCGGCAGACGCACGCCGGCGCCGCAATAGCCAGACGCCTATGCCCAGCAGGATCAGGATGGCGATGGTGACGGCCGCACCGCGACCAACCAGCGAGGCGACCCGCTCGTAGGACGTGCCGGCCAGGTAGCCGATCAGGCAGAACCCGACACCCCAGACGAGCCCGCCGGCGGCGTTGAACGCCAAGAATCTGCGGTAGCGCATCCGGCTGAGCCCGGCCAGACCTGGCATCGCGGCCCGCAAGAACGCCGTGAATCGCGCCAGGAAGACCGCCGGGCCGCCCCGCTCGCGCAACATGCGTTGCGCGGCGTCGAGCCGGACGCGAAACCGGTCCAGGCGTCTCCATCCGATCAGGCGGGGACCGACGATTCGTCCGACCTCGTAGCCGACCGTGTCACCCACGACCGCGGCGATGAACACCAGCACGCACAACGTCGTCAACGACAGCCGGCCACTCGCGGCGAGCACCCCGCCGATCAGGACGGCCGTCTCTCCCGGGAGCACGAAGCCGATGAACACCGCGGCTTCGCCGAACACCAGCGCGAAGATGACTGCGTACGCACCGGCCGGCGGCATCGACCGGATCGCGTCGAGAACGGTCTGCAACACCGATCCAGAGTAGTCCGGCGGATACGTGCCCGCTGGCCAGCGCGACCTGATGGACTGCACGCAGTCGTCCGGTTGGCCCGGGTTCGCGTATGTCGCCCATTCTGAGAGACTTGGTCGTATGCGTGTTTCGGCGAAATCGGATTACGCGTTGCGGGCCCTCATCGAGATCGCGGCGCATACCGACGACGAGCCCGTGTCAGCCGAGGAACTGGGCCGACTACAGGGCATCCCACATGGCTTTCTGCAGGCCATCCTGGCCGATCTCCGGCGGGCGGGCATCGTGTTGAGCCAGCGGGGACAGTCGGGCGGTTGGAAGATGCAGCGACCGCCAGACGAGGTCACCGTTGCAGACGTCATCCGGGCCGTTGACGGGCCACTGGTCAGCGTGCATGGCGTACGCCCCGAGAGCGTGACGTATAAGGACTCGGCAGTGGTGTTGCAGCCGGTCTGGATCGCCGCCAGGAGCAGTCTGCGCGACGTGTTCGAGGTCGTGACCATTGCTCATCTAGCTGATGGAGAGCTGCCCGGATCCGTGGCCGCGATGGCCAAGCCCGAGGATGCCTGGCAACCGCACTGATGGGTGTGGGCCACGATGGGTGACGCCCACGAAAGCGGCTCCGAGGCGGTGTCGGCCGGCCCGATCGACTTCACGAGTGGCGCACCGATCGTCGGCTCCCTTGACGCTCACTGGATTCATGGCTCGCGGTCTCCGCGACGCAACACCGATCCAAAGATCCAGGTGTACGCGTACGACCCGCATACATACGTGATCCGCCAGAACATGGCAGTGCACTACGAGGCGCCGTTCCTGTATCTGTTGTGCGGCAACGACCGGGCGCTGTTGCTGGACACGGGCGCAACCGCCGCCCCGAGCAGATTCCCATTGCGGGAGACCGTGGACGGCATCTTGCAAGACTGGTTGACCGGGCATCCGCGGGATGCCTACGAGCTCGTCGTCGCGCACACCCATGGCCACTCGGACCACGTCGCGGGCGACTCGCAGTTCTACGCCCGGCCCACGACGACCGTGGTCGCGAAGGACGCGGCCTCGGTGGCGTCGTACTTCGGATTCTCGGGCTGGCCCGACGAGATCGTCCGGTTCGACCTCGGGGGCCGGGCTCTGGAAGTGACGGGATGCCCGGGTCACCAAGAGGCGTCGATCGCGGTGTACGACCCGTGGACCGGGTTCCTGGTCACGGGGGACACCGTGTATCCGGGTCGGTTGTACGTGCAGGACATGTCGGCGTTCATGGCGAGTCTGGACCGACTCGTGGCTCTGGCGAGATCGCGACCGGTGACGCATGTGATGGGTTGTCACATCGAGATGAGTCGTGCGCCTGGGCGGGACTATCCGATCGGCTCGAAGTACCAGCCCGAGGAGCCGCCGCTCCAGATGACGGTGGCACAGCTGACGGATGTCCGTGACGCGGCACAGCTGGTCAAGGACCGGCCCGGAGCACACGTGTTCGACGACTTCATCATCTTCAACGGACCATGCAACGGGGCGGCAGCCGAGCAGCTGTTGAGGGCGCTGGGCAACAAGATCAGGGATCGCGCCACCACCCTGTGCGGCTCGCGCTAGGCCCGTGATCGGCGCGGCTGGCACTCTGGTCGGCGGAGGGCTGGCTCTGCCACAAAATGTGAGGGTAATGCTGTCCGGTGACCCCGTCGACTACCGGAACGTCGCACTTGGGCTGCCCGGCGGGGATCGGCGGTCCGGCAGCGCTCACATCATCGTGCGGTGCACCCGACCCGATGCCGTTGCGGTTCAACGCATCCTCGCTGCATCGACAGG
>JBDUDR010000132.1:0-8298 GCA_040002845.1 Nocardioidaceae bacterium
CGTATAGGCCCCAGTCGGGCATCATGGTGCCGATGAGAATGTCCGACACCGACGAGATCGCCGGCGAGCTCTACCTCGTGCCACCGACTCGGTTCGTCGCGGTTCGGGACGAGCTGGTACGGAAGGCGCTCACGGCAGGAAGCCGTGAGCTGGCTCACGAGCTTCAGAGTCTGCGCCGGCCGACGAGGAGCGCCTGGCTGGTCAACGTGCTGACGCGCTACGAACGAGCATCGATGGAACGCCTGTCCGTTCTGGGGCGCGAACTGCGCGAGGCGCAGACGCGGCTCGACGAAAGCGCGCTACGACGCCTGTCCGCGCAACGGCAGCAGATGATCGCCGACCTGCTCGACCGCGCCCGCAGCCGCGCTGCCGAAGCTGGTCTGCCACCGGCCAAATGGGTGTTGTCCGAGGTTGAGGAAACCTTGCGCGCTGCCCTGGTGGATCTCGCTGCCTCGTCGACCGTGTTGTCGGGGCGACTGGTCCGGCCCATGACGCACATCGGCTTCGGCCCGATGCCACACCTGAACACGCCGGCGGCATCGCGGGGGCCGTCACCCTCAGACGAAGGGGCCACCACCCCGGATGTGGAGCCGGAGTGGAACTTCTGGCCGGTGGAGCACGAGCGCTGGCGGTGGCGCGAGGACACGGTGCCGGAGCAGGGCGCTCACCTGCATGTGGCGCCCGCGCCAAGCCCCTCGCTGGAGGATCAGCGGCCTAGGCAAAGTGAGCCGGCCTCGCAAGAGGGGGAGCCGGCGGTGGAAGCCGTTCGTGCGCAGGCCGAACTGACCGGTGCCGAATCCGTGCACTGGCAGCGGGAGCAGGAAGTCGCACATGCCGAGGCAGCCGCGGAAGCCGCCCGTGACAGGTTGGAGTGGCTGGACCACCAACGGATGGAGGCACGTCGCGAGAGAGTGACCACGGAGCGTCGCTTGGCCGAGGCTCAGTCGGCACAACATGCCTCCGCCGGCGCAGTTGCGGAGGCGCGCCGAGTGCTCGAAGCCGCCAAGAGCCTACTTCGGCCCGCCAGCGAGCAGCCACTCTCAGGGAGGGGAGATGACTGACCATCGTCTGCCAACACCCGCGACAGGCTCGCGCGCCGGTTTGCGGCTCCTTCGGCCGGCCACGGGCTAACAGTGTCGAGCTGACGGTGTCGGGCTGGTTGCCTTCAAGTTGAACTTGTCTCATCAACCCGGCGATCGGCTGGTGCGCATCGCGGGCACAACCCGACACAACCCGACGGAAGGCCAGCGACCAGCCTGCATTGCGTGGAAGCCCTGCTCCTCGGCGCCATCCCACCGCCCGGGCCGCTCCGGCATTCGTCTGGGGCGAGGGGGCCGCGCGCAGGTCACACGACCTGCTCAGTTCGGTGCCGGGGTCGGAGGGTCTCGGCGGGTCCGAGAGTGTCACGACGGTGCTGGTCGCCTTCGGAGCCAACGTCCTCGTTGCGGTGGCGAAGTCGGTCACCGCTGTGGTTACCGGGTCGGCGTCGATTCTGGCCGAGGCGGCGCATTCCTGGGCGGACGCGGGCAACGGGGTCTTCCTGCTGATCGCCAGCCGGCGGTCCCGCCGCCCGCCCGACCTCGCGCACCCGCTCGGTCACGGCCGGGAGGCCTACGTCTGGTCGCTGTTCGCCGCGCTCGGGCTGTTCGTGGCCGGCGCCGCAGTGTCCGTCACGTACGGCATCCAGGAGCTCGTCAGGCCGGAGCCAGCCAGCCACTTCGTCGTCGGGTACGTCGTGCTGCTCGTCTCTTTCGTTCTCGAGGGAATCTCCTTTCTGCAATCTTTCCGGCAGGCCAAACCCGAGGCCGAGTCGATGCAGCGGGACCTCATCGAGCACGTTCTGGCCACCTCCGATCCCACCCTGCGGGCGGTGTTCGCGGAGGACTCCGCCGCGTTGACGAGCCTGGTCATCGCGGCCGCCGGCCTGGCCGCCCACCAACTGACCGGTTCCCCGATTCCGGACGCCGTCGGATCGATCCTGGTCGGCGTGCTGCTCGCCGTCATCGCGATCGTCCTGGTCAACCGCAATCGGCGGTTCCTGATCGGCCAGGAGGCCGACCCCCGGGTGCGTGCGGCCACCATCCAGGCCCTGCTGGACGCGCCGGAGGTGGCCCGGGTGACCTATCTGCGGCTGGAGATCGTCGGGCCGCGGATGGTCTCGGTGGTCGGCGACGTCGATCTCACCGGCGATGACACCGAGTCACACTTGGCCGTCCGGCTGCGGGCGCTCGAGGCGAGGATCAGCGCATCGCCTGAGGTGGCCGGCGCGGTGTTGAGTCTCTCCGCGCCCGACGAGCCGACGCTCGCGGTTTAAGTTCCGCGACGCGAGCAGGGCCAGCGTAGATCGGTTGGCGAGAGAGGTCATCCATGCCAAGCTGCCTGCTGCGTCGCCCGGACTTGTTGGCGGGTGAGCACCCCCTTGGCGTACGGGGGGCCTCGCGCTCGAGGAGCCCCAGGCGGGCATCCACCACCTGCATTTGCGGACATCCAAGCCCGGTTCCTACTACAGTTCGCGTAGTACGACCGAAGTCGCGGTGACACGAGGGTGTCACACGGTCAGGACTACCCGCTGGCCTGACCAGAATGGAGACTCTGAATGGATGGACTTAGTTATCTCCAAGCCGTGGTGATCGGCTTGCTGCAAGGCGCGACTGAGCTCTTCCCGGTGTCGAGCCTGGGGCACGCGGTGTTGGTGCCCGCCCTGATCGGCGGTTCCTGGCAACACTTGGTGACCGAAGCCTCCACCGCCAACAGCGAGGAGTCGCCTTACCTGGCCTTCATCGTCGCGCTGCACGTGGCCACAGCCATCGCACTGCTGGTCTTTTTCTGGCGGGACTGGGTCCGGATCATCGCAGCGTTCTTCCGGTCGATTCGGTACCGGCGCGTTGAAACGTCGGCGGAACGGCTCGCGTGGCTGATCGTCATTGCCACCATTCCGGTCGGGATCACCGGGTTGTTGCTGGAGCACACGTTCCGCACGCTGTTCGCTAAGCCCCTAGCGGCTAGCCTCTTCCTCTTCCTGAACGGTGTGATCCTGCTAGTCGGAGAGCGCCTGCGCCGACAAGCAGAAGACCGGGAAATGGTCGACCCGCCGACCCGGGGCACTCAAACCGGAAGGCTTGTGGTCGCCGAGCGTCGGACTCTGACCGATCTGGGTTACCGGGAGGCCGGTTTCATCGGCTTGTTCCAGACCTTCGCTCTGTTCGCTGGTATCTCGCGATCTGGCATCACGATGGTCGCGGGGTTGCTGCGCGGTCTGGACCACGAGGACGCCGCCAGGTTCTCGTTCCTCCTGGCGACGCCGGTCATCTTCGCCGCCGGGGTGCTGAAGTTGCCGGTCCTGGCCGGCCCAGCCGGTGACGGCATCCGCGGCCAAGTGCTGGTCGGCTCCCTTGTCGCCGGCCTTGCGGCCTACCTGTCAGTTCGCTTCCTGGTCCGCTACTTCCAAACCCGCACACTTACCCCGTTCGCTGTCTACTGTCTCGTCGCCGGAGCATTGTGCACAATGCGCTTCGCCGTTGGCTGAAGCGGGCGACGCGAAGGGCCTACTGCGGGCGACGCGATGACACAATTGTTTGACTTGGGCGCCCACGAACCGGGCCAGATGAGCTTAGCGATAGGTGCGGGGTCATTTCCCGGTTACTGCTCGGTGGCGGTGAGCGTGTGAGCCTGCTCGAAGCGGTGCTCTGTGGTGTGGGCGGTCCACGCGGTTGAGGCGGTGGTGAGCAGCATCATGACGGCCACTGCGGCAACCAGCGCAGGGCGGCTTCTGGGTGGGGGCGCGAGCAGGGCGCGGGCGCGGTCGGCGACGCTTGCCTCCACGGCTGCTAGCGCGGCGGCTGGCATCGCGCTGCAGGTGGCGGACCGTGTGGCGGCTCGCGCCAGTCCGGCGCGTGCCAACGCCCGCGCCGCCAGCGGCCTGTCTGCTACCTCGGCGGCGGCCATCTCGTCGGCCGCTCGTTCTGCGGCGGTACGAACCGCGGGGGCTAGCGGGCGCAGGAATGGGTTCGCGGACGCGGCCAGCTCGGCAATTTCAATGTAGAAGTGGTGGCGGTGTCTGAGATGAGCCATTTCGTGGGCGAGCAGGACGCGGCGCTCGTCGGCGGTCAGGGCTTTCATCATCGCGCGGGTGACGACGACCTTGCCACTGAAACCGGGCAGGGCGAATGCGTCGGCTCGGGGGGCGTCCACTACGACGAGTCGGCCTGCGGATGGGCCGAGTCGTTGGCAGAGGATGGTTGCGGTGGCTAGATCGCGTACGGCGTGCGCGACACGGTGTAGGGAGGAGGCCAACAGCACCAAAACGGTTACACCAGCCAAGACCCCGGCGGCGACGGGGACGGTCCCGCTCATCCGCAGCTCCTGGGGCGACCAGTGCCCGAAAGCAGCAACACCAGGAACTTGGACCAGGACGTCGAAGCCGGCGATGGAGAGCACAAACCCGGTCGCGAGCGCGGTCACCAGTGCGGCCAGACTCAACAGCCACACCGCCGTTGCGGGCGGCAGCCAGCGGCCCATGCGGGCACCGAACAACCACAGCAGCCCGCTGGCTGCCAGCGGTAGATAGGTAGCCGGGTCCACGGTTAGTCTCCGCGATCTGGCTGTGGCTCGTCGGCAAGCAGTTGTAGGAGCACCCGCTCGTCCTCGGAGCTGAGGTCGGCCACGAATCGGGCCAGGACGCGTGCGCGATCCTCTCCGGCGTCGAGCACTCGGTGCATCTGGTGTGCGGTCAGGGAGGAGGCCAGGTCACCGGGCGCGCCGACGAGGGAGTACTTGTACGCCTTGCCTGAGCTCTCCCGAGTGAGCACCCCTTTGCGGTGCAGTCGGCTCAACGCTGTCATCACTGTGGTGTAGGCCAACCCTCCGCCGATCTCGCTCAGCACCTCGGACGCGGTCAGCGCCCGGTCGGCCGCCGCTAGCGATGCGAGAACCTCGCGTTCAAGGCCTCCCCGGGGACGAGTCGACGAGTTGCCCATCACACCCCCATCCTACTACGCTACTCGTAGTACTACCGAGTTGGTCGAGGTACCAGTGTGCCACACGCTTGGCCGGTCAGATTGAGGACGCCGGGTGAGACTTGCCGACCCAATAACACGGCTCGCGGTTCCCGCCGTGGGTCCACACACCCTGTTGTGCAGCCTGGGCGCGCTCGGGGTGTTACTGGCGCTGTTCGCGGAGACAGGACTCCGCATCGGCATCTGCTCCCCGGTGACGCGCTGTTGTACACCGCGGGCCTGCTGTCTACGGCCATCCTCATCGCCGAGATCCCCAATCTGTTCGCTCCAACGGAGCAACGGGAAGCGGCAGACACGAGGGTGACGACCGAACCATGAACGGCATCGTCGATAACATCCTCAGCGCCCCAGCCTGGGTGGTCCTTGGGCTTGTCGGGCTGCTGGTCTTCGCCGAGGACGCCCTTTTCGTCGGGTTCGTGCTCCCCGGTGAGACGGCGGCGATCTTGGGTGGAGTAGCCGCGAGCCGTGGACACGTCTCACTCATCGCCGTCATGGCTGTGGTTATTAGCGCCGCCATCGTCGGCGACAACGTCGGCTACGAGATCGGGAGAAGGTTCGGCGAGCGCGTTCTGCAACTGCGCATATTCAACAAACACCGCGGGCGCCTCGACGACGCCCGCGACCTCCTCGCACGCCGCGGCGGTTCCGCGGTTTTCCTTGGCCGCTGGGTCGCGTTCTTCCGTGCCGTTATGCCGGCCCTCGCCGGTACGGCAAGGATGCGCTACCCAAAGTTCCTTGCCTTCAACGCGGCAGGCGGAATCATCTGGGGCATCGCTGTCGTGCTCGCCGGCTACCTCGCGGGTGAGTCCTACGCAACGGTCGAACAAACCGTTGGCCGCGGCGCAGCGCTCGCCGTCGCCGGCATCGCGCTCATCGCCTTCGTCACCTGGCAGGTGCGCAAGCACCGCGGCGAGACCGCAAACGAACAGTCGCGCCGCCAGTGACGAGCCAACCGGTAGGTGGTGGCGGTCCCATGCGGCAAAGGCAGGTCGTGCTGACGACGGGCACGCCGACTCGTGCGCAAGCCCACCGAATCACAAAACCCCTCACGGAAAGGACCCGCATGAGGGTCGTCGAGACACGACCGGCCATCGATGCCGTCGGCCAACGCAGGCTCATCGACATCGTCTCGGGGAGCTTCGGCGCTGGGCATGACGCGGCGGCGAGGGAGATCGCAAGGCATTTGGAGCCCCAAGGGTTCACTACCCGAGTCTGGGACATCGTCGACCTGTTGCCAGGACCTCTCGGACGAGGACTGCGAGCGGCGTATCTCAGACAGATGCACGCCGCACCCTCGACGTGGGGCTGGGTGCTCGGACGGCTGCAGCGATGGTCATTCCTGGCACGCCTCATTTGCGGGATGGTTCAGTCCTCCGGAGGTGCGCTTCAGGAGATCGCCGATGACCAGCCCAAACTGATCATCGCCACCCACCCGTTCGCCAGCCAGGCCCTGGGTCATCTTCGCGCCACCGGCCGGCTGCACATTCCAGTAGTCACCTATCTGACAGACATGTCGGTGCACCGACTGTGGGTCAACGACTCCGTCGATCTGCATCTCGCGCTGCACGAGATACCCGCCATGCAGGCGCGTGCCCAAGGAGCCCAACACGTCCGCGTGGTGCGACCAGCGGTCCCCGACGTCTTTGCCAGGACTCCTCACGACGAGCATGCCCAAACCGCTGCGCGTCACATGATGGGGCTCCCGCCGATTCCCAGGCTGGTGCTCATCGCGGGCGGCTCGCAGGGAGTTGGTGACCTCGAACAGGCGGCAAAGGAGATTACCGAGACCCAGATCGGCTTCCCGGTTGTCCTGTGTGGACACAACGACACGCTCAGGCGTCGGATAGAGTCGCACCGTTCCGCGATCGCGTTGGGCTGGGTCGAGGACATGCCGACCCTGTACGCCGCCGTCGACGTCGTCGTACAAAACGCCGGAGGGATCACCTCCCTGGAAGCATTGACCGCGGGACTGCCCGTAGTGAGCTACCGCTGTCTCCCCGGTCACGGCGAGACGAACGCCGAGGCCTTGGCCCGGGCGGGTCTGGTGCCCTGGGTTCACCAGACGGCGGAGCTGGCCGCCGCGCTGACGGCGACCGTGGGAAGCGGAATCACCGAGCAGCAAGTCGCGGTTGCCCAGCTGTTCAGTGCGATGGACGTCGCCGACGCCATCCAAGACGAGGTCCGCGTGGCCCTTTGATGGGGACCCTTCGGGCTGTAGCCGCATTGGGAGGCTCCGCGATGGCTGTGCAGTGCCTGCCCGCACTCACGTCGTTCGCCCCCGCCCGGCGGGCCTTGCTTCCGACATTGTCTGGGATCGGCGGCACTGGCCAGATCGCATTGACCTACGATGACGGGCCGGATCCGGCCTCGACCCCACTCTTCCTCGAGCTTCTCGGCAGGAGCAATGTGCGGGCCACATTCTTTCTACTCGGCGAGTACGTCGCCCCGAACGCCAAGCTTGTCAAGGAGATGGATGCTCAAGGTCATGAGCTGGCCGTCCACGGTTGGGACCATCGGTGTCTCGCGGCAAAGCTGCCAGGCAAGCTCGCCCGTGAGCTGGCGCGAACTAAGCAGCTGATCGAGGATCTGACGGGCAAACCGGTGCTTTGGTACAGGCCGCCGTACGGAGTAATGACCACGGAAGGAATCCTCGCCGCACGTCGCAGCTCGCTGCGGACAATGCTCTGGTCATCGTGGGGAAGAGACTGGTCGGCTCGCGCGACACCCACATCTGTTGTGGGCAGGGCGAACAGTGTCCTCCGACCCGGAGGCACACTGCTACTGCACGACACAGATCGGACATCCGCACCAGGCTCGTGGCGTAACTCACTGGCCGCGTCCGCAACCCTCCTGGCCCACTGGGCACAGCAAGGAACCGTTGTGGGGCCGCTGCGGGAACACCCCCTAATCGCGGTTCCTCTGTACGCACCCAGGCAGGCCATCTAGATCCTCCAGGCCCGTCGCGGTCGGCAGCGGCCTGCGCTGCCGAGGACTTCGAGACGGCTGTCCGTGACCCGCCGTCGCCTTAAGCCAACCGCTCAGCGCGACCGGCGAGCCCGCTGCTCGGCGGCGATCGACGTAGTGCGGCTGGCTGATCTGCGCCTTGACTGAACGGCGATGTGGTCGGTCGCCCGATGCGGCCCCACCTGCCTCGCAACCCGGTGCGGTGTCAAGTTCAGCCGTCGACCTTTAGGCAGTCGCGCCTCACGATGAGTCCGACTGACAAGAGTCGGGCTGACAGGATTTGAACCTGCGGCCTCGTCGTCCCGAACGACGCGCGCTA
>JBDUDR010000133.1:0-8283 GCA_040002845.1 Nocardioidaceae bacterium
CGTTCGGGTCGACTTGGAGCACGCCAAGCCACCAATCTGGCGAAGGCTCGACGTGTTCCACCAGGTGCTGCAGGGCGCGTTCGGCTGGACGGACTCGCACCTGCACCGCTTCGCACTCGGGGGCAGTCCTTTCGACAGGAACACCGAGCTGTTCCTGTGCCCCTACGACGCCGAGGAGGGCGAGGACGAAGGGACGCCCACCAAGGAGGTGACGCTGGACGAGACCTTGGCCGCGCCGGGCGACGTGCTCCGCTACTGCTACGACTTCGGAGACTCCTGGGACCTGGTCATCGTCCTCGAGTCAGTCCTGCCCCTCGTCGAGTCCGCGCCGGTCGCGGTCTGCGTTGACGGGCGCCGCGCCGCGCCGCCTGAGGACTGTGGCGGCTTGCGGGAGGCGGCAGACCTCGCGGAGGTCCTCGACGACCCGAGGCACTTCGACCTCGAAGAGATCAACCAGGCGCTCAACGATCCGTACATGGTGATGCGCGACAGCGGCGTCGACCCGCGACTGGTCGAGATCTTCAACAGGTTGCGCTACACCGAGGTCGGCGACGACCTCGTGCTGCGCGTCCTGTCGCTGACCCAGGACCGGTCGAAGTTGCTACCGGAGGAGAAGGCGGCAGCGCTCCACCCATTCCTGTGGTTCCTCGACCACGTCGGCGATGACGGCCTACCACTCACGTCCCGGGCTACCTCAACCCGACGACGTCACCGCAGCTGCCGGCGTCATTCCGGCCATGGACGACTGGATCGGCACAGCCAACCGCGAGTCCCACACCTACCGGTCCTGTGGTTCCGCGAGCCGCTGCAGAAGCTGGGCCTGCTTCGCAAATACCGGAGCAGGCTCCTCCTGACGAAGGCAGGCTCGACCGTCCGCGGCAACCCCGAGGCGCTCTGGCGCCCCATCACGGACCGTCTCCCCCTCGGCAAGACAGACTCCATGGACGTCCCCGCAGGGCTTCTGGCGCTCCTGCTCAGCGGCTCGACACCCGGCGCCCAGCCCTCCTCACAACGGATCGCCCAAGCCCTGAGCCACCTCGGATGGCGTCACTCCGACCGCACGCCGGTCACCGCCGACACCGTTCGATGGGCGACCGCGGACACCCTCGGTGTTCTGGAGAACGTCACGATCGGCCCACGACGCCGCAGTGAGGCGGGACCAGATCAGCGATATCGCCGTCGCCCTGGCATGCGACACCCTACTGACCTTGCCCAAGCGCGCGTAGCAAAGCCCGCTGGGCGCTGCCTCTGGGCGGTCATTGGCCTCATCACTCATCTGCTTGTTATGCGCGTGCTCGATCAAGACCGGCCGGAGCGCGATGTCGACGCACTTCGGGGTTCATGACAGCGACTCCACACCTGCAGCAGTACTTCGAGAGAGAGACTGCGTCATTCCCTGCGTCGCTCCGCCCAGAACGACTCGCTTGGCGCCGGGACTGCTAGGGGTGGGCGCGAAGGTCTGGATCTGCTGAGTTGAGGACGTGGGCTGGGCTGATGCACTTCGCTGCTGCGAAGACGCAGGTGCAGATGCTCTGCTGCCGGGATCCGCCTGCGACTACTGTGGGTCGGACGGTCATTGTCGCGGTTCTTCTGTGTTCTGAGTCGACCAAGTCCGTCGATAGGGCTGTCACGGTTGGTCCGCAGGAGGCAACAGCGCCCGTCCCGGACGACGACCGCCCAGGGGTTCACCTCGGCCTCCCACTCGTTTCCGGACTCGCTTCGATACGTGACCAGCACGCGACGTCGGCCGCGACGGCAGCGACGAGTGCGCTGGTGGTGGCGGGATCTGGACGGTCCGAGCTCGTGCGGTGGGGCTGAGATCGGTCCGCACACGAGCAGATCAGGTGGTCACGAGATGAACCGGAAGTATATTGTCCGGAACTGGTCCTAGCCTGATGTCTATGACCCAGTTCCGCGAGCAGGACCTCACCGGAGCACGCTTCGAGCGCGTGAGCCTCCGGGGCGCCACCTTCACCCAGGTGTTCCTCAATGACGCCAGCATGCATGCAGTCGACCTCACCGGGGCTCAGGTCCGCGGCGCCCTGTTCAACCAGAGCCGCATGCGCGGCGTCGAGCTGGTCGACGTCGAGGTCAGCGGCGAGCTGCGGAACGTCGTCGTGAACGGCGTCGACATTGCACCGCTCGTCGACGCCGAACTGAACCGTCGCATGCCCGAGCGGGCGAGGATGCGCCCCGACGACAGTGACGGGTTCCGTGAGGCGTGGGCAATCCTGGAGCGGTTGTGGGATGGCACCGTCGCGCGTGCGACGACGTTCCCCGAGGCGGCGCTCCACGGCAGCATCGACGACGAGTGGTCCTTCATACAGACCCTGCGGCACCTCAACTTCGCCAGCGCTGCCTGGGTGGGCCGGATGATCCTCGGCAACGCCTCGCCGTGGCACGAGTTGGACCTGCCGTGGGACGAGGCGCCAGGGTGGGACGGTATCCCGTGGGACCGCGAGGCACGACCCTCGCTCGACGAGGTGCTCACGGTCCGACGCGAACGCCAGGCGATGGTCCATAACGTCATGGAATCACTCACCGACGAGCAACTCGCCTCCGAGGTGACTCGCACCGAGCCCGGCTGGCCCCGGGTGGAGAACTTCCCCTTCAAGGAATGTCTCCGCATCGTGCTCAACGAGGAATGGGAGCACCGGCTCTATGCCGAACGTGATCTAACCGCACTGGAGAAAGAGAACTGATCATGGACATCCTTCTCATTGCTGGCCTATGGCTAGACGGATCCGCCTGGGACGACGTCGTGCCCGCGCTCGAGGCAGTCGGCCACCGCCCCGTGCCGCTAACCCTCCCGGGTCAGGGTGACGGATCTGCGTCCGCCACGCTCGACGACCAGGTAGCCGCGGTGCTTGCCGCCACCGACTCAGCGTCCGAAAAGCCCCTTGTGGTGGGGCATTCCGCCGCCTGCACCCTGGCTTGGCTGGCCGCCGACGCGCGTCCGGAGAAGGTGGCCAAAGTCGCCCTCATCGGCGGCTTCCCGTCCGCCGACGGGGAGCCGTACGCCGATCTCTTCGAGTCGAAGGACGGCGTCATGCCCTTCCCCGGCTGGGGCACATTCGAGGGGCCAGACTCAGCTGACCTCGACGAGGAGACCAAGCGCAGCATCGCGTCTGCTGCGATCCCCGTCCCCGAAGGGGTGACCAAGGGCGTGGTGCATCTGGCGGACGAGCGACGGTACGACGTCCCGGTGGTGCTCGTGTGCCCCGAATTCACCCCCGCCCAGGCGCAGGAGTGGATCAACGCCGGTGACGTGCCCGAGCTCGCCAGGGCCAAGCACCTTGACTTCGTCGACATCGACTCGGGCCACTGGCCCATGGTTAGCAAGCCGATCGAACTCGCCCGGCTCCTTGCTGCAGCGGCTGCCGAGGCCTGACATGGCGCCGAGAGAGCCTGCCTCGCAACCAGAAAGTGTCGTGGTCCGGCCGGGCCACGACAAGCAGGAATGCACAGTCTGGGAAATCACCTGCTTCTTCGCCCGAGCCGGGTGTCGCCGACAGGGCATCAGCCGGACCCACATCCATGCGGCTGTCCGCTTCGCGGGGGACACGGGCGCCCGATCCATCGAGGCCTACCCGATGACCACGTCGCGCGCAATCGACGAGGAACTGCCCTGCGGGCTCCTGACCACGTTTCTCGGCGCAGAGTTCACGGAGGTGAGCCGACAGGGCCAAGCGGCGAGTAGTCGTGTGCGTCCAGCTCGCGAGCCGAGAAGATGGGAGCACTCACACTCGAAAGGACACGACGATGCCGTACACAGTCCGACTCCTCGAGGCTTCCACATGGGACGCCTTCGCGGAGCTTGTTGAGCGCAACAACGGGATCTTCGGCGGGTGCTGGTGCATCGGTTACCACCCGGAGTGCGGCCAGAAGGGGATCAGCTATCGCGCAGTCAAGGAGGATCGGGTCCGGACAGGTCGCGCTCACGCCGCGCTCGTCCTCGACGAAGACGGCGCCGCACAGGGGTGGTGCCAGTACGGCAGCCCAAAGGAACTCCCGGGCATCAAGCACAAGCGCGAGTACGAGAAGGACCCGCCGCCGCGTCCGGATTGGCGGATCACATGCTTCTACGTCGACAAGCGACATCGCGGCCAGGGGATCGCACGGGCGGCGCTGGAAGGCGCGCTCGACCAGGTCGCCCATGCCGGCGGCGGACTCGTCGAGGCCATCCCCGAGGTGACCACCGGCCGCGAGGCGCCGGGCCGTTTCCTGTTCAGCGCGACCGTCGAACTCTTCGAGCAGTACGGATTCACCCGCGGCCGGCAGGTTGGCAAGCACGCATGGATCGTGAGCAGGGTGGTCGATCCAGTGTGAGCCTCCGCTGCCAGGCCTCCACCAGGTCCTTCCCGATCCCAGATTTCGCCACGCTCAAGCCGCGATGCGCGCGATCGCACATCCGATCACCGGAAGGCGCGTCTTACCGCGAGTGACCCGTTTGATCTCGACCCGGGTTGCTGGCCACGGCAAACGTCCCCAGCCGATGAGAGCGCGACGGCCCGCGCTAGTTGCTGGCTTGCCGAAGCGAGCCGACACCGCGGGGCCGCTGCGCCGCTCAAGCGCGTATCGCTGAGCGTGTACGTCCCTCACCTGGTCGGTGCTGAAAAGCTAGGTGGTGGTGTTCTCGAGGAGGCTCTTGAGCGCCTGGAGGTCCTTGCGGTTGGCGCGACGCATGGCTGCGGCCATCACCGGGGCCACGAGCTGGCCGAAGCCTGATGGCTCGCCCTCGTTGCGCAGGGTCATCCGGGTTCCACCGGCCGGGGTGTCGGCCCAGGTGTAGGTCGTCTTCATGGGAAACGGGCCTTCGGCGGTGCTCATCACGAACCGCTCGGCGTCCACCAGTTCGCGCACCTGGTAGGTGTAGGCGATGCGGCGGCCGAGGAAGTGCGCGACGAAGGCGACGCGTGACCCGACGCTGGCGGGAGGCGGGGTCTGCCAGGTGACCGAGGTGATGTTCACGTACCACCGCGGAGCGTTCTCCGGGTCGGACGCGAAGTCCGCGACCCGGGCACGGGGAGCGTCGATCTCGATCGAGGTCTCCACGTCAACAGCCACCGGTCGAGCCTACTCGCGGCCTAGCTCCTGGGCGCGCGCGAGCAGGTCGTCGCGTTCGGCGACGCTGGTGCTACCGCCCGGCTGCCGCGCGGTAGTAGTGGGCCGCGTCATCTAGTCGTCCGGCCCTCTCCAGGAGATGGGCGCGGACGGCGTCGAGCCGGTGATGGCCCCGTAGCCGTTCCTCGAGGCCGTCGAGCTGCTCCAGGCCGGCGTCGGGGCCGTGCACCATGCCGACCGCCACGGCGCGGTTCAACGTCACGATCGGGTTGTCGGTCATCGCCTCCAGCAGGCCGTAGAGGGCGAGGATCTGCGGCCATTCGGTCTCCGCGGCTGTGGTTGCCTCGTCGTGGACTGCGGTGATGGCCGCCAGTAACTGGTACTGGCCGACCCGCCCGAGGGGAAGGTTTGCGGTCAGCAGGTCGACGCCTTCGGTGACCAGGGCCGAGTTCCATCGGGTGCGGTCCTGCGCGTCGAGTGGCACCAGCTCCCCTTGCGGTCCTGTGCGTGCCGGGCGGCGCGCCTCGTTGAGGAGCATGAGGGCCAGTAGTCCGGCCACCTCTGGCTCGTGTGGCAGGCGGGCGTGCAGGAGCTGGGTGAGCCGCATTGCCTCGGTGGACAGTTCGGTACGCGTCACCTGTGTGCCGCTGCTTGAGGCGTACCCCTCGGTGAACAGCAGGTAGAGCACGTGCAGCACCGAGCGGGTCCGGTCTGCCCACTCGTCACCTGTCGGGAGCGCGAAGGGCACCTGGGAGGCCTTAATCCGCTGCTTGGCCCGGCTGATGCGCTGCGCCATGGTGGTCTCGGGCACGAGGAAGGCGCGGGCGATCTCGGCGGTGGTCAGCCCCGCCACCGCACGCAAGGTGAGGGGGATGGCTGAGGCGGGTGCGAGTGCGGGGTGCGCGCACATGAACAGCAGGGTGAGAGTGTCGTCCTGGTCGGGCACCGAGGGCGACCCGGTCGCCAGCTCACGTGCGGTGGAGGCATCTTCGCGGCGGCGGCGTGCGCCCTCATTGCGGAGCAGGTCGCTCATCCGCCGGTTCGCGACCACGACCAGCCACCCCAGCGGGTTCTCGGGTAGGCCGTCGGCCGACCAGTTCATCGCCGCGGAGATGAGCGCCTCTTGTACGGCGTCCTCGGCCAGGTCGAAGTCGCGGTAGCGGCGGGCGAGCGCCGCGAGGGCCCGCGGCGCGAGCTCGCGCAGCAGTCCCTCGACGTCCGGTTCGGGACTCACTGCTCCATCATGGAGGCATCCATGACGGGGCGGACCTGGATCTCCCGGGCGGTGGGCCGGCCGCCTGGACCGGGCGCCGCCGAGGTCCTCGCGGCGATCTCGATGGCCCGCTCCTCAGACTCCACGTCGATCAACCAGTAGCCGGCCAGGAACTCGCGGGTCTCGGGGAAGGGCCCGTCGGTGACGACCGGTACACCGGTGCCGTCGTGGGTCACGATCTTGGCGGCGCCGGGCCCGGTCAGCCCCTCGGCACCCAGCAGTTCGCCGCGTTCGGTGAGCTCTTGGTGGATGGCTCCCATGGCCTGGCCGCTCGCCCGCAGGTCCTCCGCGGACCATTCGTCGAGGTGTGTGGTCCCGGTGGCGCCGGCGTGGTTCATCAACAACATGTACTTCATATGGCGGTCCTCCCTGGTGGCGCCGCCTCCGGCGCCTTCACGAGTATGTCGAAGCCAGCGGCCGGTTCTCGACACCCGCAGTCCGGTGGTGCGGTCCACCGCGCCGCTGACGACACCGAGGCGTTGCCCGGGCCGGGCACCGGCGCGAGAATGGGTCATGGCCTACGACGAGGTGCTCGAGGCATGGGTCGACCAGGCCGTTCAGTTCGCTCAGGCCGAGCCACCCAAGCCACCCAAGGCGCCGAAGTCGCCTAAGCCGAGAAAGGCTTCCAGGCGCGCTGGCTCGTGACTGGGCCCAGCACACACACGCCGGGTCGGGTGTCGCGACCTCGAGCGTCACCTCGCACATCGTGCCGGCGTGCAGGTCCTCGGCCCGGCGTACCGGCTTCTTCACGGGAAGCACCAAGGTGCCGTGGCAGCGTCAGGGAAGAGGGAGGTGCGCCAGGTCGTGGCCCCGATGCGAGCCTCGACCCCGATGCTCCCGAACCGCTCACGGGGACCAGCCTCGAGCGTGACGTCCTCACACAGCTCGCCGGGCACCGTCAGGAAGTGCCACGACCCCGCTCGCCGGGAGAGTCTCACAGACTTCGGCGCGAAAGCAGTGGTGGGCGGTACTCATCTGCTTGATGTGCGGATAGGGCGCTGTGCATGGAAGGATTCGGGGAGATTGGAGGCGATCATGGCTGAGTACCCCCAGTTGCTGCACACCGCCGTCGACACCACCGACGCCCGGGCACTTGCCGAGTTCTATCGGCAACTCCTGGGACTGCAGTACCGGCAGGGCGATGAACCTCCTGCGGATGGTGATGCGGACGATGCGGACTGGCTCGTCCTCGTGGACCCGAACGGTGCCCGCAAGCTGGCGTTTCAGCAGGTCGAGCGTCTGGAGCGGACGACGTGGCCCACGCATGACGTCCCGATGCAGATGCACCTCGACTTCACGGTTTCGAGGCTCACGGAGTTGCAGCGGCAGCGGGAGCGGGCTGAGTCGCTCGGAGCGCAGCTGCTGCTAGACCGAACGGATGACTCGAACGAGCCACTCTACGTGCTTGCAGACCCGGCAGGCCATCCGTTCTGCATCTTTGTCGCCTGATCTCGTCGACTCCGAGGCTGCCCAGCGCCCTCATTGGCCGCGATCCCGCGCGTACGCCGATTGCAACCCCCGAAGGAGTGTCTTTTCGCCGCGAGCGGACCTTGGTGTGAGTTCGAACCGAGCCTCGCCAGACACCGGTCATGAGGCAATGGACCAATAGCCATGTGCGTGCGGCCCGACTCCGTGGCGCTGTGTCCTACCTGGGTGACACCGTCCTGCGCATCACGCAATGGTTCTTTCCCTTGGACCGCTCGACCCAGACCCATGTGGGCACTCGACAAAGGTGACAGGTATGTCCCTCACAAACGTCCGGTCATCAGCGTAAGGCGTTTTGTGTCAAGCCCGTGGTCGGTGCCTCGTCCGTCGTCGGTCCCTGCTTGGCCTCGGTGACCCTCGCAGGCGCACGTCACCGGTGGCCTGGAGCACGCGCAGCGGCCGGTCCTTGGTCCTCTCCTGTGCGACTTTCGCAAGGCTGGTCCCGCAGCCGGCCGGATGGC
>JBDUDR010000134.1:0-8216 GCA_040002845.1 Nocardioidaceae bacterium
GACCGGCTCCATGCCGGCCGGACCGCTGATTCCGGCCGGGCGTCGCAAAATGCGACGTTCCGGTAGTCGGCCGGGTGGCGGGACAGCATTACCGTCACATTTTGCACGCAAGAGGTTGACGATCCGACAGCCGCAGCGCGCGATCCGGTGGACAGGCCCCGCGCGGGCCAGGTTCGATCCGGGTAGCCTCAAGCGGTGACCGACCCAGCGCCGACCGTCGAGGCCGTGCTGGGTGCCGCGGTTACAGCGCTTAACGGCGAGCGCCGCGCAGGTCAGGTCGAGATGGCCCACGCCGTGGCCAACGCGTTCGAGAGCGGCGAGCATCTGCTCGTCCAGGCGGGAACGGGCACGGGAAAGAGCCTCGGATACCTGGTCCCGAGCCTGCTTCACGACGGACGTGTGGTCGTCGCGACAGCCACCCTGGCGCTGCAGCACCAGCTGGTGGAGCGGGACCTTCCGACCCTGCTCGACGCCGCCCAGCCGATCTTGGGGTCACGTCCTTCGTACGCCGTGCTCAAGGGGCGCGGCAACTACGCCTGCCTGCACCGGCTGCGAGACGGCGTACCCGACGACCAGGGCACCTTGATCGAGGCGCCGACCGGACCGTTAGGTGCGCAGGTGCTCCAGCTGCGCGAATGGGCAGAGCAAGCGGTACGAGAACACGGGTCTGGGGACCGGGACGCCGCGCCGACCCACACCGATCGGGCATGGGCGCAGGTCTCCGTGTCCGCGCGTGAGTGTCTGGGCGCATCCCGCTGCCCATACGGTGTGGAGTGCTTCGCAGAACGGGCCCGGGACGAAGCAATGACTGCGCGGATCGTGGTGACCAACCATGCGCTGCTGGCCATCGACGCTCTCGAAGGCATCCCGGTCCTGCCCGAGCACGACGCGGTGGTGGTGGACGAGGCCCATGAGCTGGCCGCCCGGGTGACTGGTGCCGCGTCGGCGGAGCTGTCCCCCCAGATGATCGAGCGAGCGGGTCGGCGAGCCCGTGCCTTTGTGGACGGGACGGAAGCCGACGGCCTTACGGATGCTGGCGAGCTGCTCAAGTCGGCTGTCGATGCGGCCCCTCCCGGGCGTGTCGAATCGATTCCGGACGCGCTAGCGGACGCCGTGGCGAGGGTGCGGGACACTGCCAGAGCCGCCTGGTCCGCCATTCCCAGCAAGTCCAGCGGTGACTCCGACGAGGAAGCACCGCGCCGGCAGGCTCGAGCCCAGGTCGAGCAGATCCGCGACGTCGCCGACCGGATGGCGGCCGGCTCGTCGCGCGATGTGATCTGGGTGGCTGAACGCGATCGGCTCAGGTTCGGAAATGAGCTCCGGATCGCGCCGCTGTCGGTGGCCGGACTGCTGCGAGAAAAGCTGTTCGCCGACCGGACAGTGGTGCTCACCAGCGCCACCGTCAAGATCGGCGGAGACTTCGACGCCGTGGCGCGCTCGGTCGGGCTGCGGCCCTCCGACCGGCGGTCCGACGATCAACCGGCTGGGCCGGCCCAGACCTCCACGTCCACCGGCGATGTCGTCGAACCGATGCCGTGGGGGGGCATCGACGTAGGGTCCCCGTTCGACTACCCGAAGCAGGCGATCTTGTACGTCGCCCGGGCACTGCCGCCGCCGGGTCGCGATGGGTTGGGCCCGGCCCAGATCGAGGAAATCTGCGCGCTCGTGCAGGCGGCGGGAGGTCGTACTCTCGGACTGTTCTCGTCACGGCGGGCCGCCGAGACCGCCGCCACTGCGGTGCGTGAGGCACTCGACGATCTGCCGATCTACTGCCAGGGCGACGGGCAGCTCAGCGAGCTGGCACGACAGTTCGTCGCCGACCCACGCGCCTCCCTGTTCGGCACATTGTCACTTTGGCAGGGACTCGATGTCCCGGGTCCGACCTGCCAGCTGGTGCTGATCGACCGGATCCCGTTCCCCCGGCCCGACGACCCGCTGATGAGCGCGCGGCAGCGGGCGGTCGACGAGGCGGGTGGCAACGGGTTCCTGTCGGTTGCGGCCGCCCATGCGGCCTTGCTGCTGGCCCAGGGCTCGGGCCGGCTGATCCGCACCAACATCGACAAGGGGGTGGTGGCGATCCTGGACCCCAGGTTGGTGACTGCCCGCTACGGCGCGTTCCTGCGGGCGTCGCTCCCGCCGATGTGGGCGACGACCGACCGGGCGAGCGCGCTGGGAGCGCTGCAGCGTTTGGCGGCCACCGCGGACGCAGTCCCCATAGCCTGAGCAAATGTCCAGGAAGCCGGGCGGCCCTCGCCAGATCGGCGAACGAACCGATACCGCGAGCACGGTGGACGAGGAGCGGCTCGACGTCATCACTGTGCTCATCGGATTGCTGATCGGCGGCATGCTGATTGCCACGGCGATGGTCGTGCCACACCTCATCGACGTTGGCGTGGGCGCACGCTTCCCGCCGCTGAACGCCTTGTGGATGCCTCGCTGGGGTCCGGGAACCTTGCCGGCGGTCGTTATCGCGCTGCTGGCCGTGGCGGCGGGGCCGGGCCTGGTCCTGCGCCTCGGGTGGCGCCCCCTGCTGGCCGCCACCTGGTTGGTCTCAACCGGGTGGACGATGGCCTTGGCAACGGTGGACGGACCCGACGGCATCACACATGTGTTTGCGAGCCGGTACGAGTCCCTGGTTCAGGCCGCGACTGTCGGCGACGTGCACCAGATGCTGGGGGACTTCGTCAGCCGGATTCCCTCCGGCGCACCAGACCCTTGGGCGACCCACGTCGCCGGCCATCCCGCCGGGAATCTGCTGTTGTTCGTGGTCATGACGCGGGTTGGGCTCGACACCCCGCTGCTGGTCGGGCTCGCGGCGATCATCGTCGGGTCGTCGGCGTCCGCGGCGGCGCTCGTACTGGTGCGCGCCCTCGCGACCGAGTCGCTGGCCCGGCGGGCGGCACCGTTTCTGATCATCGCTCCCACCGCGTTGTGGATCGGTGTTTCGGCTGACGCCTTCTATCTGGCGGTCACCACCTGGGGTCTCGCCGTGCTAGCGCTCGCGTGCGCCGCCTTCCGGGAGCCAGCAAACGTCGGACGCGCACGAGCCCTTGCCATCGTGGCAGGCCTGTTGCTGGGCTTCGGCGTATACCTGTCGTACGGGCTCGTGCTGATGGGGATTGCCGCGGTCGCCGTGCTGCTGGCGGCCCGCACCGTGGCGCCACTGGGCTGGGCTGCCCTCGGAGCAGCGGGAGTCATGGCTGCCTTCACGCTGGCCGGCTTCTCGTGGTGGGACGCCTTCCCGGTGCTGATCGAGCGCTACCACAGCGGGCAGGCGCAGGATCGCCCCTACTGGTACTGGGTTTGGGCCAATCTCGCTGCCTGGACCTGCAGCGCGGGACTCAGTGTCTGGGTGGCGATCGCACAGCTGGTCCGGAACCGCGGCTACTGGAGCGCGACCGCGACGAGGGCAGTGGCACTGGTCTCGGGCTCTGCCCTGCTGATGATGGGGGTCGCCACCATGTCAGGCCTGAGCAAGTCCGAGTGCGAGCGGATCTGGCTGCCGTTCACCGTGCTGGTCCTCCCTTTGTTTGCCCTGTGTCCAAGGCGTGACGCGCGCTGGCTGCTGGGCCTGCAGGCGCTCGCGGCACTCGTGCTACAGCACCTGCTCCTCACCACCTGGTAGCCGTGGCTAGCAAATTCAGGCTCGTGAGCGCCGCCAGAGGTAGACCAGAGCACTGGCCAGGAAGAGGGCAATGGTGATGAGTAGCCAGCGCAGCAGATACGGAGCGAAGTCCAAGCCACTGGCTCGTTGGTACGTTGCCTCGCCGCCACCGACGATCACCGACCCGAACACCAGCAGCAGGAGTCCGGAGATCACGAGCGGCACCCGAACGTGGTTCACGACAGTGACCCGCTGAGCGGTTCGAGACTGGGCCTCACGCCGCGCTGTCACCGTTGCGAGCAGACGGTCGACTGCGGCGTACGTGGGGTACGCCACCAGATCATGAACGATCACGGCGGCGACGAAGAACACCGCCATCCGCACCGGCAGGGGTCCCCGAGAGGCGTGCCAGACGGCATAGCCTGCCAGCCCGAAGCAAGCCACCAGCACGAGCATGTGCGCGGGATGCGCACCGTAGAAGGCACGGAAGCGACGCATCATCACGCTCCCCGGAACTCGATGGCTCGGACCCACTTGGTGTTGTGCACTCCCGGCAGCGCGGGAACGATGATGCGGGCCGGGAAGCCGTGGTCCAGTGACAGGTCCACGCCGTTGACCTTCAGCGCCAGCAGCGCATCGGCGTCACGCACCTGACCGCCGGTGAGGGCGGCTTCGCTGAAGAGGCCGCCGATCTGGAGCGAGGTCACGCGGGCACTGGACGGGTCCGGAACGCCGGAGGCTGCGGCCAGGTCCGCCAGCCGTACGCCTGTCCAGGTCTGCGTGGTGGACCAGCCCTCGACACAGGCGATCGGCAGGTGCGCGGTTCGCTGGGGCATGGCCAGCAGGGCGGCTCGGTCGAGCACCATTGGCCCCCCCGCACCGGTCAACGTGAGTCGCCAGGACGGTCCGACATCCGTTGCACGAATCCCGGCGGTGCTGGCTGTCTTGTTCACCGGGAAGCCGTTGGGTCCGTCGCCCCCGGACTGACCTCGCGGAGACAGCAGCGCCGTACCCCGGAGGTTGTCGCTGAGGCTTGCTCCCAGGCTGACAGCGGTAACCGCCAACGAGCCGCCCGCGACCAGGGCGAGCAGGCCGCGGCGGCTGATGGTGGCTGGCGCCGGGTCGGTGGCAACCAGGCCGTGGATGTCAATGGGCTCCGGACGGGTCTCGGCCAGCGGCGTGCGGAGCTCCTTGCGAAGTGACCGCGACCGCAGCGAGCTCACCATGATCGGTAGCTTGAGCGTTACGTGCACGAGGAAGGCGGCGATGAAGACCCAGGCGCCGTAGTAGTGGGCGGTGTAAAAGTCCAGGCCAAGCACATAGTCGTACTGGATGTTGAGCACGCCGGTGACGATTTCGAACAGGATGCTCCCGACCAGCAGCGCCAGGGACAGCCGCTCCACGACCTGGGCGACGGAACGAGCCGGCGGCCAGCTGAACAGCTTGGGGATCACCGACCACAACTTGGCCAGGACCACCGGCACCAGCAAGATCCCGAGACTGACGTGCAGCCCCTGGTTGAGCCGGTAGAGCCACACCGGGCGGGTCGGCCAGTCGAAGATCGGGAGGTGCAGCCAGCCGACGTCCGTCGGCAGCGCGGTGCCGAGTTGAGGGGCGTACGCGACGTACGACAGCAGGCCGGTGACGGTGACCACCGGCAGGCCCACTAGGAGCACGAGCGCGAACACCGACGTGAGCCACGGACCGCGCAGCGGGCTGCGCCAGGTATGTGACCGAAAGGGTCCCGGGGGAGGGTGCCGAGCCAGCCAGGCCCATAGGGGTTTGGGGAAACCGTTCAGCTTCCCGGGGTCGGTCGACACAGTTCGACGGTAGAGCCGGACGTTGTCGGAGAGTACCGATGAGCGCTTACGGATCTGTGACGGGACGAGTCGACGCGTCATCGCCGGCGCAGGGTGGCGAACGCTCGCCCACCCGCCGACCAGACCTCGGTGAGGTGGAGGCCGGCCGGTGCCGCGGCGGCGCGCAGGGAGTTGAGGCCAACGACCGCCCATGCGAACTCAGGCCCGCGGTATCCGACCGCATCGACCAGACGGGCAGTCAGGTGTTCATGACGGTCGGCTTCTGGATCGTGCTCGACGAGCACGACGCCGTCATGCCGCAGCAGCTCCCGGACCCTGGTGAGCAGGGCTGCAGGAGAACCACCGAGGCCGACGTTCCCGTCCAGCAGGAGGGCCACCGGCCAGCGGCCCTGCCCCGGCACGTCGTCGAACACGTCTCGCAGCAGCGCCATCCCGCCCCAGCTGGTGGCCATCGCCACAGCCATTGGCGCGATGTCGATCCCGAGGCAGGCCACCCCGCGCTGGGTCAGCGCCTTGACGACACGGCCCGGCCCGCAGCCGATGTCCAGCACCGGTCCGGGAGCGCATCGAGTAAGCACTGCATCGTCGCCGTGGTCGACCGGCCGGTCCCAGCGGTCGGCCGCGAGCGCAACTACTCCGGTGGTGCGGTTTCCGAGCTCCCGCACCCGATGCGCGAACCGGGTCTGCGGCGCCGACTTCGCGACCTGTTCGGCATCCGCCGCGGTATCCACGTCACGCAAGGTGGCCAGTCGCTGCACGCGCAGCCCGGCTCGAGTCAGCCTTTCGAGCTGTACGGCACCCGTGGTCTCCGTCGACATGGGCACCCCTCGCACCAGCTCGGGATCTGCGCGGTCCAGACCGAGTAGCCAGAAGCCGCCATCTTCGGCTGGTCCGAGGGCGCCGTCGTAGTGTCCCCAGTCGATGCGCATCGCCGCAGGGGTGATCTGTGGGGTGTCCATGCCGATGAGTACGACCCGCCGGCCGGCGAAGCGTTCGAGCGCGGCGGCGATCCGTTCGTCGAGACTGCCATCTGTCTGTGGGACGACGCGGACTCCTTGTGGAAGCCAGCAGGCATCGCCGGCGAGGACTGCGACGCGCCAGCGTGCCGGCATCGCGCGTACCGCATCGAAGGTGTCGGCCACCGCGGCTTCGGCCAGGCCAGCGGCCTCGGTGGGGGAGTAGGCGGGACTCAGCCGAGTCTTGACCTGGCCGGCGAGGGGCTCCTTCACCATCACCAGCACGATTGGCCGGCGACCGCGCAGTCTCCTCCACCTGCTCACCGGGCGAGCACCGATCGCATGTCGCGTACGGTCCGCAGGGTGCCGCCGAACGTACCCGTGACCTTGGACTTGCCGATCCGCTGGTGGTAGTCGACATCGATCTCGCGGATCCGCCAGCCGGCGGCGCTCGCGCGTAACACCATCTCCAGCGGATAGCCGAACCGGCGGTCGGTGAGGCCCAGGCCCAGCAGAGCTAGTCTGCCGGCAGCCCGCATCGGCCCGAGATCGTGGAGTCTGCGGCCGGTGCGGCGAGACAGTTGAGCGGCCAACAGGGCGTTCGCGACCCTGGCGTGTAGCGGCCAGGCAGCGCCGACCGCAACGCGACGACCGAGCACGAGGTCGGCGTGGCCCGCCAGCACCGGATCGGTCACGCGATTGAACTGGTCAGGATCGAGGGTCGCATCGGCGTCGCAGAACACCACGATCGCTGCGGTTGCGGCGACCAGGCCGGCATGTGCTGCCGCGCCGAAGCCGCGCCTGCGCTCGGTAACGACGGTCGCGCCATGGGCGGCCGCGACCCGCGGTGATCCGTCGCTCGAGCCGTTGTCGACCACTATCGGGTGGTAGCCCTCGGGCATCCGGGACAGCACCCAGGGCAGCGCGCTCGCCTCGTCGAGACAGGGCAGGATCACGTCGACTCTCACGCGTCGACGCTAGATCTGACGACACTCGCAGGCCATCACAACGGGCTTACGGAACTGTGACGGCGGGGGGTGGGTCGAGTCTGACGCGGTGCGGTTGCCTCGGGAGCCACCTACGATTCGAGCATGGGTGCGCGCGTACTCGTCGTGGACGACGATTCCACCGTCGCAGAGGTGGTGGTCGCCTATCTGCGCGATGCGGACTTCGAGGTGGACCACGCCGCCGACGGCAAGACTGCGCTGGAGCTGTTCGACGCTACCCCGCCGGATCTGGTGGTGCTCGACTTGATGCTGCCCGGGATCGACGGGCTCGAGGTGTGCCGGCGGATGCGTGCCGTGCGCGAGACCCCCATCATCATGTTGACCGCGCTCGGTGCCGAGAGCGACCGGGTGGTCGGACTCGAGCGTGGCGCCGATGACTATGTGACGAAACCGTTCAGCCCGCGCGAGCTGGTGCTCCGGGTTCAATCCGTGCTGCGACGGTCGAGCTCGGGCTCGGCGGCGGACGTTCCTGCCGGGACAGCACTCACCGACGGTGACCTGGCCGTGGATCTGCCTGCCCGGCGGGTCACGAAGGCCGGTCGGGAGCTCGGTCTGACCGGGCGGGAGTACGACCTGTTGGTGTTCTTCCTGCGCAACTCCGGGATCGCGTTCAGCCGTGAGCAGCTGCTCGAGCAGGTCTGGGGCTGGACGTTCGGCGACCAGTCGACGGTGACGGTCCACGTACGCCGCCTCCGGGAGAAGGTCGAGCCCGATCCAGGTCATCCCTCGCGGCTGGTGACCGTGTGGGGCGTCGGCTACCGGTGGGAGAACGCAGCATGAGCCGCGACGAGCTGCTGGTGATCTCCACTGCTGCCGCCTGGTCGGGCGG
>JBDUDR010000135.1:0-8048 GCA_040002845.1 Nocardioidaceae bacterium
GGCGTCGACAGCGGCACCCGCGTACAGCTGGCCGGTGAGGGCGAGGTCGGCCCGGGCGGCGGACCGGCGGGGGACCTCTACGTCGAGATCGACGTGGCGCCACACCCGATCTTCACCCGCGAGGGCGACGACTTGCACAGTACGGTCCTGCTGCCGATGACCGCCGCCGCGCTGGGCACACAGATCCAGCTTCCTACCCTCGAGGCCGATCTCGGTGGCAACGTGGAGGCATCCCTGCCGTTGGAGATCCGGGCCGGGACCCAGTCGGGGCAGCGCCTGGTCGTGCCGGCTCGTGGGGTGCCTCGGCTGCGCGGAGCGGGTCGTGGCGACCTGATCGTCCGGGTGGACATCGAGACCCCCACCCGGCTGGATGGCCGGCAGGAAGAGCTGCTGCGCGAGTTGGCTCGCCTTCGTGATGAGGAGCGACCGGTGGGCCAGTTCGCGCCACAGCACAGGGGCATGTTCGGGCGGCTGCGGGACGCCTTCAACCAGCGTTGAACTCGTGGCCTTGCCGACCCAGAGGACTTCTCAGTGCTTGAAGTCGATCACCAGTCGAGTCGGGTTGGTGAGCTCATTCACCCGGAACGGCGCTTGGTGGCTGAGCGAGACACCGAACGACACGTACCCCTCGTAGTCGCTGATGAACGCGACCCCGCTCAGCGACGGGTAACCGTACTGCTCTAGCTCCGGCCCCTGGTAGAGACTGTTGCCAGCCGGGCCGTGGGCGCTGGCGGGATACAGGACAACCGAGACAAGACGCTTGCCCTCCAACTGAATCGGGAGGCCCGAACCGTCCTGGACCAGGGCCTTGACGAACCGCACGTTGTAGCCGGACATCTCGCCCCGCAGGTCGATGACGACCCGGTCGAAGGACCGATGCTCACCGACCCGGAGGTCGATGGCCGTGGGCAGCGGCATCGGTGCCCGGTGCACGACCACCGGAGCGGTGTCGTACGAATAGACCAGCAGGTTCTGCGGAGGCGGAGCACTGGCGACGGGCGGGCTGGGGTTGGTGTCGCCGCCGGGTTGGTCAGCGACCCAGACCACGCTGGTGACAGAGGCAGCTACCAGGCCGGCTCCGGCGATGCCGATGACCCACCGGCGTCGACGGCTGCCGCGGTCGCGGGCGGGTCGGGTCGTGCGACGCAGGATGTCGTGGAGGTGGTCGGCGGGTTCGATGCGGTCCGTCTCGTCGTGCATGGCCGAGCGGAGGATGTTCTCGAGGTCGCGGTCGGTGTTCATGAGCTGAGCTCCAAGGACAGGCGGAGCGCGGACATGCCGCGCGACGCGTGGCTCTTGACTGCGCCTCGGCTGACGCCGAGCGTGTGGGCGATCTGGGCTTCGGAAAGGTCGAGGTAGTACCTCAGCACGAGCACCTCGCGCTGGCGTTGGGGGAGTCGACGAAGGGCACCCATCACCTCAGAGGACGTCTCGGCGAGCACCGCTCCGCGCTCCGCGGAGTCCGCATCGAGCAAAGGGTCGGGCTGGTGCCGCTCCACCACGGTCCGGTGGCGCAGCACCGACCTGGACTTGTTGACGACCGTCTGGCGCAGGTACGCGAGCGCCTTGTCAGGCTCGCGTAACCGCCCCCACTTGCTGTGCATGGCGACGAAGGTGTCTTGGACGACATCCTCGGCTTCGGTGAGGTCACGAAGCAGCAAGGCGGCCAGCCTGACCAGGGAGCGGTAGTAGGCCGCGTACAGATGTGACACCGCGTCGTCGGCGTCCCAGTTGGTGGCGGGTGCACTCACGTCGTGCCTTCTGCTCGGGCCGGCCGCGGCGACCTCCCGATTGGCCCCCAGGAAGACACTCATGCCGGTTAGACGCGCGCGGGCGGAGAACGGTTTACCTCCGCCGATAGTCTCAGGCCGGACGCATCGGGCAAAGCAACGCCGCGGTGGGCGGCTGACTTGGAGTGGCCATGAGCAGGGAAGCCGACTGTCTGTTCTGCCGGATCGTGACGGGGGAGATCAGCAGCGACGTGGTCCTGGAGACCGACCACACGCTGGCGTTTCGCGACCTGAACCCGCAGGCACCGACCCACGTCCTGGTGGTGCCCAAGAGCCATCACAACGACCTGGCGGCGCTGGCCCTGCACGACCCGGTGTCGTTCACCGCAATGGGGCGCACAGTCGGCGAAGTTGCCCTTGTCGAGCAGCTGGAGGACGGCTATCGGGTGGTGTTCAACACAGGTCGGGACGCCCAGCAGACCGTGCCCCACTGCCATGCCCACGTCCTCGGTGGTCGGACGATGACTTGGCCTCCCGGCTGACGTTCGCTTACGTTGACTTACGGTGGCGTACTTTGGCTTACGTTGGACCCGCCTAGACAGCGAGGGGATCCCTATGAACACCGTCGCCGACTCGGTACAGCGCAGTCTGCGGACGAGGGTGGCCGAGCGTCAGGAGAGCTGGCGAGTGCCGGGACTGATCGGAGCCGTGGCGCGAGCCGGCGAGCTGGCCTGGTCCGGCGGTGTCGGCGCCGCCGACATGACCAAGCCCGAGGTTGGCCCCGACGAGCTCACCCAATACCGCATCGGCTCGATCACCAAAACATTCACCGCGGTCTTGGTGATGGCGCTCCGTGATGAGGGCAAGCTGAGTCTGGATGACCGGCTGACCCGGTTCGTTCCCGAGACCAAACACGCCTCGCTGACCATCCGGCAGATGCTCGCCCACGCCTCCGGGCTCCAGCGCGAGCCCGGCGGCGACATCTGGGAGTCGCTCCAGTGCCCGGACCTGGAGCAGCTCCTCGCGGGCCTCGAGACCTCCGAGCAGGTGCTTCCGGCGCACCGCCGGTGGCACTACTCCAACCTCGCGTACGCCGTCCTGGGTGAGGTGGTCGCGCGGCTCGACGGCAGGTCGTGGGAGGAGAGCCTGCGGGCCCGCTTACTCGACCCGCTGGGACTCAAGCGGACCGGGCTGGTGGCCGAGCCACCGGTCGCCGTCGGCTACTACCCGGACCCGTTCACCGACGAGGCGCATGTCGAATCTGACCTCGACCTTCGCGCGCTGGCGTCCTGCGGCGGCTTGTGGAGCACCGCGGCTGACCTGGCAACCTGGGCTGCGTTTCTGGCGGACCCCGACGAGCAGGTGCTGTCCGCATCCAGCATCGAGGAGATGTGCCAGCCACAGATCATGGCCGACCTCGATGCCTGGACGATGGCCTGGGGGCTGGGACTGCAGCTGATGAGGCGTGGTGAGAGGGTCTTCGTCGGTCACACGGGTGGTATGCCCGGTCATGTGAGCGGGGTCTTCGTACGCAGATCTGACAAGGTGGCCGGGATCGCGCTCGCCAACACCTCGGCCGTCGCAGACCCGGGCGAGCTGGCCCTCGACCTCGCTTGCACCGTGCTGGACGACGACCCGGCAGATCCGGAGCCGTGGCGTCCTGGAGAGGGTGCCCCACCCGAGCTGGCCGGTGTTCCGGGTCGCTGGTGGTCCGAGGGCTCCCCGTTCGTGTTCAGTGTCGCGGCTGGTCGGCTCGAGGCCCGCACGGACCCGCACCCGGCCGGGAAGGCACCCGCCGTGTTCGTACGCGAGGGTGAGGACCTCTACCGCACGGAGTCCGGCCGGGAGGAAGGTGAGCTGCTGCGACTGGTCCGCGACGAGTCCGGAGCCGTCGTCAGGATGTACTGGGCGACCTACCCGTTCAGCCGGGAGCCGGAAACATTTGGGTCAGGGTGACCCGGAGCCTCTAGCATGGGTTACTGACAGCAACCCCGGGAGACTGGAGGACGGCCGCCAGGCCGCGGATGGCCGAATACACGACTGAGACGAACAGCCAAGCATCGACCCCTTCGCAGCACACAGCCGCATTGGGGACGCAGCACACGATCGTCGTCCCGGCAAGCATCTCCATGGTTGGGCTGCTGGGTGCCGGCGACGAGTTCCTCACCATGCTGGAGCGGGAGTTCGACGCCGACATCCACGTCAGGGGCAACCAGATCACGTTGGCGGGTGACCGTGGTGAGGTCGCCTTGGTGGAGCGGTTGCTCGACGAGCTGGTCGCGATGATCCGCACCGGACAGGGGTTGTCGCCCCAGATCGTTGCGAGCTCGATCGCGATGATGCGCACCGAGACCAAGGAGCGCCCGGCAGAGGTCCTGACGCTCAACATCTTGAGCAACCGCGGTCGGACGATCCGGCCCAAGACGTTGAACCAGAAGCGCTACGTCGATGCGATCGACAAGCACACAGTGGTTTTCGCGATCGGGCCGGCCGGCACCGGGAAGACATATCTGGCGATGGCCAAGGCGGTGCAAGCACTTCAGTCGAAGCAGGTCAACCGCATCATCTTGACCCGGCCGGCCGTCGAGGCCGGCGAGCGGCTCGGTTACCTGCCGGGCACGTTGTCGGAGAAGATCGACCCATATCTGCGCCCGCTGTACGACGCGCTGCACGACATGATCGACCCCGAGTCGATCCCCAAACTCCTCACCGCCGGCACCATCGAGGTCGCACCACTTGCGTTCATGCGGGGCCGCTCGCTGAACGACGCGTTCATCATCCTCGACGAGGCACAGAACACCTCACCCGAGCAGATGAAGATGTTCCTCACCCGGTTGGGCTTCCGGTCCAAGATGGTGGTGACCGGCGACGTCACGCAGGTCGACCTGCCTATGGGTACGCGCAGCGGCCTGCGGGTGGTCCAAGAGATCCTGGACGAGATCCAGGACGTGCACTTCACCCACCTCACCAGCCATGACGTCGTCCGCCACAAGCTGGTCGGCCGGATCGTCGCCGCCTACGACACCTACGAGGCGACTCGCGAGATCGACGTCGACGGCAGGCGCAGCGGGAGCCACCGCCCGTGAGTGTCGATGTCATCAACGAGTCGGGTGCGGACGTCGATGTCGTCGACTTCTCGCGGCTCGCGAGGTTCGTCCTCGAGCGGATGCGGATCCACCCGCAGGCAGAGATGGCCGTCAAGTTCGTCGACATGGACGAGATGAGCCGGCTCAACGAGCTGTGGATGGACAAGCAGGGACCAACGGACGTGCTGGCGTTCCCGATAGATGAGCTGCGTCCGGGCCATGCGGGCAGCGATCCGCCCGACGGCGTGGTGGGCGACGTCGTACTCGCACCGGAGGTCGCGGCCAAGCAGGCAGCCGATGCTGGGCACACGGCAGTCGACGAGATGCACCTGCTGGCCGTCCACGGCATCTTGCACCTGCTCGGCTACGACCATGCCGAGCCGACCCAACACCGGGAGATGTTCGGCCTACAGGCGAGGTTGCTGGCCGAGTGGCAGGGCGTGCGACGCGGGGAGGACGTCGAGCCATGACGCTAGCCGACTCCTGGCTCCTGGTCGCGAGTGGCGTGTTGATCCTGGTCGCCGGAGTGGTGGCGTCTGCCGAGGCAGCGCTGTCGTCGTTCTCCAAGGTTCGCGCTGCCGAGCTGGAGCGCTCGGGTGCCCGGGCTGGCTCGCGCCTGCTCACTGTCCTCGACGACCCGCCCCGCTACCTGAACACGGCGCTGCTGCTGCGACTGGCGTGTGAGATCACCGCGACCGTGCTGGTGGTCTTGGTGATCCGGGATGTCATCTCGCCGACCTGGCTGGAGGTCGTGGTAGCGGCGGGGGTCATGCTGGTGGTGATCTACGTTGCCTCCGGCGTCGCCCCTCGAACGCTGGGGCGCCAGCACGCCGACCGGGTCGCCCTGATGGCGAGCGGCCCGCTGTTGCTGCTGACCCGCGTGCTCGGGCCGATCCCACGACTGCTGATCATGCTGGGCAACGCGCTGACCCCCGGCAAGGGGTTCCGGGAGGGGCCGTTCGCGTCAGAGGCGGAGTTCCGTGCCCTGGTCGACCTGGCCGAGCAGTCCCGGGTGATCGAGTCCGGCGAGAGCAAGATGATCCACTCGGTCTTCGAGCTGGGGGAGACCATCGCCCGGGAAGTGATGGTGCCGCGCACCGACGTGGTGTTCATCGAACGCACCAAGACGCTGCGTCAGTGCGTCTCGCTGGCGCTGCGCAGCGGCTTCTCGCGGATCCCCGTGACAGGGGAGAACCTCGATGACGTCGTCGGGATCGCCTATCTGAAGGACATCACCCGGCGAATCTTCGACCGGCATGACGCGGAGAGCACCGAGCGCGTCGAGTCGGTGATGCGGGCGGTGGTCTTCGTGCCCGACTCGAAACCTGTCGACGAGCTGATGCGCGAGATGCAGGCCGAGCGGACCCACCTCGCGATCGTGGTGAACGAGTACGGCGGCACGTCCGGTCTGATCACGATCGAGGACATCGTGGAAGAGATCGTCGGCGAGATCACCGACGAGTACGACGTTGATCCGGACGAGGTCGAGTGGCTCTCCAGCGGCTCAGTGCGGGTCTCTTCGCGACTGCAGGTCGATGAGCTGGGTGAGCTGTTCGACCTGTCGATAGACGACGATGACGTGGACACGGTCGGTGGGCTGATGGCCAAGCATCTGGGAAGGGTTCCGATCCCAGGGGCTCAGATCGACGTTGAGGGCCTGCACCTGCAGGCCGAGACCCAATCGGGACGGCGCAACCTCGTCGGCACCATCGTTGTCACCCGGGCCGAGCCTTCGCCTGCGGCCGAGTCCGGCAAGGTCTCGGCGGAGGCCGTCGACTAGATGGACCCGGAGGACGCCAAGATCATTGCGCTGGCTCGGGCCAGCCGGGTCCGCACCAACGCGGCAGAAGGAGCCTGCGTGCGCGACCTCGACGGCAGGACGTACGCCGCGTCCACGGTCGCCTTGCCCTCGCTGAGCCTGTCGGCCATTCAGGTCGCGGTGGCGATGGCGGTGTCGAGCGGTGCCGAGGGTCTGGAAGCGGTGGCCGTGGTGACCGACGCGGATTCGTTGGCCGGATCCGACCTGGCCGCGGTCCGTGACCTGGCCAGTTCGGGGATTCCGGTGTTCCGCTGCGACCCGACAGGCGCGGTCGTGGAGAGAGTCGCCGCGCCGTGACCGACCTTCCGTCCGGCGGGCACCGGTCGGGATTCGTCTGCTTTGTGGGCCGCCCGAACACCGGCAAGTCCACCCTGACCAATGCGCTGGTCGGCTCGAAAGTCGCGATCACGTCGTCCCGACCGCAGACCAGCCGTCATGCCGTCCGCGGCATCGTGCACCGCCCCGACGCCCAACTAGTTCTGGTGGACACGCCCGGGTTGCACAAGCCGCGCACTCTCCTCGGTCGGCGGCTCAACGATCTCGTACGCAGCACCTGGTCCGCGGTGGATGCGGTCGGTGTCTGCCTGCCGGCCGACGAGCGGATCGGGACCGGTGACCGGTTTCTCGTCTCTGAGCTGGCCCGGATCGGCGGCACGTCCAGGCTCGCGATCGCGACGAAGGCCGACCTGGTGGGGCCGGACCGGATGGCCGAGCACCTGACGGCGATCGCGGATCTGGGCAACCGATGCGATGTCGACTGGGTGCACATAGTCCCGGTATCTGCCACGACTGGGAACCAGATCGAGCTGCTGGCCGACCTGCTCGTCGAGCTGCTGCCGCCAGGACCGCAGCTGTATCCCGACGGCGAGCTGACCGACGAGCCCGAGCAGATGCTGGTCGCGGAGCTCATCCGGGAGGCGGCGCTCGAGGAGGTCCGGGACGAGCTGCCCCATTCGATCGCGGTCGTGGTGGAGGAGATGGGTCTGCGTGCCGACCGCCCGGCCGACCGTCCCCTGCTGGATGTGCACGCCAACCTGTTCATCGAGCGAGCCAGCCAGAAGGCCATCATCATCGGAGCCAAAGGCGCGCGGCTCAAGGACGTCGGGAGCCGCGCCCGGGCTCAGATCGAGGCGTTGCTCGGTACCCCCGTCTACCTCGACCTCCAGGTCAAGGTGGCCAAGAACTGGCAGCGTGATCCCCGGCAGCTGCGTCGCCTCGGCTTCTGACCCTCCGCGATCCGACACTTGTTCGCCGCCATCCGACAGTTATTCCGCGTCATCCGAACGCCCGTCTCGGTGGCGGTGACAGGTGACGTTTTCCTTGGCGGCTGTGGGGCTTACGGCTGAGTAGGGGTGAGGTATTCGTCACGGTTGTTCAGCCGAAGACGCCGAATCAGACTCTCAGTGTCGTTTC